>CAZEEC010000068.1:0-10863 GCA_964511105.1 uncultured Mesorhizobium sp.
GCTCTAGCGGCGGGACGCTGAGCCAGGCTGGTGGCGCATGCCCTGGAAACAGACCGGCCCCGCGCATCATATGGCATCCCACCGTGCTTCTGACGTCACTCCAGATGTTGTATAGACGGCCCATGCGCCTCTGCGGATGGGAGGCAGAGCAGCATCTGTCTCGAGTGGATCATCGAAATGTCACGAACCGCGGTTCAAGGGGTGAGCTTCGCAGCCGTCCTCGTCATCGTCACGCTGGCTTTCGTCTGGCTGATGCTGCCGTTCTACGGGGCGGTCCTATGGGCGGTTATCCTCGCCATTTTGTTTTATCCGCTCCAGCGCAGGCTTCTGCGGCGGCTGGGAGATCGCAAAAACATGGCGGCTGGACTTTCGACGCTCGCCACGGTGTGCATCGTCGTCATACCGGGATCGATGATCCTGACGGCGCTCGCGCAGGAAGCGAACAATCTTTATACCAGGATCAGCGCGGAAGATTATGATCTTGCATCCGTATTCGAGAGCGTCCAGGCGGCCATGCCGTCCTTCGTTTCGGACGCGCTGGCGACGTTCAACCTGAGCGAATTCGATGAGATGCAGGAGCGGCTGGTGTCGTTCATGGCGGAGGCGGCGCAAGCGATCGCCCAGCGGGCGCTGACCATCGGGCAAGGCACCGCACAGCTTCTGATCAGCCTCGGCGTGATGCTTTATGTGCTCTTCTTCATGTTCCGGGACGGCTCGAATCTCGCCGTGATGATCCGCAGGGCCAGCCCGCTGAGCGATTACGAGACGGATCATATCCTGCGCAAGTTCGCGACGGTGGTGAAATACACCGTTCGCGGCAATGTCATCATCGCGGTGATCCAAGGCGCGATCGGCGGCCTGACCTTCTGGCTGCTCGGCATCCAGGCGGCCTTGTTGTGGGGCGTCATCATGGCCGTGCTTTCGCTTCTGCCGGCCGTGGGCGCCTTTCTCGTCTGGGCGCCTGCGACGGTCTATCTTCTGTTTTCAGGGCAGACATTGCAGGGCGTGATCCTTCTTGCGGTCGGAATCTTCGTGATCAGCCTGATCGACAATCTACTCAGGCCGCCTCTGGTGGGGCAGGGCACCAAGCTTCCAGATTACATGGTTCTGGTGTCCACGCTCGGAGGCATCGCGCTGTTCGGCATCAACGGGTTCGTGATCGGGCCGCTGATCGCGGCGCTGTTCGTATCGGTCTGGTCACTGTTCGCGGATCAACAAAGTGCCAAGACAGACAGACCGATACTGGCCGCTTCCACTGCAAGGGGGGATTCAACGCATGCTGAGCCGGATCATGAGGCGTCACCGCCTCTTTAGCCGTTGGCGTTCTCGTGGTCTTCGATCGCCCACCGGTTTAAGGTTTAGCCGGTGTTTGGCGCAGGCTTCGGCGACCGCATCCCCTCTTTGCGCGCTGTCGGTAACCGGAAATCGGAATAAGTCTCCCGCAAGGTCAGTTTGGAGATCTTGCCGGTCGGGCCGTGCGGTAGGCTGCCCACCACCTCCACGTGATCGGGCACCCACCAGCGGCTGACCCTGTCCCGATAGAGGCTCAGAACCGATTGAGGGTCGAGCGAAGCGCCGTTGCGCGGCACGATGCACAGGATCGGGCGCTCGCCCCATTTGGCGTGGGGAACCGCTATGCATGCCACTTCCGCGACGTCGGGATGCGACATGGCGATGTTCTCCAGATCGATCGAACTGATCCATTCACCGCCTGATTTGATTACGTCCTTCGTGCGGTCCGTGATCCGCAAGAAGCCATCCGCGTCGATTGCCGCGAGGTCCCCGGTGGAAAACCAACCGTCGGGCGTGAATTGCTCCGCCGCGTCGCCCCGATAATAGGAGGAAGCGCCCCAAAAAGCGCGGACCTCGAGCACCCCGACGCTCCGGCCGTCATGGGGGAGGATGGTCCCGTCGCCATCGACGATGCGGATATCGACGCCGAAAACCGGGCGGCCCTGCAGGCACTGGATGCGGTAGCGCTCATCGGGCGGCAGGCCGACCTGCCCGCGTTTCAGCGAGCCGAGCGTCCCGATGGGGCTCAACTCGGTCATCCCCCAGCCGTGCACAACGCTCACATCATGCTCTTCCTCGAAGGATCGCACCATTGCCGGCGGCGCTGCCGCCCCGCCGACCATCACGCGCTCCACTGTCTCAAGCTTCTTTCGCGAAGCGCGCAGGTGGCCAAGCAATTCGAGCCACACGGTCGGCACACCTGCCATCAACGTGACGGCTTCCGCCTCGATCAACTGCGTCAGGCTTTCGCCGTCGAGCGCGTGTCCCGGCAGAACCAGTTGCGCGCCGTTCATCAAGGCCGCATAGGGCAGGCCCCAGGCATTGGCATGAAACATCGGAACAGCGGGCAGGATACAATCGCGCGCACGGATATTGAGCCAATCGCCGCCGCTGCCCGTCATCGCATGCAAGAGCGTCGTGCGGTGCGTGTAGAGGACGCCCTTCGGCTGCCCGGTCGTTCCGGATGTATAGCAAAGCGAGCTTGCCGTGCGCTCGTCCAACCGCGGCCAGTCGAAGCCCGTCTTTTGATCCGCCAAAAGACGTTCATATGAGTGGAGAGCGGGAAAGGTTGCCGCAGGAACCTCGTCCGGCGCGCAAAGCGCGACGAAGGAATCAACACTTTGAAGTCGAGGCGCGATGGCTTCGACCGTCGCCAGAAAGTCGGTTTCGACGAACAGAACCTTATCCTGTGCGTGATTGATGATGTACTCGATCTGCTGTGGGAACAGGCGTGGATTGATCGTGTGGCAGACGGCGCCGATGCAGGATATCGCGTAGAAGAGTTCCAGATGCCGATAGCTGTTCCACGCCAAGGTCCCGACCCGGTCGCCAGGTTCTATGCCGAGCTGTTTTAGGGCGTTCGCCAGTTGATGGACGCGGGCGCCGAAATCGGCATAGGTATAGCGGTGGATCTGGCGGTCACCCAAGCGCGACACGATCTGGGACCTTGCATGAAACTTCAGGGCGTGCCGCAATATTTCCTGGATGGTCAAAGGCGGATCCATCATCAGACCGAACATTGTCTATTCTTCCTTCATGCGGCGTTGGGCTGTCGTCCGACGCTCCCATTGTCGGCGCTTTGGCGCCGGACCTCGTGACCCGGCGCCAACACGTGCGTTCAAAGCTCAATCTTCGGCAGAGGCTTGCACGAGGTGACACCCGCCCTCTTCGAGAGGACGCCATGCCTGGTCGGCGGGTATCTCCTGCATCATCTCGTAATAGTCCCATTCGCCTTCGGACTGGTCCGGAGTTTTGACGCGGAAGAGATACATTGGATGTGTCTTGCGCCCGTCGACACGCACTTCACCTGGGCCAAACAGCGGATCGTCGGTCGGATTGTCCTTCATCCACTGCATGACCTCGTCCGCATCCTTGGAGCCGAGGGCTTCGACGGCTTTCAGGTAGTGGAGCACACCGGAATAGACGCCGGCCACGCCGAAGGTCGGCATGATGCCTCTTTCCTCACGGAAACGCTCTGCCCAGTCGCGGGTCTGTTCATTGAGATTCCAGTAGAACGGCGCGGTCAGGACGAGGCCTTGAGCTGTTTCAAGGCCAAGCGCATGTACGTCGGTGACGAAGAAAAGAAGGGCAGCCAGAGACTGGCCGCCTTGGACGATGCCGAACTCGGCCGCCTGCTTGATGGAATTGATCGTGTCGCCGCCCGCATTGGCAAGGCCGACCACCTTGGCCCCGGAGGCTTGTGCCTGCAGCAGGAACGATGAGAAGTCCTGCCCTGGGAACGGATGGCGCACCGTGCCCAGCACTTCGCCGCCGGAGGCCTCGACAACGGAGGCCGTGTCCTCTTCAAGCTGATGGCCAAAAGCATAGTCGGCGGTCAGGAAGAACCAGCTGTCGCCGCCCTGTTCGACCATTGCCGAACCAGTGCCGTTGGCAAGCGCCCAGGTGTCATAGGTCCAGTGGATCGTGTTCGGTGAGCAAGACTTACCGGTCAGGTCAGAAGTCGCAGCGCCCGAATTGATGAATATCTTGTTCTTTTCGCGCGTGATGTCGTTGATTGCCAGCGCCACGGACGAGGTCGGCACATCGAGGATCACGTCGACACCGTCGATGTCATACCATTGGCGGGCGATGTTGGAGCCGACGTCCGGCTTGTTTTGATGATCCGCCGAGATGATCTCGACATTGATGCCCTTTTCGGCCGCACCGAAATCCTCGGCGGCCATCCGGGCCGCAATGACCGAGCCTTCTCCAGCGACGTCCGCATAGATCCCCGAGCGATCGTTGAGCACGCCGAGCTTGACGTCGATGGCGAAGGCTGAGCTGCTCATCAGCGCGGCGGCCGCGGTGGTAAGCAAGAAGTGACTGATTTTCATGACATGTTCTCCTCCGGTTGTAGCGCTTTTGCGCCTGAACGGCTGCTGCATGCTGACTGACGTGCAGCTTGCCGAATTGGGCTTCGACCTCCCTCCCATTCGACGAAGAGCCGTCGCCAAGTGCCGGTCGCGGTTACTCCTTGGTTGATCCTCAGCCGGCATGTGTTCGACACGCTACCGATGCGTAAGGATGGCGTCAACACTATTCACGAGTAAGAATTTTTGTTCACATCTATGAACTAATTGGCTACTGTCCTATTTGCCAGCACAGGGGAGAAGAATGAGAGTTCGGCAAGTCGAAAATGCGCTCGATCTGATCGAGCTGTTCGCCAGGGAGAAGCGGGCGCTGACCCTAACGGAGTTGGCGCAGACGCTGGCCATGCCAAAATCGAGCATGTTCAATCTGATCGATACGCTGGTGGCGCGCGGATTTCTCTTCGAGACGCGGCCGCGCGGCGGCTATTATCCGACGCGGCGTCTCGAAGTCCTTTCGGCTTCCATCATGGAAGGCGATGCGGTTCTCGATACGATCCACAGCGAGCTAAAGGAACTGGCTGCCACGACCGGCGAGACGGTGCTGCTTTCAGTGCGGGCGGAAGATCATCATGTCGTCTATATCGACGTGGTCGAAGCGGCGGCGCCGTTGCGATACATTGCCTCGATCGGCGACCGGCGGCCCCTTTACACGACGTCGAGCGGCAAGGCGATCTTGACCACCTACGATTCCGTCGAGCGTCGCGCGATCATCGACGAGATCAGATTCGTTTCCTACCAGCAAAGCACGATCCGTTCCGCGGACGAGTTGGAGGCCAGTCTCGACGCCTCCATCCACCGCGGATGGTGCGAGGATCGCGCCGAATACGCTTCGGGTGTAATGGGAATCGGGGTTCCATTGGTCTATGGCGACCGGCGTTTCGGGCTCGCGATAGCCGGACCAATCGACCGGTTGCGGCCGCATCGCGGCCAATTGGCGAACGAGTTGCGTCAGGCCGCCAAGCGACTGCTGATGATATTGGAAGGACGGATAGAAGATGCCGGGTCCGGTTGAGCGGCGATGTTGGTTTGATGCGGTCCTTTAGGATCCGGTGATCCTCTTCAGATGGGCCCATGGAACCGATTGGCAGGAACCACGCCGCCGACTCACGCGCGCAGATCCAAGCTGCCCGGATGATGAGGCTCCTGCCTTAGAACAGAAGGAACAGGACGGCAATGAGGCTGATTGCCAGAGCAATCATGCTCGGGATCATCACCGCGGCACCGGAAATGAAGGCCAAAATGCCGACCCATTTCGAAGAGTGGTCTTTCGCCTCAGCCGCCATCTGCCCGTCCTTTCCCACTGCTTTATCGAATGCCATCAGTGCCCTCTTCGTTCCGTGCGGCGCGCGGCTCATCTGTTTCCGGGTCCCGCGGTAGCGGGCGGTCCGGCTCGTCCTGAATCAAGACCCGCTCGGCGGCGCCGTCGAGGTCGTCATACTGTCCATTGCGCATCGACCACAGGAAGCTTGCAAGACCTGCAAGACCCATCCCCAAGGCGATCGGAACCAGCCAGACGAGGTAATTGTAATTCATGCCGCCTCCGCCGAAGCCCAGGGCGACGTGTGCGCGAGACTGTCCTTGCGGGCGCGATTTCGCGACAGGCGCAACGCGTTCGCGACGACGAGAACGGACGAGGTCGACATCGCAATTGCCGCCATCAGGGGCGTGACATAGCCAGCAACCGCGATCGGCACGACGAGAACATTATAGCCAACCGCGAGCCCGAGGTTCTGGCGAACGAGCCGGGCCGCATCCCGTGCGAGGGTCAAGGCCTGGGGCACGGCCTTGAGGCTCGACCCCAGGAACACCATGTCGGCCGAGTTGCGGCCGATGTCGGCGGCGGTCGATGGCGCCATCGAGACATGAGCGGCAGCCAAGGCGGGCGCGTCGTTCAAGCCGTCGCCCACCATCAGGACCCGCCGACCGGCAACGGCCATTTCCTGGAGCCGCTCCACCTTCTCGCTGGGCAGCAGTCCGTGTCGCCAGGACGCGATGCCCAAAGCGCCGGCGGCCCTCGATACTTCGCCCGCCCGGTCGCCGGAGAGGATCTCCATTGGAATACCCATGGAGCGGATCGCGCGTACCGCCTCCGCCGCGCCGGGACGAATCGTATCCGTCGTCGATACCCAGCCGACCGGGACACCATTCTTGGAAAGCCACGTTCCGTCGTCTGACGCGCCTGTTGCTGCCGCGCTTGCCCACTCCTTCCGGCCCAGCCTGTAGACCTGGCCGGCAATCGTTCCTTCAATGCCGAAGCCGGGACGCTCACGGATGTCGGTTGCCTCCATGTGCGCCGAGGACGGAACAAGGCCGGTGATGGCGCGTGAGACGGGATGGCGCGATTGGGCAGCCAGCGTCGCCGCAGCCGCCAGATCGTTTTCCGCAAGCGTCTGCTCGGTCACTGTCTGCTGGCCGAGAGTCAGCGTTCCCGTCTTATCGAAGGCGATCATGTCGGCTTCGGCCAAACGCTCAAGCGCACTGCCGTCCTTCATCGTGATGCCAAACTCGAACAGGCGGCGGGCGGCGACGACCTGGACCATCGGCACGGCAAGGCCCAATGCGCAGGGGCAGGTGATGATCAAAACGGCGATCGCGACGGTCAGAGATCGATGCCAGTCGCCGGTGGCAAACATCCAGCCGATGCAAGTCACAAGCGCCAGCAGGTGGATGACCGGCGAGTAGAGGGAGGCTGCCCGATCGGCGATCCTTCGGTAGCGGGCGCGGCCATCTTCCGCCGCTTCCATCAATCTGACCATATCGGCCATGAATGAATCCCCCGCCGGCTTGTCGGCCCTGACGGTGAGCGCGCCATCGACATTCATCGCGCCGGAGAGGACCGCTGAGCCCGGTTCGACGCGTTCGACGCCGGCTTCGCCGTTGACCATCGATACGTCCAGACCGCCTGTTCCGGAAAGGACCGTCCCGTCGACGGGAATACGGTCGCCAGGGGCCACGACCAGGACGTCGCCCGGGACGATCTGTTCGATCTGCCTGTATTCGCGGGTCGAATCGTCACCGAGAACCGTCGCCCCGCGAGGCATCATCCTGGCGAGGCTGGTGACGGCGGTGCGCGCCCTTTGCCGCATCGCGTGGTCGGCCGTTCGCCCGGCGAGCAGGAAAAAAATGAGGGAGGTGACCGCGTCGAAATAGGCGTGCGGTCCGCCGGTGAAGGTGTCATAGAGGCTGAGCCCCAGGGCCAGCAGAATGCCGATCGAGATCGGCAAGTCCATGTTCGCCGACTTCGCCTTGAGAGACTTCCAGGCGGACGCGAAGAAGATCCTGCCGGAATAGGCGACCGCGGGGACGGCGAGGGCGGCGGAGATCAGATGGAACGCGTTGCGGGTCGCGACATCCGCACCCGACCAGACCGAAACCGAAAACAGCATGATGTTCATGGCCGCGAAACCGGCAACCGCCAGCGCCCGCACGAGGCGCCATAACTCCTCGTCGCGGCCATCGTTCTCATCGGCCAGAGACGTCTCATACCCTACCGACGCCAGGACATCGATCAGCGGCGGCACATCGGCGCCATCGCGCCATTTGACGCTGACGCGTTTGGCGGTCAGGTTCATCCGGGCGGCGACAACGCCGTCGACGCGCCGCAACGCGCCTTCGATCGCAGCGATGCAGGCGCCGCAGCGGGCTTGCGGGACCGACAGGTCCGTTTGCAAGAGACCATCGCCAAGATCGCGGCTGGCAAGACGAATCTCGCGTGCGTGGACCTCCCGGCTCATCAACTGGAGTCCAGCCTCAGTTCCAGGAGCACAGCAACTCATGCCGGACTGTCCGGTTGCGCCACGACGCGATAAGCGTGCCAGGTCGCATGGCCGAGCAGCGGGAAGATGACGATCATGCCAAGCAGGCCGGTGAGGACGCAGATCGCGAACAGGACGAGCAGAATCGCGCCCCAGGCGATCATCGGGACCAGATTGTTCCAGACGAGGCGCATGCTGTGCCCCATTGCGGTCATCGCATCGACACGCTGGTCGAGTTGCATGGGAACCGCAAAGACGCTGATCGCAAAGGCAAAGGCGGCAAACAGGCCTCCGATCGCGGTTCCGACGATCAGCATGATCCACCCGTAGAAAGAGCCGAACAACATGCCCGCCAATTGAGGGATACCCGGAAATTCGGTCACGCCGAAAAAGAGGGCGTAGAGCAGCACCGCAGCCCGCGTCCACAGCAGCATCAGCAGGCACAGCATCAGGCCAGTGAAGAAAACCTGCGCGCCGGCGCGCGGCCGCACCATCAGCATGTCGCCGAGGGTCACATGCCGGCCTTCCTCGATCGCTTTGCTCTTTTCGTAAAGCCCGACGGCCAGGAACGGCGCCACGATCAAGAAACCGGCCAGCGCAGGAAACAGAATATAGTCGCGTCCGAAGGCGAAGAGGGTCCACAGGAAGGCGAGCGACAACAGGAAAATGACGAAGCCATAGGCGAGGCTCGAGCCGGGGCGGTTCCAAAAGTCGCGCCAGCCCGCCGCCAGCCAATCCAGGCCTGCGGTGTAGGGCAGGTGGCGCTGGAGCCGCGCATTGCGTGTTTCCTCGATGCCGGAGGTCTGGCCCAGAAGCTGATAGGATTCGGCGTTTTCGCTCGTCATTCCGGGTTCTCCTTCAGCATGCGGACCTGGCAGCGCGGTAGGTGTGCCCGCCGCCGATCGTTTTGGAGTGGGCAACGCAATCGGGCTGAGACTGGACGGCCACATAGACAAGATGCGCATTGGCGCCCGCGACGACCAGCAGGCCTGCCGGCACGAGGAGCCACACGAGCCACGAGCGCTTACGCAATGTCCGTCCCGGCGCCGTCATGGCGACTGGACGCCGAGGTCGTGCACGTAGAGCGAGAGGAGGCGGATTTCCGCAACCGTCAAGCGTTCGTCCCAGGTTGGCATATGGCCCTGCCGTCCACCATGGACCGAGGCGATGATATCGTCCATCTCGCCGCCATAAATCCAGTAGTCATCGGTCAGGTTCGGCGCTCCGACTTCCTGCATGCCCGTCGCGTCATCGCCGTGACAGCCGGCGCACGTCATCAGGTAGACTTCCCGCCCGTCCTCGAGCAGATCGACATTGTCAGCCGTCGAATAGTCCGGGTTGCTCAGCGAATAGACATAGGCGGAAACGGAACGGATCTGATCCCGATCGAGCATCCCGTCGCGTCCGAAGGCAGACATCTGGGCAAAGCGCGTTTCTGGATGCTCGGTGTTGATGCCGACGCGCATCGTTTCGGCGATCGCCTCCGGACCGCTGCCCCAAAGCCAGTCGTCGTCCGTCAGATCCGGATAGTTCGCCCGGCCACGGCCGTCGCGCCCGTGGCAGGCGGCGCAATTGTCGCCGAAAAGCTGGTGACCGGTGCTACGCACGACCTGCATCAAGTCCTGGTCGGCGAGGAGGGAGTCGTAATCCTCGGTTTCGAGACGGTCGACCCAGGGCGCACGAGCGGCCTGGGCGGCAACGACGCGCTCTTCGACGATCTGCTTTTGCTCGATGCCCAACAAGCCTTGCGTGTAGGTCGTCCCCAAAGGCCAGGTCGGAACAAAGAACCACCACGCCACGGCCCACACATGGGTCACGATCAGGAAAAGCAGGATGCCGCGCGGAACGGGCGTATCGAGTTCCTTGATGCCATTCCAGTCGTGACCCGTGGTCTCACGACCGGTCACGGGATCCTGTTCTTTTATTTCCATGGCTTGTCGTCCCGGTCGAGGATGCTTTTCTTGGCGCGATCGAAGCGTTTCTTGTTGCCAGGCCACAGGGCGTAGATGAGCACGCAGATGAAGAAGCCGAAGAGGTAAAAGAGGCCCCAGCTCTTGGAAAAGGCAACCAGCGTTTCATGATCGATGCCCATGTCCCTGTCCTCAGTTATCTGCGTCAGGCATTTCTTCTGGTGCCGCGGTGTTTTGATAGGCGGCCTCCGTCAGCCGCCCGAGGACCTGAAGGTAAGCCACAAGCGCGTCCATTTCGGTGACGTGGGTCGTTACCCCGTCAAAAGCCCGCACAAGCGTGGCGTCACCGTAACGCTCGATAACGCCGTCGGCGAAAGCCGTGTCGGGCGTGGCCTGGCCGTAGGCGTCGCGGGCGGCATTTTCGATCATCTCGTCGGTATAGGGAACGCCGAGCGCCTGCTGTGCCGCCAGATGTTGCGGAAGATCGTCCACGCGCAATGTGTTGCGGGCAAGCCAGCGATAGGCCGGCATGTTGGATTCAGGGACGACGTCGCGCGGATTGATCAGATGCTCCACATGCCAAAGATCCGAATATTTGCCGCCGACACGCGCCAAGTCCGGGCCGGTGCGCTTGGAGCCCCACAACATCGGCCGATCATACTGGGATTCAACCGCCAGCGAGTAGGGGCCATAGCGCTCGACCTCGTCGCGCAAGGTGCGGATCATCTGGCTGTGGCAGGCATAACAGCCCTCGCGAATGTAGATGTTGCGGCCGGCCAGTTCGAGCGGCGTGTAAAGGCGCATGTCGGGCGCCTC
>CAZEEC010000069.1:0-7080 GCA_964511105.1 uncultured Mesorhizobium sp.
TGGCGGCTTCCTGGTCCACGACTGGTCGAAGGGGTTCCGCACCATCCACGTCCCGCCCACCATGGGCGAAGGACCGTTACCGTTCTAACTCAGATCGAAGCTTGCTCAAAGGACCGTTTTCATCCGGTATCCCGGCACGTAGCTCAACGTCACCGCCGTTATCGGCTCGTCCTCGAGAAAGGTGGTGCGGTCAATGGCGAAGAGAGCGGCTCCTGGAGCGCAACCGAGACGTGCCGCGCTCACTGGATCGGCAGGCGCAGCATAGAAGGCGAGTTCCCCGCCTGTATAAACTAAGTTGCGGACTAGCCATTCATTGGCGCTGACGGTTTCAAAGCTAATTTGTTCTTGAGGCACGATGGCCGGATTGACCCAGCGATCCTCGAAACAGAACGATGAATCGTCGGCGAGATGGAGCGCACGCAGTTGGCGCCATGGCTTATCACCGGCGAGTTTCAACGCGTGCTTCACCGCAGCAGGCGGGGCAGCCGATCGATCTTCCAACAGGCGGTAGCCGTGTTCCTGTCCCCGCTCCTCAACGTCCTGGCGGATGATGGTGATCTCGAAGGTGGCCTTGCGAACGGGAGTTGCCGCCACGTGGGTGCCCCCCTTGCGGCGGCGCACGAGATAGCCCGCATCGGCCAGGGCTCGTAATGCACGGTTGACCGTAGCGCGGGCGCAGCCCAACTCAATGGCCAAATCCGCCTCATGCGGGATTCGCGCCCCTGGCTGCCATTCACGGGTGCGAATGCGCCGTAGCGCCTCTGCTCGGACGAGCTGCCAGCTGACGCCGCTTTCCATCACAAGTCCTTCAGCCGCCGGACGACCTGCCGGTAGGCGGCGATGATCTCTTCACGCGCGGCATGTCTGCCTTCATGAACGACGTGCCGGCCGGCAGACCATACATCGCGCACCGCACGATCATCAGCCGCGAAGATCCAGGCATCGAGCACGGGATCGCCCTGCAGACCCTCCAGATCAATATGCGCAGAGTCCAGTGCGAACAGATCCGCTAACCGGCCAGGCGAAATAGCGCCGGCGTCGCGTCCGGCAGCCTGTGCACTACCCTTGGCAGCGCCATCCAGCAGCACCCGTCCGGTCGACTTCTGTGGAGTGGCCACCGCTGCGCGCACCCGATCCCGCAGCCGCTGCGAATAGTCCAGCGTGCGCAGTTCCTCGCTCAGAGAGATGCGGATGTTGCTGTCGGACCCAATGCCCCAGCGGGCACCTGCGCCCAACCAAGCAACGCCGTCAAAGATGCCGTCGCCCAGGTTCGACTCAGTGATCGGGCATAGTCCGGCAACTGCGCCCGAAGCAGCGAGCGCCAGTGTTTCGTGCCGCTCCATCTGCGTGCAGTGAATCAAGCACCACCGCTCATCGACAGTGGAATTCTCCAACAGCCACTCTACCGGTCGTTTGCCCGTATGGGCGTACACTTCGTCAACCTCGGCCACCTGCTCGGCGATGTGCATATGCAGGGGCGCATCCGGGCGAAGCTTCGCGCTGAGCGCCAGCCCATTAGGCGCGACCGCCCGCAGGCTGTGCGGCGCGATGCCAAGCCGCCTGTCTACAGGCAAGGCGGCAAGCGCTGCCTCCGCCTCGTCTACAAGCCGCGCGAACGAATCGAGATCGTTGCCGAAGCGGACTTGACCTCGGGCCAGCGGGCGCCCGTCCCAGCCTCCCTGTTGATAGAGCACCGGCAAGAGCGTCAGGCCGATCCCTGTCTGTGCTGCGGCGGCGACAATCCGCGACGACATCTCGGCCAGGTCGGCATAGGGCATGCCCCCGGGCGCATGATGCAGATAATGGAACTCGGCTACGGCTGCATATCCAGCTTCCAGCATCTCCATCTGCACGAAGGCGCCGATGGCCTCAACATCGTCGGGCGTGAGTTGGTCAAGAAAGCGGAACATCAATTCCCGCCATGTCCAGAATGTATCGTGTGGATCGGCTCCGCGACGCTCCGTTAGTCCAGCCATGGCGCGCTGGAAGGCGTGGCTGTGCAGGTTGGTTGGTGCCGGCAAGAGCACCCCCACCCGATGCGCGCCGGCATGGGGTTGAGTGTTCGCGCTCACATGGGCGATGCACGCGCCATTTAGCGTGACGCCGACGTCGCGCGCCCAGCCATCCTCCAACAGCGCCTGTTCCGCCCAGATTGTTTTCATGCCCGGCCCCGTTGACTCAAAAATAAGCATAGACATAATTTGCTAGGTTGCTGGGGGAATCAAGATGGAAACGGACGCCCTGCAGGTCCTGCGCAATGCCCGCCTCGCCACCATGGCTGCCCCTGTCACGGACAGTGGGGCGGTCGTTGTAGGCTCAGGTCGGATCCTGTGGGCCGGCCCGGACGGCGATCTTCCTGCCAATTTTGCGGCGGCTGAGCACCAGGACGTGCAAGGCCGGCTGATCACGCCCGCGCTGATAGATTGCCACACGCATATCGTGCATGGCGGCAGCCGCGCGCGCGAATTCGAGATGCGGCTCAAGGGAGCGTCTTATGAAGAGATCGCTCGTGCAGGCGGCGGCATCGTTTCTACAGTGACCGATACGCGCGCCGCGTCAGAGGATGAACTTCTTGCGCAGGCGCTGCCTCGGCTTGATGCGCTTCTTGCCGAGGGTGTAGCGGTGGTAGAGATCAAATCCGGATATGGATTGGACATCGACACCGAGCTTGCAATGCTGCGTGTTGCCCGCCGTCTTGAAGTCGCCCGTCCGGTGCGCATCCGCACGTCCTTTCTCGGCGCTCATGCCGTGCCTGCTGAATACCAGGGCAGGGCCGACGACTATTTGACCGAGGGTTGCCTTCCCGCGCTGCGCAAGGCTCATGCCGAGGGACTGGTCGATGCAGTGGATGGCTTCTGCGAGACAATCGCGTTTTCTACGGATCAGATCGCGCGTGTTTTTACCGAGGCACGGGCCTTGGGCCTGCCGGTCAAGCTGCACGCCGAACAACTCTCCCGTCAGGGCGGCACGGCGTTGGCCGCGCGCTTCCGGGCGCTATCCGCCGATCATGTCGAATATGCGAATGAGGATGACGCGCGGGCGCTGGCTGCCTCTGGCACGGTGGCGGTGCTACTGCCGGGCGCCTTTTACACGCTGCGCGAGACACAGGCACCGCCAGTGGCGGCGTTTCGCACGCATCATGTGCCAATGGCTCTCGCGAGCGACTGCAATCCGGGCTCCTCGCCCCTGACTTCGCTCTTGTTGGCCATGAACATGGCTTGCACGCTTTTTCGGCTGACACCGGAAGAAGCGTTGCGGGGTGTGACGCTCAACGCCGCCCGGGCACTTGGCTTATCCGACTGTGGCCAGATCACGCGTGGGATGCGGGCCGATCTGGCGGTATGGAATGTCGAGGATCCGGCAGAATTGTCCTACCGCATCGGCTTCAACCCGTTGCATCAGCGCTTGATTGGAGGGCGTCCATGCTGACGTTGACCCCAGGCACTGCCACGCTCTGGCAACTTGAAGCTCTTTGGCGCGAGGGGCTCTCGGCTCGGCTGGATCCTGCCGCGCGTCCGCGGGTGACAGCGGCGGGCGAACAGGTCCGTGCCGCCGCCGAGGGCGACGCCGCCGTCTATGGCGTTAACACGGGTTTTGGGAAGCTCGCTTCGGTCAAGATCGCGGCGAAGGATGCAGCCGCGCTGCAGCGCAACCTGATCCTCAGCCATTGCTGCGGTGTGGGTGAAGCGCTGGATGTCGCGTCGACGCGGCTAATGATGGTGCTCAAGCTGCTCAGTCTTGGACGCGGTGCCTCCGGAGTGCGCTGGGAGGTAATCTCGCTGATCGAGGGAATGCTCGAGCGCAATGTTACACCCGTGGTGCCGGTTCAGGGATCGGTCGGAGCAAGCGGCGACCTGGCGCCGCTCGCCCATATGAGCGCCGTGCTGATCGGCGAAGGCGAAGCTGAATTCGATGGGGAACGCCTGCCTGGGGCGCGGGCGCTGGCTCAGGCTGGGCTTGTTCCCGTTACGCTCGGTCCCAAGGAAGGATTGGGCCTGATCAACGGAACCCAATTTTCTACGGCAGTGGCGCTGGCGGCGTTGTTCGACGGGTGGCGCAACGCGCAGAACGCGATCCTCACATCCTGTCTGTCGACCGACGCCATCATGGGCTCCACCGCGCCGCTTGAGGAAGAGATCCACAGCTTGCGCGGCCAGAAGGGGCAGATCGCGGTGGCCGAGGCGATGCGCGCGCTCATGGCCAATTCCGAGATACGCGAGAGTCACCGCGAAGGCGACGCCCGCGTCCAGGATCCCTATTGCATCCGCTGCCAGCCGCAGGTGACGGGCGCGGCCGTCGACCTTTTGCGTTTCGCCGCTGTCACGCTGGAGACCGAAGCAAACGCCGTGACTGACAATCCGCTGGTAACGGCGGCTGGGATCATCTCGGGCGGGAATTTCCACGCTGAACCGGTGGCATTCGCCGCCGATATCATCGCCTTGGCGTTGGCCGAGATCGGTTCCATTTCGCAGCGGCGCGTGGCGCTGATGGTCGATCCGGCGCTCAACCACGACCTTCCGCCCTTCCTGACGCCAAATCCAGGACTGAATTCGGGCTACATGATCGCCGAGGTGACATCAGCCGCGCTAATGAGCGAAAACAAGCACCTCGCTACGCCTTGCTCGACCGACAGCACGCCGACCAGCGCCAATCAAGAAGATCATGTCTCGATGTCGGCGCACGGTGCGCGGCGCTTGATACGGATGAATGCCAACCTCTCCACGATGCTCAGCATCGAGGCAATTTGCGCTGCACAGGGGATCGAATTCCGTGCGCCGTTGAAAACCGCCCCACGTCTTGCCGCTGCCATGGCCGCGCTCCGCAAGGCCGTCCCGCCACTTGGGGTCGACCGCTACCTGGCGCCTGAAATCGAAGAAGCAACTGTCCTAATGCGCAGGGGCGTTCTGACCGAGGCTGCCGATCTGGAGTTCCCGCTATGATCCTCGTCGGCTTCGCGCAGCAGCGCAAGTGTCGTGGCGGGCGGTGCATTCGTCAGCAAGGAAGACGGCGATGAAGCCGGTCGAGGTGAAGCGCGGGGAGGGCGCGGTCATTCTGGGCCTGCCGCATTCGGGCACATTCCTGCCGCCGGATATAAAAGCTCGGCTCAACCCGCGCGGGCAGATGTTGGCCGACACGGATTGGCATGTCGACCGGCTTTATGAGGATCTGCTGGCTGGCGTCACGATTGTTCGAGCCAATTTTCATCGCTACGTGATCGATGCCAACCGGCCGCCTGATGGCGCCAGCCTCTATCCAGGGCAAAATACCACCGGGCTGGTGCCGGTGACCGATTTCGACGGCGAGCCGATCTGGACGCGACCGCCTGACGCGGATGACATCGCGCAGCGCCGCGAACTGTTTCACACCCCCTACCACGCCGCTCTTGCGGCAGAAACGGATCGGGTTCGCGCGCAACATGGCGTGGCTATCCTTTACGACTGCCATTCGATCCGCTCGCACATTCCCTATCTCTTCGAAGGTGTGTTGCCCGACTTCAACATCGGCACCGTCGGGGGGATGAGCTGCGACCCGCGTGTCGAGGCCGCAACCGTGGATGCCTGCGCGAATGCCCAAGGATACAGCCATGTCGTGAATGGCCGCTTCAAGGGTGGCTGGACGACACGACATTACGGCCGCCCGAGCGACGGCCTTCACGCGATCCAGATGGAACTGGCGCAGTCCACTCATCTTGAAAACGAGGCTGTCCCCTTTGCCTATAGTAAGGAGAAGGCAGAGCGGCTGCGTCCCGTTCTGGCTGAAGTCTTAGGCCGACTGGCTGCGCTGGCCCCGGAACTCGCCTCATGAAGCCTTTCCAAGGAACCACAAGCGAGCCCGCACGCAGTGCTCTGCGACCGAAACGCACCGGCCACGACAGGCGCGGCATGCGTATTCGTGACGCCTCACTCATGCGTCAGCACACCATCATTGCCGGCCATCTCATGGCTGTCTGAGGAGACACTCAATGATCGATCCCCGCCACAACCAGCGCGACATATTCCCCCCGACCGGTTCCCAGATCAGCGCAAAAAGCTGGATGACCGAGGCACCGATGCGGATGTTGATGAACAACCTGCATCCCGATGTTGCCGAAAGTCCCCATGAGCTGGTGGTTTATGGCGGCATCGGCCGGGCTGCGCGCACGTGGGATGATTTCGACCGGATCGTGGCAGCGCTTAAAGACCTCGACGACGACCAGACTCTCCTCGTGCAGTCCGGTAAACCGGTCGGGATATTTCAGACGCACAAAGACGCACCCCGTGTGCTGATTGCGAACTCGAATCTCGTACCGCACTGGGCCAATTGGGACCATTTCAACGAGCTCGACAGAAAGGGCCTGGCTATGTATGGCCAGATGACCGCGGGGTCATGGATCTATATCGGCACGCAGGGCATCGTGCAGGGAACGTATGAGACATTCGCCGAGGCTGGTCGCCAGCACTATGATGGCGATCTGAAAGGCAAGTGGATCTTGACCGCTGGGCTGGGTGGCATGGGCGGTGCGCAGCCTTTGGCTGCCGTGATGGCGGGCGCCTGCTGCTTGGCCGTCGAGTGTGACGAGACCCGCGCCGATTTCCGCATTCGCACCCGCTATTGCGATGAAAAGACCCATTCGCTGGACGAAGCTTTGGCAATGATCGAGTGCTGGACAAAGGCAGGCGCGGCCAAATCGGTCGCCGTGATCGGCAACGCAGCCGAAGTCTTTCCCGAACTTGTCAAACGCATGCAAAACGGAGGACCGCGCCCGGATATGGTGACGGACCAGACGTCGGCCCACGATCCTGTGCATGGCTATCTGCCGCTCGGCTGGAATGTGGGCGAGTGGCGCGCGAAGCAGCAAAGCGATCCAAAGGCGGTGGAGAAGGCGGCGCGCGACAGCATGAAAACACATGTCGCGGCGATGGTCGATTTCTGGAACGACGGCGTGCCGACGCTTGACTATGGCAACAATATCCGCCAGGTCGCGCAGGAAGAGGGCCTTGAAAACGCCTTTGCTTTCCCCGGTTTCGTCCCGGCCTATATCCGGCCGCTTTTCTGCAGGGGCATCGGACCGTTTCGCTGGTGCGCGCTATCGGGGGATCC
>CAZEEC010000069.1:7180-10770 GCA_964511105.1 uncultured Mesorhizobium sp.
GACGGCTCCGATGCCGTAAGCGACTGGCCGCTTCTCAATGCGCTGCTCAACTGCGCATCAGGTGCCACATGGGTGAGCTTGCACCATGGCGGCGGCGTCGGCATGGGCTTTTCGCAACATTCCGGCATGGTCATTTGCTGCGATGGAAGCGAAGATGCCGACAGGCGCATCGGCAATGTTCTATGGAACGACCCGGCGACAGGGGTTATGCGTCACGCCGACGCAGGCTATGAGGATGCGCTGCAGTGCGCGCGCGAGCATCGCCTCAACCTGCCGGCCATTCTGAAAGACTAGACGTATTGGGCAACGATCTAACTTAGCCGCGTCTGCTGGCGCCCACAAAGCCAACCAGCGGAAGCAAATCAACCATACCAACCGACCAGGGGAAACTTTCATGAAAAGACGCGACTTCCTTTCCACCGCTGCAGTTGGGGCCGCAGCGTCCACTCTTGCCGCACCGGCCATTGCGCAAGGCGTGACCCGCTGGCGTATGGTTTCTGCGTGGCCGCGCAATTTGCCCGGCCCTGGCGTGGCCGCCCAGATGCTGGCGGACCGCATTACGACGCTCTCGGGCGGTCGGCTTGAGGTCGAGCTTTTTGCCGCCGGCGAAATCGTGCCAGGACCGGGCGTCTTCGACGCGGTTGGTGAGGGAACAGCCGAAATCTACCACGCCGTGCCGTCGTACTGGGGTTCGAAATCGAAGGGAATTCTGCTCTTCGGTTCACAGCCGCTGGGCCTTACCGCCATTGAACAACATGGCTGGATGCTGCAGGGCGGCGGCCAGGCGCTTTACGACGAGATGTATGAACGCTTCAATCTCAAGCCGTTTTTGTGCGGCAATTCCGGTCCGCAATGGGCTGGCTGGTTCCGCAATGAAGTCAACAGCCTCGATGATCTCCGCGGCCTGAAATACCGCACGAACGGGCTGAATTCCGAAGTCATGTCCAGGTTGGGCGTTGCCGTCGAGGCCATGTCCGGTCCGGCGATGTTCCAGGCCCTTCAATCGGGTGCGTTAGATGCGGGTGAGTTCATCGGGCCGTGGTCGGATGCGGCGCTTGGGCTCCAGCAGGTCGCGTCCTACTACTATAATAACGGTGTCGGCGAGCCATGCTCGGCCGAAGAATGCGCCGTCAACCTGGATGTATGGAACGCACTGCCGGAGGATCTGCAGCAAGCGGTGTCGTTTGCCGCGGAAAGCCTCTACAATCCCGTGCTGACGGAATACAACACCAAGCACGCGCTCGCCCTGCGCGAACTGGTCAACGAGCATGGTGTCCAGGTGCGCGATTGGCCAGAAGAGATCATCATTGCCATGGGCAATATGATGGGCGAGGTGCTGGAAGAGATGCGCAATGACAGCGATGAACTCGTCGGCCGCATCACGGAGAGCTTCCTCGAGTATCGCGATCTGATGGCCGAATATATGGTCCATGCGGATGGCGCTCAACTCGCCGCGCGCAATCTCGCTTTTACTTATGCACGCTGAATAGGCGGGTGCGTCGGGCGGGCCTTTCCGCCCGACGCCAACTTCAGGGGGGACAGCGCATGGCACGACTGGCCGACGCTCTTGACTGGATCAATCGGGCGGTCGGCGCCGTCGTCATCTGGCTTGCCCTCGCCATGGTGCTTTTGCAGTTCGGCGTGGTGCTGTTGCGCTATGTCTATAGCTATTCCTTCATTTTCCTGAATGAGGGTGTGCTCTACCTGCACGCGTCCATCTTCATGCTCGGCGCCGGCTACACGCTATGGGCGCGGGGGCATGTGCGGGTCGACATCTTCTATTCCAGGCTGACTGTGCGCGGAAAGGCACTGGTCGATATCTTCGGCCATCTGGTGCTGCTGGGCCCGCCGCTCATCATGTTGCTTTACTGGTCCTGGCCGATGGTGCGGCGATCCTGGTCCATCCTTGAAGGCTCCATTTCGGTCGGTGGAATTCCGGCGCTGTTCTTGTTGCGATCGCTGGTCCCGGCCTTCTGCATCTTGCTGCTTATCCAGGGTGTCTCGGCGTTGAGCCGCGATGTGATCCGCCTGCAGGAGATCGATCGTGGCACTTGATTTATGGATGTTCGCCGGCCTCATCATCTTCATCCTGATCGGCTATCCAGTCGCCTTTACGATTGCCGGCGTGGCAACCTTCTTTGCCCTCCTGGGCTGGTGGCTGGACGTATTTTCGATCAACCTGATGGGAGCCCTGGGGCAGCGCTTCTTCGCGGTCATGACCAATCCGGTGCTTACCGCAATTCCGCTTTTTGTACTGATGGGCGTTGTGCTGGAGAAATCGCGCATCGCGGAGGAGTTGCTGGAAACCATGGGCCGGCTGTTCGGAACCATGCGTGGAGGGCTTGGCGTCTCGGTCGTGCTGGTGGGCGCCTTGCTAGGCGCCTCGACAGGCATTGTCGGCGCAACGGTGGTGGCCATGGGAATGATCGCTCTGCCCGCGATGTTGAATAATGGCTACAACCCTCGCCTGGCGGCAGGCACGGTTTGTACTGCCGGAACGCTGGGCCAGATCATCCCGCCATCGACGCTTCTGATCATCCTGGCCGAGGTCATGTCTTCAGCGTTCCAGCAGGCGCAATATGAGCAGGGGCGTTTTTCCATCGAAACGATCTCGGTCGGCCAGACCTTTGCTGCTGCTCTGATGCCCGGGCTTCTACTGGTCGTCATCTACATCATCTATATCCTTGTGCGGGCCTGGCTGATAACCGCTGACGCGCCACCGATGAGAGAACGTCCTGCTGGCGTCACCAAGCTCCAGGTGATTGGGACAATCCTGCCGCCAATCCTGTTGATTATCGCCGTGCTCGGATCCATCCTGGGAGGCGTCGCCTCGCCGAACGAGGCGGCGGGGGTGGGCGCTGTCGGAGCGATCCTTCTCGCCGGCTATAAGCAGGGCGCCTCCAGATGGCTGGTTCTATTCGGCGCGGCGTCGCTTTTTGGTCTTGCCTTGGCGGCTGGCCTGATGCCGGTACGGCTGCAACGTTCGGATGCGGGCTCCTTCGAATTCGCCTTGGGAGCGCTTTACGGCCTGCTGGTGCTGATCGCCGTCGTCGCCATTGTCGCGGCGTTGGCCAGGCTGATGGAGCGCCGCCTGATGATGGCCGCGCTGGCCCAGACGACGATCATCACGTCGATGATCTTCGCGACCATCCTGATGGCGTCCTTCTTCAGCCTGGTCTTCGTCGGATTGGGCGGCGAGCACCGCGTGGCCCGCATTCTCGAAGCCCTGCCTGGCGGCCCGACGGGCGCGCTGGTGTTCTCGATGATTTTCATCTTCATCTTGGGATTCTTCCTGGACTTCGTGGAAATCTCAGTGATCCTGTTGCCTTTGCTGATCCCCCCTCTCATCTTGATGGGACATGATCCGATCTGGCTGGCGGTTCTTATTGCGGTCAACCTCCAGACATCCTTCCTGACACCACCGTTTGGTTTTTCGCTTTTCTATTTGCGCGGTGCCGCTCCAGAAAGCGTCACCACAGCAATGATCTACCAAGGCGTGGCCCCTTATATCCTGTTGCAAATACTGGCCCTCATCGTCCTGTGGATGGTCCCGCCCATCGCGACGTGGCTTCCCAATGCAACGTTCTAGC
>CAZEEC010000070.1:0-10586 GCA_964511105.1 uncultured Mesorhizobium sp.
GTCGGCGCCCACCCTCAGCCCATCATTGGGAGACGGCGAGCGTCATATCTCGCGCTGCAATCATGATTTTCGCGTGCTCTCAGCGTCTGGATTCTTCCAGGTAAAGCACTACCGTCCACCTACCAGTCCGAAGAAGCATGACGGCAAGGCAGCGCCCCAAGAAACAGCGGGAAGGTGAGGGCCAGAAAAGCGCATTAAGCGGATGCAGAGGTCGACTGCCAGGGGATGCTGTTGATCCAGCTTGTAAAGACATCGAATACGCGCAAGGGCAGTGTCAATGAGTTTCATTTCAGCCGTACCCGCTCACCGAATAATTGCCGAAAAGCGGGCGCGTGCAACGCTCGTCAATTTCTACGGTGGGGGGGGGGGAGCGTGGCCGCCGCAACGGCCTGTTCAAGCTGATGTTGATCGAAAGGATTGGAGAGCTTTGGCAGATTGAGCGTTTCCATCCGGCAGTTCAGCGGACCCTGTCGCGATAATGATCGGACACGGCCGTATCGTGAAGGTGACGCCACCCCGGTCATCGGTGCAGGGTGGCGCACTCTCTTACGGCTGATCTGTGGGGGGAGTGCGATCCCTCCACCCCTGTGGCAGATACTTTGAAAAGCGTGCGCCGAGTTACCACGTTTGCTACAGCGTCAGCGTCGTTGTCGGAAACAACTGGGAGACGCCACGATCTCTCGGATTTGTCAGCTGTGGGTGATCTTGGTGCCGAGCACGTTCATGCATTCGCGCATGAAGGCTGCGAGCCCGGTCCAGCCTTTGGCTGACACCATATTACCGTCGACATACGCCTCAGTGGGCTTGACGTCGATATAGATCCCGCCAACCGCTGTCACCTCGGGTTCGCATGCGCCCAAGCCCGCCACCTTCTTACCCTTGAGGACGCCTGGTACTGCCATCAGTATCTGAACACCGTGGCAGATCGTAAAGATCGGCTTGCCGGTGTCGTGGAAGTGCCGAACCATCGCCTGAATGCGCTTGTCGGTCCGGATGTATTCCGGTCCGCGACCACCAGCCGCATATACTGCGTCGTACTCCTCGACGCGCACCTCGGAAAAGGTCTTGTTGATATCCGCGTAGTGGCCGAGTTTCTCAGTATAGGTCTGGTCGCCCTCGAAGTCGTGCAGTGACGTCTTGATCCGGTCGCCGGCATTCTTGTCGGGACACACCACATGGACCGTATGTCCTACCGCCTCCATGCCCTGCTGGAAGACGAAAATCTCGTATTCTTCCGTGAACTCACCCGTGAGCATCAGGATCTTCTTGCCGCTCATTGCAGGCCTCCTCTTTGTTATCATATGGATTGGGCACCCGGCCGCTGCCGGGTGCCCTCAAGGTCTCGATCAGAACGGAGAATCCGGGAAGTAGAACTGATCCGCGTTCTCGGGCGTGATAAGTGGCGCATCGAGCAGGAACTCGCCGCGCATCGGTGCCTGGCCGTTGAACTGGCCCGCAGTCATGTAGATTGCGGTCTTGATCATCGACGGCGGGTAGGGTGTTGAGATCGGAGTCCGTTCGTCGCCTTCCATGACCATCTCGATGACCTGCTTCATTCCGTTGCCGCCGAGTGCGAAGCGGATGTCCTCTCGCCCGGCCTGATCTACGGCTTCGATAACGCCGAGCAACATGTCGTCGTCATTTGCCCAAACGGCATCGATCTTGGGATATTTCGCCAGATAGTCCTGCATCAGCGTGAAGGCTTCGTCCTGGTTCCAATTGGCGTATTGGATATCGAGAATCTCGATCTCGGTCTCCGCGATGACGTCCGAGAAGCCCTTGATGCGCTCGTCGTCGATCACGGTCGGGATGCCGCGCAGCACCACTATCTGACCTTCCCCGCCGAGCTGTTCGCTCAGCCAGTGAGCCGTGTTGGCACCGACTGCGATATTGTCGCCTGCAACGTAGAGGTCCTGGATCTCTGGATCGTTGAGGCCACGATCGACAACCGCAATGAATGTTCCGTTCGACTTTACTTGCTCTACAGGACCGGTCAGCTCTTCGGACGTGAAGGGAAGAATGACGAGCGCATCGAGATCACGCGTTGCTGAAAGATCTTCTAGTGCCGAGACCTGGGCAGTGGCCGACGATGCCGTCGAGACGATCACGTCGATGTTCGGGAAAGCGGCCTCAATTTCCTTTTCGGCCTGCTCGGCGTGATAGACTACGCCGCCCGTAAAGCCATGCGTCGCTGCAGGGATCGACACGGCAATCGTGATGTCGCGATCCTGTGCATGGACCGCGCCGAGCGGTACCGTGAATGCGACGGCACAAGCAAGCATTCGTGCTGTATTTCTGTAGACGTTCATTTCAGTTTCCTCCGTTGAATTTCCGATGCCGCTTTTTCATCAGCGGCTTCGGGTGAAACGGTGCGCAAGCATGGCAATGATTATGATTGCCCCCTGGACCGCAGCGACGAGGTATTCGGAAATCATGTCCGACAGGACCATGACGTTTGCGATTACCTCAAGAATGAGGGCTCCGGCGACGGAACCCCAGACGCGCCCCTTTCCTCCCCGCAGCAGCGTGCCCCCGATGACGACCGCCGTGATGACCTGCAACTCCCACAGTTGACCCGTGGTCGGCGTGGCCGCTCCCAGTCGGGGTACGTAGCAAATGGCCGCGATAGCAACGCACAGGCCCTGAATCACGTAGGCCATGGTACGCACCTTTCCGACTTGAACGCCGGAGAACCGCGCTACATCTGGGTTCGACCCGACAGCAGTCAGACGCCTTCCGTATTTCGTCCGGTAGAGCAGGAACGCCGCCACGAGCACCACCACGAGAGTGATCAGTACCGGGTATGGGATGCCGAGAAAGTTGCCGAAATAGACCGGGCGATAGGCTTCGCGCAGACCGCGGTCGATCGGCAGCGAGCCGCCATCGGTCATAAAGGTGATGAAGGCTCGGAATATGCCCATCGTGCCGAGCGTAACGATGAAGGGCTCTATTCGACCGACGGTTATTATGAGCCCGTTGAAGAGCCCGCACAGACCACCCACGACCAGTGCCACCCCGGCGCCCATCAGGATCGCCCAGTTCCCATAGGCAGGCGCAAGACCATTCATGGCCATGATCATGATGCCGGTCACGAACGCCATCATGGAGCCCACCGAAAGGTCGAGACCGCCTGATACGATCACGAAGGTGGCGCCGACGGCGATGATCGCGATGAAGGCGCTGCGCGTGATCACGTTGACGAGGTTCGCGGACGACATGAAATTTGAGTTGATCATCGTTCCGACAAGGATGATCACCGCAAGAGCGATGAAGGGCGCCAAGTCCGGCCAGCGGATATGCCCAATCCGGTTCACAAACGGGTTTGTTGCGGTCACGCTGCTCATTCTAGTCTCGTCCCTGTCTGCCGTGGCTGGCACTGGTGGCCGCGTAGATGACGTTCTGTTCGCTGATCTCGTCGTCGGATAGCTCCGCAACAATGCGCCCCTCACGCATGACGAGCACGCGGTCCGACAGACCCACCAACTCCGACATTTCCGAGGAGATCACGATGCAAGCCTTGCCGGCACGTACCATCGTGTCGATGAAATCGTAGATCTGGCTCTTATTGCCAATGTCGATGCCGCGCGTCGGTTCATCGATGATCACCACGGACGGGTCGGTCATCATGATCTTGGCCAGAAGCAGCTTCTGCTGGTTGCCGCCGGAGAGCTTACCGGCGTCGAGTTCAAGAGACGGCACGCGAATATCGTAAGCCTCGACGGCTTGCTTCAGCAGGCCGTTCTCGTGGCGTCCATCTAGGGTGAGGCCGGGATTGGTGGCGTTCAGAGCCTGCAAGGTCAGATTGGGAGCAAGCCACTCATCGAGAAGTAGCCCTTTCCCCTTCCGGTCCTCGGTCAGGTAGACGAGACCGGCTCGCATGAGATTATCGACTGAGCGATTGATGACCTCTTGGTCATTCAGAACCACTTTCGAGGCAGTGGCAGGGCGAAGCCCCATAAGCCCTTCGAACAGTTCGGTGCGGCCAGAACCAATCATGCCGCCAAGTCCCAGAACCTCCCCCCGCTTCAACTCGAACGAGGCGATCTGACGGCCGCTCTCGACGTTCAGATCGACCACCTGGAGGATCGGAGGAGCCGCCGCGGCAGGGCGTTTTTGGGGATAGAGCATGCTCAATTCGCGGCCGACCATCGATTCGGCCATCTGGCGTTGATCGAGAGTGTTAGCCTGCCACGTGCCAATCATTTTGCCGTCGCGCAGAACGGTGATGCGATCGGCGACTGCCTGCACCTCTTCCAAACGATGCGAAATATAAAGGACACCCACTCCGCGATTACGTAGAGCGAGAACAATCTCCAGAAGCGCGGAAACCTCATCATTAGCAAGTACGGCCGTCGGCTCGTCCAGAATGACGACCTTTCGCTCGTCCATCAACGCGCGGGCAATTTGTACCAGTTGCCGCTGTGCCAGAGGTAGGTCACCAACCACATCGCGAGGTCGCGCTGTCGAACCGACTTGTGCGAGAACCTCAGCAGTCTGGCGGTTCATCTCGCGGTCGTCGACCATGAGGCCACGCGCGAGTTCCTTGCCCAAGAATAGGTTCTCGGCCACAGTCAGGTGGGGGGCTAGAAGAATCTCCTGATGCACGAGAACGATCCCGTGGGCCTCCGCCTCGACTGCATCGGTGAAGTCAGCACGCTCGCCGTCGATCGAAATATGACCAGCCGTCGGAACGACATGGCCCGATAGGAGCTTCATCAGGGTCGACTTACCGGCGCCGTTCTCGCCAATGATGGCGTGGACTTCTCCTGGCCTGATGTCGAGCGTGATGTCCGAGAGCACGGTAATGGGGCCATAGGCCTTTCTCAGGCCCTCCGCGCGAAGAACCGCGGGCGGGATTTCACGTTGGGCTGCGAAAGTGAGGCCTGAGCCCAGACCGTTCATCAAAATGCCCCGAGAATTCGGTCGCGGGACCGCTCGATATGTTCGACCATGGCGATACTCGCACCTTGCGGATCACCTGCGCGGAAGGCGACCAGCAGCTTCTCATGTTCCTCGAGAGCTTCCTGGGTCACGCGCGTGTGGAACATGAACCTGAAGATCTGTAGATGGACATGCTGGTTGAACAGCGTGCTGCGGATGACTTCATTGCCTGCGATGCGAAGGATCTCGTCGTGGAAATGTGCATCGGCACGCGCGAAGCGCGAGTAGCGGCTGTTGCGATCCACCGGCGGCTCGCCGTGCCCCATGTCGGCGGCTGCGTCTTCCAGACGCCTGAACTCGTCTTCGGTCATGCGCTGTGCCGCCAGACGCGCTCCCTCGGGCTCAAGCAACAGGCGGAACGCGTAGAGATCGTCGAACTGCTTAAAGGTCAATTGCGGCGCCGCGCTAAAGCCGATCAGGTGCTCCTTCCGGACCAAACCTTCGCGTTCCAGCCGCGCGAGGGCTTCGCGGACGGGCGTCTGGGAAACGTCGAGCTGGCGCGCGATCGCATCAATCGGAATACGGGCGCCGGGTGCGATCTCCAGCGACATGAGGCGATCGTAGATCCGGTCATAAACACTATTGGCAATGCTGGACGGCCGCACACTCTCCGATCTTCCTGCCTGCTCTGCGACCGCCACCCGCGCCTCCTTAGTGTGTCTTGACACGGCAAAACTTTGCGCAGATAAAATCGTATGTCAAATACAATATCATATACGATCTGAAATAAGCGAGCGTTGGAACGGATGGACGCGGATAGTTTGAAGGCGCTCGCCATGAGGCTGCTGACGCAGCGCGGGGCAACGGCCGAGGCTGCTTTACTCCAGACGGAACTTCTCATCGAAGCGGAGCTCCGTGGCCTTCCCTCTCATGGCCTCCAGCGACTGCCGCGACTCTTGCTGCGGATTGAGCGGGGCCTCGCGAACCCGAATACCAGCGGCACATCCACCTGGATCCGGCGAGGATTTATGACGGTTGATGGCCAAGGTGGGCTGGGCCCCGTGGTCATGATGACGGCGCTTCGAGACCTCGCACAGGCCGTTCCGGATTGCGGCGTTGCCGTAGCAGCGATCAGGCACGCCAACCACATTGGGATGCTGTCCTTCTATGCTGAGGCGGCGGCTAGGATGGGGCTCGCTAGCATCATCATGTCGACCAGTGAGGCGCTCGTTCACCCCTACGGCGGGACGCAAGCCATGCTCGGCACCAATCCAATTGCGGTAGGCATTCCGACCTCAGATGAGCCCTTCATACTCGATCTCGCGACCAGCACCGTTTCGATGGGCAAGATCCACCATCACGCTCTGCGCGGCGATCCCATCCCGCAGGGCTGGGCGGTAGATCAAGAGGGGATCCCGACAACCGATGCCAACGCTGCCAAGTCTGGCGCTATCGCGCCTTTCGGAGGCGCCAAGGGTTACGGACTTGGCTTGGCAGTCGAACTAATCGTCGCCGCACTTGCGGGCTCGGCCTTCGCTCCGGAGGTCAGGGGGACGCTCGATGAGAGCCACGAAGCGAACAAGGGCGATGTCATCATCCTTATCGACCCAACCGCCGGTCGCGGCGACAGCCGAACACTCGCGACCTTTCTACAACGCATACGTACTTCGCTTCCTAAAGATCCCGCCCAGCCTGTTGCCGTGCCCGGTGATGGGGCGCGCAAACGTCGGGAGAGGACAGAGGCTCGCGGAATCGAACTGCCGACTGAAATAATGAAAAGGCTCTCCGAGCTGGACGAGGCCGGACAACACTAAAGGAAGCGAACAAGATGCAGCTATTCGGCACCGTCAGGGCACCCCGCGAGCTCATTTTCGGTCACGGTCACCACAAGATCGCCGGAAGGGTGGCGCGTAAGCTCGGCCAGCGAGCGCTCATCCTGACGGACGAGCGACTGGAGAGGGATGCCCAGTTCCTTTCGATCGTGTCGCAGCTCAAAGATGCAGGCGTTGAGGTGCGCGTCGACGGCTCGACGATGCCCGACGTCCCGATCGATTCGGCGATCGCCAGCGCCGAGAGTGCCCGGGCGTTCGCACCTGATTTCATCATCGGGATTGGCGGGGGCTCCTGTCTCGACATGGCAAAATGTGTTGCCGTCCTGCTGACACATGGAGGACGACCCCAGGACTATTACGGCGAATTTCAAGTCCCCGGCCCGGTGATGCCCCTCATGGCGATACCCACCACTGCGGGAACCGGATCCGAGGTGACGCCCGTCGCTGTCCTGTCCGATTCCGACCGCAATCTCAAGGTCGGGATATCCAGCCCCTTCATTGTGCCTACCATATCGATATGCGACCCTGAACTGACTTTGACCTGCCCTCCAGGTCTGACTGCCGTAGCAGGTGCCGATGCGCTGACGCATGCCATCGAGGCTTTTACCGCGATCCGTCGCGAGCCTGGCCCTGGGATTACCCAAGACCGCGTCTTCATAGGCAAGAACGCTCTGTCGGACCATTTCGCGCTGCGCGCCATCACGCTCATTTGGCAGGGCTTGGAGCCGGCCTGTCGCAATGGCGGCAATCTGGAGGCGAGGGAAAAGGTGATGATGGGGGCGACCTTGGCGGGGCTCGGCTTCGGGGTCGCCGGGACGGCTGCAGCACACGCAATCCAGTATCCTGTCGGCGCGCTGACGGGAACGCCCCACGGTGCCGGCGTAGCCTGCCTCATGCCTTATGTAATGGCATGGAACGCTCCCACCATTCGTCCCGAACTGGACGAGGTCGCAAACGCGGCCGGCCTTGCTGCGGGAGAAGAGGTCATTCCAGCGGTGGCGGCGCTTTTTGCCCGCATCGGCATCCCCACCACGTTGCGCGAGCTCGGCTTGGCCGAAGACCAGCTCGACTGGGTGGCCGAGCAGAGCAGCGGCATCGTTCGCCTAATTCAGAATAACCCTCGGCCGCTCGCTGCCGCCGAGATGCGCGCCCTCGTGCAAGCCGCCTATTCGGGCGATCTGGCCTCGCTGCATTGAAGCCGAAAGGAAACGCCAAGATGACGATACAACCAAAGTTTGCCGGCTTCGCCGAACCCGCACTTCACGCTCAGGGGCTCTATATCAATGGCCGATGGGAGGCGGGCGCCGGTATTCCCGTGATCGATCCGTCGACGGAGCAGGTCTTGGCCGAGGTCCCTGACGCCACCATCGAGGATGCTG
Organism: uncultured Mesorhizobium sp.; assembly: GCA_964511105.1. Lineage (GTDB taxonomy): Bacteria > Pseudomonadota > Alphaproteobacteria > Rhizobiales > Rhizobiaceae > Aliihoeflea. The sequence continues at coordinate 8,093 of CAZEEC010000070.1, forward strand.
GCCGGGCGGTGGAGGCAGCTCATGAGGCAGCCTCCGGTTGGCGGGCGATGGGACCGCGCATGCGTTCCGAAATTCTTCGAAGATGGTTCGAACTGATGAGAGAGCATGCCGAAGACCTAGCGGTCCTGATCGCGCTCGAAAACGGTAAGGCGCTGACGGACGCACGAGGCGAAGTCGCTTATGCCGCGGAGTTCTTCCGCTGGTATTCAGAAGAAGCCACACGGATTGGCGGCGAATACAGAGATACGCCTTCCGGTTCCCACAAGATCCTCGTGGAGCACGAACCGATCGGCATCGCTGTGCTGATAACGCCCTGGAATTTCCCCATCGCCATGGCGACCCGTAAGATCGGTCCCGCTCTCGCGGCCGGTTGCACCGTCATCCTAAAGCCCGCCTCCGAGACGCCGCTCTCGGCCTTCGCGATGGCGCGGCTGGGAGAGATGGCTGGCGTTCCAGCAGGTGTCCTCAATGTTCTGACCACCCGCAATCCCGGGCCCGTCGTGAACGCCATGCTCGCCGACCCGCGCGTGCGCAAACTGTCCTTCACCGGTTCGACGGCGGTTGGTCGCGTGCTTTTGGCAGAAGCTGCCAAATCGGTGGTCAGTTGCTCAATGGAGCTGGGCGGGAACGCGCCCTTCCTGGTATTCAACGATGCCGATCTCGGGGCGGCGCTGGATGGCGCGATGGTCGCCAAGATGCGCAATGCGGGCGAGGCCTGCACCGCAGCCAACCGCTTCTACGTTCAGGCCGGCATCCACGACGCCTTCGTGGACGGACTGACCAGCCGCATGTCCGCCCTTAACATAGGGCCAGGCTACGATCCCGCCACCCAATGCGGGCCAATGATCACGCCAAAGGCAGTCAAAAAGATCGACCAACTCGTCACTGACGCCATCGAGGGCGGGGCACGTGCGACAACCGGTGGCGCCCCCCGCACCGGAGGCGGCTTCTTCTATCCGCCGACGGTCCTGGAGAACGTGCCTCGCCAAGCCGACATCGCTCGAGAAGAAATCTTCGGTCCGGTTGCTCCAGTCTACAGGTTCGAAACGGAGGATGAGGCCATTAGTCTCGCGAACAACACGGAGTACGGCCTGGCAGCCTATGTCTATACGCAAGACATCAGGCGCGCCATGCGCGTCGGAAAGAAGCTTGAAACTGGGATGCTCGGTGTCAATCGCGGACTAATGTCGGACCCCGCCGCACCTTTCGGAGGCGTGAAGCAGAGCGGGCTCGGACGCGAGGGCGGCGTGACCGGCATCCTAGAGTTCATGGAAGCGAAATACTACGCTGTCGAATTCTGATCAACAGGCACAGCGAAGCAAAGGAGAGACGTGGTGGCAACGGATCCGTACCGCATTCGCGACTTCGTGCCGGACTTCGATTCGATCGCGGCCGAGTTGGCTGCGCGCAGCCGCGGAATGGCTGGAAACGCCACCATCCGCACCGACATCCGTTACGGCCCGCGCTCGCGGGAGGTTCTGGACCTTCTCTTTCCGCGTAACCCATCAGACGGCGCGCCGCTCCACGTCTTCATCCATGGGGGCTACTGGCGCTCGGGCGAGAAGTCGGACTATCATCTGGTCGCCGAACCAGTGCTGGCCGCCGGTGGCATAGCTGCCTTGGTGGAATACGATCTCATGCCCGGTCAGCGACTGCCGGTTCTGGTGGATCAGGTCAGGCGTGCAACACGATGGCTGCAGGATCAGGCGTCATCCTTCGGCGCGGATGCGGCGCGGATAACCGTCAGCGGCCATTCCGCCGGGGCGCATCTGGCGTCTTTCCTGGCCGCGCGTGGACCAGAAGAGACGGCTACTCCGGCCCTTCCGACGCTAAAGGCAATGCTTCTGTTAAGCGGCATCTACGAATTGTCGGACATCCCGGCGAGCTTTCTGCGGGACGAAGCTCAGATGACCAACGAAGAAGCCATCGCTTGGTCTCCGCTCGCGTCTTCCCACATGAAGGGGCCAAAACGCATCCTCGCGTTCGGCGAGGAAGAAACGCCGCCGTTTCACGACCAGGCAAAGGCGCTGCATCGACAACTGGCCGCCGAGGGCGTCGAGACCGAGCTTCTTTCGGTGCCCGCCGCAAATCACATGAGCGTAGTCCTCAACCTCGCAGATCCACACGACCTGCTCGGTGGGCAGGTCGCGGATCTCGTCTCAACAGCGTAAGATTTATACGGCGAAGCGGCTGGCCGATCAGCAGTCGCTGTTCGCTTACTTGCTGCGCTTGCATTTTACCGATCGGAGATCGTCCGGCTCTCAGAGGAACTCGGCGCAGCCAATTGACAGTATGATCAGGGCCAGGGAGTCTGAAGGGTCGTCCCTGGCCTGCAACTTGGCGGACACCCGACGGCGACTGAAGAGTATGCATGATGGCGATCGTCAAATGGTGGAGATCCTGACGGCGGTGCTTACCGACGGGATCGGCGCGGTTGATGCGGCCTGCCAGGAAGCGCTCGACCACGGCGTCTGCTCATCCGCCGTCATCATCA
>CAZEEC010000071.1:0-10519 GCA_964511105.1 uncultured Mesorhizobium sp.
CTGATCGCGGCAATGGCGGCCGAGACTGAGAGCCACCGGATTTCGCCGGACGCGTGTGGAGAATCCATCGGCCCTGCGTCTAGATAATGTCGCGGTGGAAGCGGTTGTTGAGCAGTCGGTAGAAGGGAACGTCGCCGCCCCCTGGCTTCAATTCCGGGTCGGCGTGGAGCCGTGCCTCGAGATCGCCGAGAATAGTGCGGGTAATCGTCGGGACGTCGGCTTCCTTGGCTTCGGCGATCGGCAACCAGACCAACTCTTCGAGTTCATGGGTCGGTCCGCCGTCCTCCAGTTCGAGCGCCACATTGTCCCGCCACACCGACAGGAATCGCGTGTCGAACCGACGGACACGGCCGGGCGGCGTGATTGCACGGGCGACGAAACGCAGCCCTTCGAGCGAAGGCTGGATCTCGTGCTCGACGAAACCTTGCCAGTCCGCCTTCTTGGTTGCGAACAGGCCCCGCCGGCCGATCAGGAGACCAGCTTCCTCATAGGTTTCGCGAATGGCCGAAAGCGCAATGGCACGCGCCCGCGCCGCCGTCGCCCGGCTGCCGCTTCCGATGAGCTTTACTTCTTCTGCGGGGTCGAGCGGCGAAGCGACATTGATGCGGCTGTCATCCGGGTCGGTGCGGCCGCCTGGAAAAACGAACTTTCCCGGCATGAAGGCATGCTTCGTGTGGCGGCGTCCCATCAGTACGCGCACATCCGGGCCCTGCCGGTCGAGCAGGATCAGCGTCGCCGCATCCCGGGGCCGTTTGGGGCCAGCCCCCAGCGCGAAATCCTTGCCTTCAGCCTTGTCGACCTGACTGCGAGTCCAGCCTTCCACGCCATTCTCCTTCAAACACTTAATCAGAGAGTTCGGGATGCGATTCGAGCTCATCCTCATCACCGCCGAACCCGTGCATGTGCAAGGCCCATTGCAGACCGACCACCGCACCCTTGACCGGCTGCAGAAGCGCGATCGAGGAGATGATTGTCAAGGGTACCCAGATCGCTAGATGCTGCCACAGCGACAGGCCGCTCGTCATCTCGACCAGCATGAAGCCGGCGATGACGATGTGACCGATGATCGTGATGACCAGATAGGCGGGCAAGTCATCGGCGCGGTGATGGTAAAGTTCCTCGCCGCAGGCAACGCAATCCGGCGACACCTTCAAGAACCGGTTGAACAGCGTGCGCTCCCCGCAGTTCGGGCAGCGATGGAGAAATCCACGCCACATCGACCTGATGAGCGACCGGTTCGCGTCTTGCATCTCGCCGCCAAACTGGATTTCACTCATCGCCTGGGCCTACTTGATCCACGGCCTTCAGGCCGGCGCGATTGGTCCGCGCGTCTTCTGTCCTTCGTTTTGTGCAAGGATCGACTCGATCCTGCGACGGGCAGGGGATCGCTCATCATTTCGAACCGCAAGCTGCCTGCCATAGGTGCGATTTCGACGAGCTTCACGTCAACCGTGTCCGCCAGACGGAAGCCTTTTCGGCTTCGCTCACCCACCAGGGCATGGGCGGCTTCATCATAGATATAATAGTCATTGCCGAGCGTCGAAATAGGCACGAAGCCGTCCGTGCCGAATTGCGGCAGTTGTACGAAGAGGCCGGATTTCGTCACCCCGGAGATGCGGCCCGTAAACGTCTCGTCGACCCGTGTCGCCAGATGGGCGGCAATCAGACGATCGACCGTTTCGCGCTCGGCCGCCATGGCGCGCCGCTCGGTCGCCGAAATCAGCGCGGCTATCTCCTCCAGCCGTCCTTCTTCCCCCTTGGTCAGTCCATCCTTGCCCAGATTCAAAGCAGATATCAGAGCGCGATGGACGATCAGGTCGGCATAGCGGCGGATCGGCGAGGTGAAATGGGCATAACGCTTCAGGTTCAGGCCGAAATGCCCGGCATTGTCTTTCGAGTAGAGCGCCTGGCTTTGCGCGCGCAGCACGACCTCGTTGATGAGTTCGTCATGTTCGCTGCCGCTTGCTGCCGCCAGGATGCCGTTGAACTGCGCCGGTCGCAATTGCGGCCCACGCGCCAGCGACAGACCGACCGTCGTCAGGAATTCGCGCAGCGATTCCTGTTTGGCCAGCGACGGCTCTTCGTGGATCCGGTAGATGAGCGGCTGGCTTTTGGCTTCAAGAGTCTCCGCGGCGGCGACATTCGCCTGGATCATGAATTCTTCGATCAGCTTGTGCGCATCGAGCCGGTCCGGGATGGTCACCCGATCGACCGTGCCGTCTTCTTTCAAGACGATCTTGCGCTCGGGCAGATCGAGTTCGAGCGGCTGACGGCTGTCGCGCCCACGCTTCAAAACCTTATAGGCGGCCCAGAGAGGTCGAAGAATGGCCTCGAGAAACGGAGCCGTCTTTTCGTCGGGCGCGCCATCGATTGCCGCTTGCGCTTGGTCGTAGGAGAGCTTCGCGTGGCTGCGCATCGTCACGCGGTGAAACGAATGCCTGATCTTGCGGCCGTCGGCGCTGAAGGTCATCCGCACGGCAAGGGCGGGACGGTCCTCGCTCTCGCGCAGCGAGCACAGATCGTTCGAGATCCGCTCGGGCAGCATCGGCACGACGCGGTCCGGAAAATAGCACGAGTTGCCGCGTTTCAGCGCCTCTTCATCAAGTGCGCTGCCCCGCCGCACATACGCCGCCACGTCGGCGATCGCTACGGTGGCGATTACCCCACCCGGATTGCCAGCATCCTCGTCAGCCATCGCGTGGACTGCATCGTCATGGTCCTTGGCATCGGTGGGATCGATGGTGATCAATGGCAGATCGCGCCAGTCCTCGCGCCCATCGAGCGAAGCCGCTAGGCAGGCTTCGGCCTCCGCGATGACTGCGTGGGGGAACACATGCGGAATGTCGTGGCTGTGGATGGCGATCATCGAGACCGCCTTCTCGCTGGTTAGCGACCCGACCACCTCCACGACCTTGCCCTTGGGCAGCCCGTATCTGGCATGACGAAGAGGTGCGACCTCGACAAGATCACCCGGTTTGGCGCCATTCAGGTCGTCCTCGTCGATAACCAGTTCGGGCTGCCTGCGCTCGACCGGCTCCATCCGAAAACCGCCATCGGAAAGATGCCGCAGCACGCCAAGAACGGCGTCGCGCTGCTTGTCGAATATCTTGACGACGCGGCCCGTATAGCTCGGGCCGCCCTTTTCCTCGTTGGCAAAGGTCTTGGTCAGGATCCGGTCGCCGATCCCCGGCGCTGGCCCGCGGCCCTGGCGCTGCGTGCGGATCGCGACCAGCGGCGCGGCGCCGAGATCGGCCGGCCATTCCGCCGGTCGTGCGACCAGCAGCCCGTCAGGGTCGCGGCTGACGACGTCGAGCACCACCATATGCGGCAGGTCACCCGGCCGTTTGAGCTTCTTCGCCTTCTTCTCCAGAAGCCCTTCGTCCTGAAGGTCGCGCAGCATGTCCTTCAGCCATAGCCGGTCCGGCCCTTTCAGGCCGAACGCCTTGGCAAGCTCCCGCTTCCCCGAGTGCTCTGGGTTCTCCGAAACGTACGTCAAGATCTCGTCGCGGCTGGGGCGAAAGCTGTCCGACGAGGCCGAGCGTTTGGCCGGCCCGGCAGGTATGCGTCCGGCGTTCTTTCGCGCCACGGGCTACTCCTTCGCCTTCGCTGGAGCCTTCTTCGCAGCCGGTTTCTTGGTTGCCGATTTCTTGACCGGCGCCTTCTTGACTGGTGCCTTGCCGCCGCCCTTGGCGGCCTTTTCGGCAATCATCACGACGGCATCGTCCAGCGTTACGCTATCGGGGGTCTTGCCCTTGGGCAAGGTCGCGTTGATCTTGCCCCAGTTCACATAGGGGCCGTAGCGGCCGTCGCGAACCGTGATCGCGCCGCCGCCTTCGGGATGCTCGCCCAGTTCCTTAAGCGCTGCGGCGGCCGTGCGCCCGCGGCCATTGCCGAATTTCGACTTCTTCTCCGCAATGACGGTGACCGCACGGTTGAGGCCGATCGAGAAAACATCCTCGATCGTCTCCAGATTGGCATAGCTGCCGTCATGCAGCACGAACGGACCGTAACGGCCGAGCCCGGCCGAAATCATCTTGCCCGTTTCGGGATGCTTGCCGACATCGCGCGGCAGCGATAGGAGCGCCAGGGCCTTTTCGTGGTCGACGTCCTCGATCTTCCATCCCTTCGGCAGGCTTGAACGCTTCGCCTCCTTGCCCTCGCCGCGCTGGACATAAGGGCCGAAACGGCCGCTCTTCAGGACGATCTCCTCGTCGGTATAAGGATCCCTGCCGAGCGCCTTGTCGCCATCCAATTGCGCCCCGTCGCCCTCGCCCCCAGGACCGTCGAGCTGGCGTGTAAAGCCGCATTCGGGATAGTTCGAGCAACCGACGAACGCGCCGTAGCGGCTGAGCTTCAACGACAACTGTCCCGCACCGCATCTTGGGCAAAGGCGCGGATCGCTGCCGTCTTCCTTGGCCGGAAAGGCGAGCGGCGCCAGCTCCTCGTTCAGCGCATCGAGGACGTCGCTGACGCGCAACTCCTTGATGCTGTCGACATGACCCGAAAACTCTTTCCAGAAATCGCTGAGCACGTCCTTCCAGGCGAGCTTGCCGTCAGAAATCTGGTCGAGTTTTTCTTCGAGCGCGGCCGTGAAATCATACTCTACATAGCGGTCGAAGAAGCTTTCGAGGAACGATGTGACCAGCCGGCCCTTGGCCTGCGGTATCAGCTTGCGCTTCTCGTTAGTCACATAATCGCGGTCTTCAAGCGTCTTCAGCGTCGCCGCATAGGTCGACGGTCGGCCGATGCCGAGCTCTTCCATCCGCTTGATTAGTGTGGCTTCCGAATAACGTGGTGGCGGTTCTGTCGAGTGCTGCGTGGCGTTGATCGCGTGGCGCGCGAGGCTCTCTTGCGCATTAATCTGTGGCAGCCGCTTGTTCTCGTCGTCGGTGTCAGCTGCGTCCTCGTCCTTCTGCTCGGTATAGGCGGCGATAAATCCGTCGAACCGGATCACCGAGCCGACGGCGCGCAGATTGGCGGTGGCGGAACCATTGACCGCCTCGATCTCGACGGTCGTCCGCTCGATCTCGGCTGACACCATCTGACTGGCGATCGCGCGCTTCCAGATCAACTCGTAAAGCCGCGCCTGGTCGTTATCGAGATGTTTGCGCACCTGGTCCGGCGTACGCCAGAACTCGGTCGGACGCACCGCTTCGTGCGCTTCTTGCGCATTCTTGGCCTTGGTCGAATAGTAGCGCGGTTTTTCGGGGCGATAGCGTTCGCCGAAACCCTTCCCGATCTGCTCGCGTGCGGCCGCGATCGCTTCCGGCGCCATCTGGACGCCGTCGGTTCGCATATAGGTGATGAGGCCGGTGGTCTCGCCGCCGATCTCGACGCCTTCGTAAAGCCGCTGCGCGACCTGCATGGTGCGCGAGGCCGAAAAGCCGAGGCGTGAGGATGCAGCCTGCTGTAATGTCGAGGTGGTGAATGGCGGGGCCGGGTTACGCTTGGTCGGTTTCGCCTCGACTGACAGCGCCTTGAACGAGGCGCTATCGAGCATCGCCTTGATCTCGTCGGCATGATCCTTGGTGCTGATATCGAGCTTTTGCAGCTTCTTGCCCTGATAGGCGGTCAGCCGCGCCTCGAACCTGTCCTTGCGCTCGGTGTCGAGCAATGCGGCGATCTGCCAATATTCCTCGCGTACGAACCGCTCGATCTCGGCTTCGCGGTCGCAGACGAGCCGCAGCGCGACCGACTGCACCCGTCCGGCCGAGCGCGCGCCCGGCAGTTTGCGCCATAGGACTGGCGACAACGTGAAGCCGACCAGATAGTCGAGCGCCCGGCGCGCCAGATAGGCGTCGACCAGTGGCGCGTCGATGTCGCGCGGATTGGCCATGGCATCGGAGACGGCCTGCTTGGTGATCGCGTTGAAGACGACGCGCCTGACCGGCTTGTCCTTGAGCACCTTCTTCTGGCGCAGCACTTCCAGAACGTGCCAGGAAATCGCTTCGCCTTCGCGGTCCGGGTCGGTCGCGAGAATCAAGCTATCCGCGTTCTTCATCGCCTTGGCAATGTCGTTCAGCCGCTTCGAAGCCGGTGAATCCACCTCCCAGGACATGGCGAAGTCTTCGTCGGGACGAACGGAGCCATCCTTCGCCGGCAAGTCACGGACATGGCCGAACGAGGCCAGAACCGTGTAGTTCGAGCCCAGATACTTATTGATTGTCTTTGCCTTTGCAGGCGATTCGACGACGACAACGTCCATATTTGTGCTTTTCCGGGGGCTGAGGAGGTGGTGCAGCCCATCATCACCTGTGCTCTTGTTGGCCGTGACATGGCCGTGGTTTGGAACGAGGTCAAGGGCAAACGAGGACCAGACGTCTCTAGCGGTCGTCCTGTCCGTCCGCTGCAATCAGGGATACGGCGCCGCCGGAATGGCGTTCGACGCGCCCCGCAAGATCTAGTTCGAGGAGCAATGTATGAACGGTGCGTGCTGGCATGCTGGTATGACGGACGATCTCGTCGATCGCGGTCGGGCTGGGGCTGAGCGCTTCGAGGAGACGCTCGCGTTCGTCCACGGCCGGTTCATTGATCTCGTGATCCGCTTCGACGTCGGGGGTCACCGGAGCAGGTTCCCGCAAGATCGGGAGCGAGCCTGCGGTGATCAGGGGCTTCAACTGTTCGAGGACGTCTTCGCTCGCCAGGGTAAGTGTCGCACCGTCCTTGATGAGCCTGTTCGAGCCGGTCGATCGCGGGTCAAGTGGCGATCCGGGCACCGCGAAAACGAGACGGCCAAGATCCGCGGCCAACCGTGCACTAATCAGCGAGCCTGAGCGATGCGCCGCCTCGACAACGATGAGTCCCAGTCCCAGACCGGCGATCAGACGATTGCGACGTGGAAAGTCGCGTGCCCGCGGCTCCCAGCCGAACGGCATTTCGGTGATCACCGCACCTGACGATGCGATTTTTTCGACCAATTCGAGGTTCTCGGGCGGGTAAGGCTTGTCGATCCCGCCGGCAAGGACCGCGACTGTGCCAGTGCCGAGGCTTGCCCAATGCGCGGCAGCGTCAATGCCGCGGGCAAGACCGGAGACGATGGTGAACCCGGCCTGTCCGAGTTCGGCTGCCAATTGGCGCGCCATTCGTGCTCCGGATGCCGAGGCGTTGCGAGCGCCCACGATCGAAACGGCGGGGGCAGCGAACACTTCGCTGCGTCCAATAATCGTCACCAAAGGCGGCGGCACGTCCATGTAGCGCAACATACGCGGATAGTCCGCTTCGCCGATTGCCACGATCCGGCCGCCGAACCGGGCAACGCTTCCGAGCTCCGTTTCCACCTCCGTTGTGGTTGCAATGCGGATCTTGCGGGTGCCGCCGCGCGCCGCCAGATCGGGGAGGGAATCGAGAGCAGCCTGGGCGGACCCATACCGATTAATGAGGTCGCGGAAGGTCGCAGGTCCGACATTGTCGGAACGCAGCAGCCTGAGCCAGGCGAGCCTTTGCGTATCCGACAATTGCAGTGGAACGGCGGTCCGAGCCGTCATCCTCTTCTACCTATCCGGCTTTCGTCGCCGGCCATCAGGCGTTGGATGTTGGCGCGGTGTTTCCAGAACACCAACAGGCTCATCAGGGAAAACACGATCGAGGCATCGCCGAAGCCGAGCATCAGGAGCGCAATGGGCACGGTCATGCAGGCGATCAGCGCGGAAAGCGAGGAGTAGCGCGTCAGAAATGCCGTGGCGAGCCAGATGACGGTAAAAGCCAGTGCGGCTATTGGTGAGATCGGAAGCAGGGCGCCAAGATAGGTGGCGACGCCCTTGCCGCCCTTGAAGCCGAGCCAGATCGGAAAGAGGTGACCGACAAAGGCGCCGAAACCGGCCAGGATGCCGAGGCCGATGCCGAATCGTTCCGCGAGGATCACGGCGAGCGCGCCCTTGAGGGCATCGAGGAACAATGTAGCAGCGGCAAGCGACCTGTTGCCGGTGCGCAGGACGTTGGTCGCTCCGATATTGCCCGAGCCGATCGAGCGGACGTCGCCAAGGCCCGCCAGTCGCGTCAGCAACAGGCCGAACGGAATCGAGCCCAGAAAATAGCCGAAGGCCAGCGCTGCCAGCAGAATCATCGTCCCCCCACTGCCGAAACCGAAGCCGGCATCATTGTTGCGCGAAGACGGTGCGGCCTGCAACCAGCGTTCGCACGACACGGCCTTGCAACCGCGCCCCTTCAAAAGCGGTGTTCTTCGACAGCGATTTGACGTCGGTCTCGCTGACCAGCCATGGCGCGTCGATGTCGACGATGGCAATGTCGGCCGATGTCCCGGCCATCAATGTTCCGCCGTCGAGGCCGAAGCGTTTGGCGGGATTGGTCGACAAGACTTCGATCAGGCGCAAGAGACTGATCTCTTCGTTGTGGTAGAGCCGAAGTGCGACCCCGAGCAGCGTCTCGAGTCCGATCGCTCCACTAGCAGCCTCGGCAAAAGGGAGCCGCTTTGTGTCGACATCCTGCGGATCGTGCGCCGAAGTCACGATATCGACCGTGCCGTCTCGCAAAGCTTCGACCATTGCTAATCGATCGTCTTCCGCGCGCAGCGGCGGCGACAGGCGGAAAAAGGAGCGGTATTCCCCGATATCATTCTCGTTGAGCGCCAGATTGTTGATCGAAATGCCGGCCGTTACATCCGCGCCATCGTCCTTGGCGCGCCTGATCGCCTGTACGGACATGGCCGCAGAGATCTTGGCTGCATGATAGCGTCCCCCTGTCAGGCGGGCGATCATCAGGTCGCGTTCGAGCGGTATGGCTTCGGCTTCGCGCGGAATGCCGGGAAGGCCGAGCCAACTTGCAAGCAGGCCCTCGTTCATCACCCCGGCTGAACCCAGATCCTGATCCTGTGTCTGATGGGCGATCACCGCGCCGAAATCGCCGGCATAAGTAAGCGCACGTCGCATCACCAAGGCGCTGGCGATCGTCTTGCGCCCTTCGGTAAAAAACGCGGCTCCTGCCTCCGACAGAAGACCGATTTCACTCATTTCCTCGCCGCGCAGCCCCTTCGTCACCGCGCCGGTCGGAACGACATTCACTTTAGCCGTGTCGCGCGCGGTGCGCAGCACGAACTCGACAAGCGCGACGTCATCGATCACCGGATCGGTGTCGGGCATCATCGCGATGGTCGTCACGCCGCCCGCGGCAGCGGCCGCACTGGCCGAGGCGATCGTCTCGCGATGTTCCGCCCCTGGTTCGCCGATGTGGACGCTGGTATCCACAAGCCCCGGGATGATCGTCATCCCCTGGCAATCAACAATCTCCGCGCCGTCCGGCGCGCCTTGGTTCAGTGCCGAGGGCCCGGCTTCCGCGATCCGCCCGTCGACGATAATGAGGCTTCCGACTTCGTCGATGCCGCGCGAGGGGTCGACGACGCGGCCGCCGGTCAGGACGAGCGGCTTCACAGTGCGGCTCCTTCGAGAAGCGCTTCCATGACAGCCATGCGGACGGCGACTCCCATCTCGACCTGTTCCTGAATCCCGCTTTGAGGACCGTCGGCGATAGCCGAGGCAATCTCGACGCCGCGATTCATCGGGCCGGGATGCATGACGAGCGCATCGGGTTTGGCCTTGGCGAGCTTGGCTGCATCGAGTCCCTGATAGCGAAAATACTCGCGCACGGACGGCACGAAGCCGCCGGCCATGCGCTCGCGCTGCAGGCGCAGCATCATGACGATATCCGCTCCGGCGATGCCGTCATCGAGCCGCGAAAAGGGCTCCACGCCCATTTTGGATATCCCGGCCGGCAACAGAGTCGAAGGGGCTACGGCGCGCACCCGAGCGCCGAGCGCATTCAGAAGGATGATGTTCGAGCGTGCGACGCGGCTATGGAGAATATCACCGCAAATGGCGACCGTCAGGCCGGCGATCCGGCCCTTGGCGCGGCGAATGGTCAGCGCGTCGAGCAGCGCCTGCGTCGGATGTTCATGGGCGCCGTCACCGGCGTTGACCACCGAGCAGCCGACTTTCTGCGCCAGCAGCGCGGCGGCGCCGGCCGACCAATGTCGAATGATCAGGATGTCGGGGCGCATGGCATTGAGCGTCATCGCCGTGTCGATCAGCGTCTCGCCCTTTTTGACCGACGAGCTCGCCACTGACATGTTCATGACATCCGCGCCAAGCCGCTTGCCGGCCAGCTCGAAAGAGGATTGCGTGCGCGTCGATGCCTCATAGAACAGATTGATCTGGGTGCGGCCGCGCAAGGTCGTCCGCTTCTTGTCGGGGGCGCGGGAGATCTCGACAGCCGCTTCGGAACGATCGAGCAGATTTTCAATGTCGAGCGGCGACAGGCCGTTAATGCCAAGCAGATGACGGTGCGGAAATGGATAGAATTGCGCTGATGCGGTCATGACGATCACGGCCTATAGGCAGGTGTCGTCTGACGGGCAAGCAGCAACTCTTGTTGCGACAAAATTCCTCCCCGGCATTTTCATTGGACGCGGTAGCATGCTTTGATCGAGTTAAACCGCCAATGCAGCGGATTCGCTACGGAGATGTGACGTGAACCACGATGTGACCAACCAGACGCCGCCGATCGCGGG
>CAZEEC010000072.1:0-10444 GCA_964511105.1 uncultured Mesorhizobium sp.
GCATCAATTGCTCGGGCCGTCTCGGCGGCGCGGAAATCGCGCGCATGGAATGGTACCGCGAGGGGCGGGTTCCGTTGCACACATTGCGCGCTGACGTCGATTACGGAACGGCTGAAGCGCAAACGGCCTACGGTATCTGCGGCGTCAAGGTTTGGGTGTTCAAGGGCGAGATTCTCGAACACGATCCGATGGCGTCCGAGCGCCGGGCCATCGAAGGCGATGCGCAGGGTGGTTCGGGCCGCCGCCGCGAAAACGCCTGAATGGCATAGCTATTTTGGAGAAGAAGAATGCTGCAGCCTAAGCGCACGAAGTTCCGCAAGCAGTTCAAGGGCCGCATCCACGGCACCGCGAAGGGCGGAACGGACCTCAATTTTGGCGGGTTCGGTCTGAAGGCGCTTGAGCCGAACCGGGTCACCGCTCGAGAGATCGAAGCGGCTCGCCGTGCCATCACGCGTCAAATGAAGCGTCAGGGTCGCGTCTGGATCCGGGTGTTCCCCGATGTGCCGGTCACCTCGAAGCCGACCGAAGTCCGTATGGGCAAAGGCAAGGGCTCGGTGGACTACTGGGCGGCAAAGGTCAAGCCGGGCCGGGTCATGTTCGAGATCGACGGCGTGTCCGAGGAGATCGCTCGAGAGGCGCTTCGTCTGGGGGCGGCCAAGCTTTCGGTTCGCACGCGCTTCGTGCAGCGCATTGCAGAGTAGGAAAGGGCTGATCATGAAAGCCGCTGATGTTCGGGCCAAGACGCTCGATGAGCTGAATGATGACCTGGCTGCGCTGAAGAAGGAGCAGTTCAATCTGCGCTTCCAGAAGGCGACCGGCCAGATTGAGAAAACCGCGCGCGTGAAGCAGGTCCGTCGGGATATTGCGCGCATCAAGACGATCGCTGCCGAGAAGTCGGCCGGCAAGAAGGCTTAAGGACAAGATTATGCCAAAGCGCATCATGCAAGGCACGGTCGTCTCGGACAAGAACGACAAGACCGTTGTGGTCAGGATCGAGCGGCGCTTCACCCATCCGGTGATGAGAAAGGTCGTGCGTCAGTCGAAGAACTATAAGGCGCATGACGAGAACAATGCCTGCAAGGTGGGCGACTTCGTTTTCATCCAGGAATCCGCGCCGATTTCGAAGGACAAAAAGTGGGTCGTGATCGAGAATCAGACCCAGGCGGCTCAGGCCGAGTAGAACGAAACTTGATAAAGCCGGAGGGTGTGTCTATGAGCCGCTCTCCATGAAAATAGAAGGCGGCCAGTCATGATTCAGATGCAAACAAACCTCGACGTGGCGGATAATTCCGGCGCACGTCGTGTCATGTGCATCAAGGTGCTGGGCGGCTCCAAGCGGAAATACGCCTCGGTGGGCGACATCATCGTCGTCTCGGTCAAGGAGGCCATTCCGCGCGGCCGCGTTAAGAAGGGTGACGTGATGAAGGCGGTCGTGGTTCGCACGGCCCAGGACATCCGTCGTCCGGACGGCAGCGTGATTCGTTTCGACAGGAATGCAGCAGTTCTCGTCGACAACAAGAAAGAGCCGGTAGGCACGCGTATCTTCGGTCCCGTTCCGCGCGAACTTCGCGCCAAGAACCATATGAAGATCATTTCGCTTGCACCGGAAGTGCTTTAAGGGGCCGGAAAGATGCAAAAGATTCGTAAGGGCGACAAGGTCGTCGTTCTGGCCGGCAAGGACAAGGGCCGCACCGGTGAAGTCGTGCAGGTCATGCCGAAGGAGGACAAAGCCGTCGTCCGTGGCATCAACATGATCGTGCGCCACCAAAAGCAGTCCGCATCGCAGGAAGGCGGCATTATCCGTAGGGAAGCGCCTCTTCACGTATCCAACATCGCGATTGCCGATCCCAAGGACAATAAGCCGACGCGCGTCGGTTTCGAGGTCCGAGACGGTAAGAAGGTCCGCATCGCCAAGCGTTCCGGGGAAGTGATCAATGGCTGACGCTAGATATGAGCCGCGGCTCAAGAAGCTCTATAACGAGACGATCCGCGAGGCGCTCCAGGAGCAGTTCAACTACGCCAACGAGATGATGATCCCGCGTCTCGACAAGGTGGTGATCAATATGGGTATCGGCGAAGCGACCGCCGACTCCAAGAAGCCGACGGTTGCCGCCGAGGATCTCGCCTTGATAGCCGGGCAAAAGCCGGTCGTGACGCGCGCGCGCAACTCGATCGCCGGCTTTAAGGTGCGTGAAGACATGCCGATCGGAGCCAAGGTGACGCTTCGCCAGGATCGGATGTTCGACTTTGTCGACCGCCTGGTGACGATCGCCTTGCCGCGTGTGCGAGACTTCCGGGGCCTCAACCCCAAGAGCTTTGATGGCCGGGGCAATTTCGCTATGGGCATCAAGGAGCATATCGTGTTCCCCGAGATCAATTACGACAAGGTCGATCAGATCTGGGGAATGGACATCATCGTTTGTACGACTGCCCGGACGGATGACGAGGCGCGAGCGCTGCTCAAAGCCTTCAACTTCCCGTTCCGCCAGTAACGGCAGCGAATAAAGGACATTTGAAATGGCAAAGACCAGTTCGGTCGAGAAGAATCAGAAGCGCCAGAAGCTCGTCAAGCGGTACGCCAACAAACGTGCTGAACTGAAGGCGATCGTCATGGACCAGGACCGTCCGATGGATGAGCGCTTCCGGGCCCAGCTCGAGCTCGCGGCCCTTCCGCGCAACTCGTCCAAGACCCGGATCCGCAATCGTTGCGAGGTTACCGGGCGTCCGCGCGCGTACTACCGCAAGCTCAAGATGAGCCGCATCGCGGTCCGCGAACTCGGCAATAACGGCCTGATTCCGGGCCTGGTCAAGTCAAGCTGGTAAGGAGGGCGTTCGATGTCCTTGAGTGATCCCCTCGGCGATATGCTGACCCGCATCCGCAACGCCTATGGCCGCAAGAAGACCAAGGTCTCGACGCCGGCCTCACGGCTGCGGGCGCGCGTCCTCGACGTTCTGAAGTCGGAAGGCTATATCCGCGACTACAGTGAAATCGATTACGGTAACGGCAAGGCCGAGATCGAGATTGAGTTGAAATATTTCGAAGGCCAGCCCGTGATCCGCGAGATCGCCCGGGTGTCCAAGCCTGGACGCCGGGTCTACGTGTCGGTCAAATCGATTCCACAGGTCGCGAACGGTCTTGGTATCGCCATTTTGTCCACTCCGAAGGGCGTGATGGCGGATCATCAGGCCCGCGAAGAGAATGTGGGCGGCGAGATTCTTTGCCAGATCTTCTGATCGGCCTTTGAAAACATAAAGAAGACGAGGACAACGACATGTCTCGTATCGGCAAGAAGCCCATTACCGTGCCGCAGGGTGTGACTGCGACCGTTGATGGCCGCACCGTCAGTGCGAAGGGCCCGAAGGGCGAACTGAATTACGTCGTTAACGACGAGGTTTTGGTCAAGCTCGAGGATGGGGCGATCGAGGTCGCGCCACGCGACGATTCCAAGGATGCGCGTTCCAAGTGGGGGATGTCCCGCACGCAGATCGAGAACATCCTGAATGGCGTCAAGACCGGTTTTGAGCGCCGGCTCGAGATCACGGGCGTCGGCTATCGTGCCGCGATGCAGGGCAAGAACCTGCAACTGGCTCTCGGGTTCAGCCATGAGGTCGTCTACCAGACGCCGGAAGGGATCACCATTCAGGTGACCAAGCCGACTGAAATCGTCGTCTCGGGAATCGACAAGCAACAGGTGGGGCAGGTCGCAGCCGAGATTCGCGAATACCGTCCGCCGGAGCCCTATAAGGGTAAGGGCGTTCGTTATGCGGAAGAGCGTATCGTCCGCAAGGAAGGCAAGAAAAAGTAATTTGAATGCCACGGGGTGCGGTCGCGGGAAGCGCGGCTTACCGCACATGGCTGGCCCCGTTTTTCAAGGCAAGGACCGGAACTATGGCTGCTAAACAATCAACTGCGCGGCGCGCTGCTCGCGTTCGTCGCCAACTGAAGAAGGTCGCGGGCGATCGCGCGCGTCTTTCGGTGTATCGTTCGTCAAAGAATATTTACGTGCAGGTCATCGACGATTCGACGGGACGTACGGTCGCTTCCGCCTCGACCTTGGAGAAGGACCTCAAGGGTTCGCTGAAGACGGGCGCTGATTCCGCGGCTGCTGCGGCTGTCGGCAAGCTTGTCGCCGAACGCGCCGTCAAGGCCGGTATCAAGGAGGTCGTTTTCGATCGTGGTCCGTATCTCTTTCACGGCCGTGTCAAGGCGCTTGCCGATGCAGCCCGGGAAGGTGGCCTGAACTTCTAAACCGGGCAGGGCGACATTTCTCGCCCATCGCCATTTTGCAACCCGTGCTTCCGGAAAAGAATAAGGATAGGATATGGCACAGGACCGTAGGGAAGGTCGCGGTCGCGACCGCGACGAGCGCGACGACGGCTTCGTCGACAAACTCGTTCATATCAACCGCGTCGCCAAGGTCGTTAAGGGTGGTCGCCGCTTTGGCTTTGCCGCTCTGGTTGTCGTCGGTGACCAGAAGGGCCGCGTTGGCTTCGGCCACGGCAAGGCGCGTGAAGTGCCGGAAGCCATTCGCAAGGCGACCGAGAGCGCCAAGCGGGACATGATTTTCGTGCCGCTACGCGATGGCCGGACGCTGCATCACGATGTTAACGGTCGCCACGGCGCCGGCAAGGTCTTGTTGCGCACCGCCAAGGCCGGTACCGGCATCATCGCCGGCGGTCCGATGCGCGCCATCTTCGAAACGCTCGGCATGCACGACGTCGTCGCCAAGTCGATGGGTTCCTCGAACCCCTACAACATGATCCGCGCCACGTTCGACGCGTTGAAGCGCCAGCTTCACCCGAAGGATGTCGCTGCGCAGCGTGGCATCAAGTATTCGACGCTTCAGGCGCGCCGCGGTGCCGCCGTTGCGACCGACGAATAGTCGGGCGTCAGGAAGGATTGGTATGATGGCCAAGAGCAAGCCAAAGACGCTGACGGTCGAACAGATCGGCAGCCCGATTCGCCGTCCGCAGGAACAGCGCGCAACGCTGATCGGCCTCGGGCTGAACAAGATGCATCGCCGCCGCACACTGGAGGATACCCCCTCTGTTCGTGGCATGATTGCCAAGGTCCAACACCTCGTCCGCGTCGTGGACGAGGTGTGAACCGCGCAGGAGCGACAAGATGAAACTCAATGAATTGCGTGATGTCGACGGCGCAACCAAGTCGCGTAAGCGCGTTGGTCGCGGCATCGGATCGGGATCGGGCAAGACCGGTGGGCGTGGCGTCAAGGGCCAGAGTTCGCGTTCGGGCGTCGCCATCAACGGCTTTGAAGGTGGACAGATGCCCATCTACCGGCGTTTGCCGAAACGGGGCTTCAAGAACATCTTCGCCAAGGACTACAACGAGATCTCGGTCGGCCGCATTCAGGCTGCACTTGATTCGGGTCGTCTTGATACGAAGGAAGCCGTGACGGTCGAAGCGCTGGTCAAGTCTGGCCTGATTCGTCGGGCGAAAGATGGCGTGCGTCTTTTGGGCAATGGCGAGATCACGTCGAAGGTTTCCTTTGAAATTGCCGGGGCCTCGAAGGCTGCAATTGAAAAGGTTGAGAAGGCTGGCGGCGCAGTGCAGCTGCCCCAAGCGGCGTCCGCTGAATAGGGCGCCGGCGGTGCTGAAGTGACGAAGCGGCGGCCTTGTGCCGCCGCTTGCATATTGTCGGGCGTGGCCTTATGTCGTGCCTTCCACGGCTTGAACCGGCGACCTGCGCGTGACAGGTGTTCCGCGCGTCGGCTTTTCCCGGCTGATGCGCCTGCGTTCGGAGAGACTAATGGCATCTGCAGCAGAACAACTTGCCGCAAATCTGAATTTCGCGGCCTTCTCCAAGGCCGAAGACCTAAAAAAGCGAATCTGGTTCACGCTCGGCGCCCTGCTGGTGTACCGGCTTGGCACGTATATCCCGATGCCGGGGATCAATCCGGACGCCTTTGCACAAGCCTTCCAGCAGCAGTCGGGCGGTGTGCTCGGCATGTTCAACATGTTCGCCGGCGGCGCGGTCGAGCGGATGGCGATCTTTGCGCTGGGCATCATGCCCTACATCTCCGCCTCCATCATCATGCAGTTGATGACAGCCGTCGTGCCGACGCTCGAGCAGTTGAAGAAGGAAGGCGAACAGGGCCGCAAGGTCATCAACCAGTACACGCGTTACGGCACCGTGCTTCTGGCGACCGTCCAGGCCTACGGGATCGCCGTCGGCCTTGAAAGCGGCGCCAACATCGTCACCGATCCCGGCTGGTTCTTCCGCATTTCGGCGGTCATTACGCTTGTCGGCGGCACCATGTTCCTGATGTGGCTCGGCGAGCAGATCACGGCACGCGGCCTTGGTAACGGTATCTCGCTGATCATCTTCGCGGGCATTGTTGCGGGCCTCCCGTCGGCGATCACCGGCACGTTCGAGCTTGGCCGCACCGGCGCGCTGTCGACCGGCCTGATCCTCGCCATCTTGGCGCTCGCGATAATCTTGATCGGCCTGATTGTGTTCTTCGAGCGCGCTCAGCGCCGCCTGCTGATCCAGTATCCGAAGCGCCAGGTCGGCAATCGCATGTTCCAGGGCGACACCTCGCACCTGCCGCTCAAACTGAACACGGCCGGCGTCATTCCGCCGATCTTCGCGTCGTCGTTGCTGCTTCTTCCCGCGACGGCCGCCGGTTTTTCCGACACGACGAATCTGCCGGCCTGGGCGAACTCGGTGCTGGCGGTGCTTGGCCATGGGCAGCCGCTCTACATGGTTCTTTATGCAGCGCTGATCGCCTTTTTTGCTTTCTTCTATACGGCCATCGTCTTCAATCCGAAGGACACGGCGGACCAGTTGAAGAAGCACTCGGGCTTCATTCCGGGATACCGGCCGGGTGAGCGGACCGCGGACTATATCGACTATGTCTTGACGCGGATCACGGTCGTTGGCGCTACTTATCTGGTCATTGTCTGTCTGGTGCCGGAGTTTTTGATTTCCGCGACGGGCGTGCCGTTTTATCTCGGTGGCACATCGCTGCTGATTGTCGTCAGCGTGACGCTGGATACGGTCGCGCAGATGCAGGGCCACCTCATTGCCCATCAGTATGAAGGGTTGATCAAGAAGTCGAAGCTCCGGGGGGGCAAGAGGGGACGATGAGATTGATATTGCTCGGACCGCCGGGAGCGGGAAAGGGAACGCAGGCGCAGCGGTTGGTTGAACGCCATTCCATACCTCAGCTTTCAACGGGGGACATGCTGCGGGCCGCCGTTGCCAACGGCACCGAAGTGGGCCGTCGGGCGAAGGCAATCATGGATGCCGGCGAACTCGTCTCCGACGATGTCGTCAATCAGATCGTCTCCGATCGGATCGATGAGGCGGATTGCCGTAAGGGGTTCATTCTTGATGGTTTTCCACGCACGGTAGCGCAGGCGGAAGCCTTGACCGCGATGCTGGACGAGAAGGGGCAGAAGCTGGATGCCGTCGTCGAACTCAAGGTCGACGAGGCCGCCCTCATCAAGCGGATGGAGAAGCGGGTCGCGGACACGCTGGCTGGCGGTCACACGGTGCGCGGTGACGACAATCCTGAATCCTTTGCCAAGCGCTTGGACGAGTACCGGCAAAAAACAGCACCTCTGTCCAACTACTATCGCAAGACCGGCGAACTCGTGACGATTGATGGCATGCAGGACATGGATGCCGTCACGCGCGAGATCGAAAATGTTCTGACCAGGGTCGACTCGTTTTAAGCGGCTTGACCCGATCGACCGCTTGCACTATAGCGGCGCATCTCCCAATTCATGATTGGCGGGCGCCGCTTTGCGCATGCCTTCCCATGGCAAAAGGCATCGGTCCGGAATATCGCATCCGACGCCGTTCTGTTCGAAGTCTGGAGATGGACATACCCGCAAGGGCCGGCCTCCACCGGACGCGGGCAACGTAACGCCGGCAAAGCCGGCAGTAGATGGAGACGACAATGGCCCGCATAGCAGGCGTTAACATTCCGACGAACAAGCGCGTCATCATTGCGCTTCAGTATATTCACGGTATCGGCCCGAAATTTGCTTCGGAGATCGTCGAGAAAGTCGGCATTCCGGCCGATCGACGCGTCAACCAGTTGACCGATGCCGAGGTGCTGCAGGTCCGTGAGGCCATTGACCAGGACTATAAGGTTGAGGGCGATTTGCGCCGCGAAGTGTCGATGAACATCAAGCGCTTGATGGATCTAGGATCCTATCGTGGCCTGCGTCATCGCCGGTCGCTTCCGGTTCGCGGCCAGAGGACGCACACCAATGCCCGCACCCGCAAGGGCCCGGCGAAGGCGATCGCGGGTAAGAAGAAGTAATTGAGCGAGTAGCGAAATGGCAAATAGCGAATAGGTCGGCAGATTGTCCCTACTCGCTATTCGCTACTCTCTATTCGCTCCTGGTGTAGCCGCTGGCATTACGGCGGCGAAGAGATCATCGAAAGGAAGACCATGGCCAAGGAAGCCGCACGCGTCCGCCGTCGCGAACGCAAGAACATCTCGACGGGCATCGCGCACGTCAACTCGACCTTCAACAACACCCTGATCACGATCACCGACGTGCAGGGCAATGCGATAGCCTGGTCGTCGGCCGGTGCTCAAGGCTTCAAGGGGTCGCGCAAGTCGACGCCGTTTGCCGCTCAGGTTGCCGCCGAAGATTGCGCCCGCAAGGCGCAGGAGCATGGCATGCGCACGCTCGAAGTTGAAGTCTGCGGCCCGGGTTCGGGTCGCGAGTCGGCGCTTCGTGCCTTACAGGCCGCCGGCTTCATGATCACGTCGATCCGTGACGTCACGCCGATCCCGCACAATGGCTGCCGGCCGCGCAAGAAGCGCCGCGTCTAAGCCCCAAATCATCGTATGAGCGCTCTTGGCGCTCCTCTGCGATTTCCAGATTGTCCGGCACGAATGGATTGTGTCGGGGAAACGGAAGGAAGTTGGAATGATCCAGAAAAATTGGCAGGAACTCATCAAGCCGAACAAGGTCGAGTTCAAGTCGAAGGGCCGCACCAATACCACGCTGGTCGCCGAACCCTTGGAACGTGGCTACGGGCTTACCCTTGGCAACGCGCTGCGTCGCGTGCTCTTGTCCTCGCTTCGGGGCGCGGCCGTGACGGCGGTTCAGATCGACGGCGTGCTGCACGAGTTTTCGTCGATTGCCGGGGTGCGGGAAGATGTGACCGACATCGTACTCAACATCAAGGAAATCGCCATCCGCATGGAGGGCGAGGGGCCGAAGCGTATGGTTGTGCGCAAGCAGGGCCCGGGCGTTCTGACCGCTGGCGACATCCAGACGGTCGGTGATGTAGAGATTCTCAATCCCGACCATGTGATTTGCACGCTCGACGAGGATGCCGAGATCCGCATGGAGTTTACGGTCGATGCGGGTAAGGGGTATGTGCCCGCCGAGCGCAACCGTGCTGAGGATGCGCCGATCGGTCTCATCCCTGTGGACAGCCTCTATTCCCCGGTTCGCAAGGTTTCCTACAAGGTTGAGAACACCCGCGAGGGCCAGGTTCTCGACTATGACAAGCTGACCATGCAACTCGAGACCGACGGCTCGATCTCCGGTGAGGATGCCGTGGCTTACGCGGCCCGCATCCTGCAAGACCAGCTGGGTCTTTTCGTGAATTTCGAAGAGCCGCAGAAGGAAACCGCTTCCGAGCAGGTCACGGAACTGGCGTTCAACCCCGCACTTTTGAAGAAGGTCGACGAGCTGGAGCTTTCAGTCCGCTCGGCCAACTGCCTGAAGAACGACAACATCGTCTATATCGGCGACTTGATCCAGAAGACGGAAGGGGAAATGCTCCGCACGCCGAATTTCGGTCGCAAGTCGTTGAACGAGATCAAGGAAGTTCTTGCTTCGATGGGGCTCCATCTGGGCATGGAAGTGTCCGACTGGCCGCCAGAGAACATCGACGACCTCGCCAAGCGCTACGAAGATCAGTATTGAGGCTTGAGGCCTCGCATCAAATGTGAAGGAGCAAGCTCATGCGCCACGGAAATGCCGGCCGCAAGCTGAATCGCACCGCCAGCCACCGCAAGGCGATGTTCGCCAATATGGCTGCCTCGCTCATCGAGCACGAGCAGATCGTCACCACGCTGCCCAAGGCGAAGGAACTTCGACCGATCGTGGAGAAGTTGGTAACCCTCGGCAAGCGCGGCGACCTGCATGCCCGTCGTCAGGTCATCTCTTCGACCCGTTCGGAAGCCGCCGCCAAGCGTCTGTTCGACGACATCGCGCCGCGTTATGCCGACCGTCATGGCGGCTATCTGCGGATCATGAAGGCCGGTTTCCGCCACGGCGACAATGCCCCGATGGCCGTCATCGAGTTCGTCGACCGCGACGTGGATGCCAAGGGTGCGGCCGACCGGGTCCGCGTCGAGGCCGAGGAAGCCGCCCGGGAAAGCGAAGCCGCCTGATCGGCACCGGATGATCGCAAGTTTCAAAGGGGCCGCTCGAGCGGCCCCT
>CAZEEC010000073.1:0-10366 GCA_964511105.1 uncultured Mesorhizobium sp.
GCCGGGCAGGTGCGCGCCGGGATTGCCATCAAGAGCCCGGATGGGCGAACGCCTGAAGAACAACTCGAGCAGATCCTGCTCGAAGTCACGACGCTGCAGGACGATCAGCAAAGGAGCTATTCCCTGCTGGCCGACTTGTTGCGCAAGGAAGGTATCGAAATCGTCCGCACGGCGCCGCTGTCCAAGGATGACAAGACATGGCTCGAGAATCACTTCCTTGATGCGATTTTCCCCGTGCTGACGCCCCTTTCGGTCGATCCGGCGCACCCGTTTCCGTTCATACCAAATCTCGGGTTCTCGATGGTGCTGCAGTTGCGCCACCGTAAGAACAACGAGGAGATGTCGGCTTTGCTTCGCCTGCCGGTGGCGCTGCCGCGCTTCATCCGGCTGCCGGACCGGCGCAAGCACGTTCGCTTCATCGCGTTGGAACAAGTTGTCGAACTGTTCATCGGGCGCCTTTTCCCAGGCTACGAGGTTAAGGGCTCGGGCACGTTCCGCATCATTCGCGACAGTGATATCGAGGTTGAGGAAGAGGCCGAAGATCTGGTGCAGCTTTTCGAAACGGCGCTCAAGCGGCGCCGGCGTGGCCAGGTGATCCGTATCGAGTTCGATGATGAGATGCCCGCGCCGATGCGCGATTTCGTGGCTCAGCAGTTGAATGTCGGCCTTTCGCGCATCAGCGTTTTATCGGGTCCGTTGGCCATCAGCCAGATCTCGGAGATCGTGTCGCTTCCGCGCGATGATCTGAAATTTCGCCCGTTCAATCCGCGCTTTCCCGAACGCATCCGCGAACATGGCGGCGATTGCTTCGCCGCCATTCGGGAAAAGGATATCGTCGTCCACCATCCTTACGAATCCTTCGATGTCGTGGTCCAGTTCCTGCATCAGGCGGCTCTCGACCCGGAAGTCGTCGCGATCAAACAGACGCTTTATCGAACCTCCAATGACAGTCCGATCGTGAGGGCTTTGATTGATGCAGCGGAGGCAGGCAAGTCGGTAACCGCATTGGTCGAACTCAAAGCCCGCTTCGACGAAGAGGCCAATATACGGTGGGCGCGCGATCTGGAGCGGGCTGGGGTGCAGGTTGTTTTCGGCTTTCTGGAACTGAAAACACACGCCAAGATGTCGCTGGTCGTTCGCAGGGAAGACGGCAAGCTGCGCAACTATGTCCATTTGGGCACGGGCAACTACCATCCCATCACGGCGCGGATATACACCGACCTGTCCTATTTCACCTCCGATCCGCAGATCGCGCGCGACGTTGCCCAGATATTCAACTTCATTACCGGTTATGCCGAACCCGCCGAGGAGATGAGGATCGCGGTTTCGCCGTTCACGCTACGCCAGCGATTGCTCGGCCATATCCGTGCCGAGATCGACTTTGCCAAACAGGGCAAGCCCGCGCAGATCTGGATGAAGCTCAATTCGCTCGTCGATCCGATGGTGATCGATACGCTCTATGAAGCGAGCCACGCCGGTGTCGAGATCGACATCGTCGTGCGCGGCATTTGTTGCCTGCGTCCTCAAGTGACCGGCTTGTCGGAGAACATCCGCGCCAAATCGATCGTCGGGCGCTTTTTGGAACACAGCCGAATCTACTGTTTCGGAAACGGCCATGGCCTTTCTTCGGATGAGGCAATCGTCTACATCGCGTCGGCCGACATCATGCCCCGCAACCTTGATCGACGCGTGGAAACGATGGTTCCCATCACCAATCCGACGGTCCATGAACAGATTCTCGACCAGATCATGCTCGGGAACCTGATGGACAACCAGCAGAGTTTCGAAGTATTGCCGGACGGCACCTCGCGGCGCATGACACCGGAAGAGGGTGAAGAGCCGTTCAACGCGCAGGAATATTTCATGACCAATCCCTCTCTGTCCGGTCGCGGAGACGCCTTGAAATCGCATGCGCCCAAGCGGATCGTGCGCCATCGGCGTAAGAAGAGCGGTAGCGGTTAGATCGCATGATCGGGACTTCGCAGGGCCGGTTGCAAGATCGGCGTCCGCTATCGATCATTGACATCGGCTCCAACTCCATCCGCCTCGTAATTTACGAGGGCATCGCGCGATCGCCGACCATCCTGTTCAATGAGAAAATGCTGGCGGGCCTCGGGCGGGGCATCGTGACGACGGGAAAGCTTGATCCGGACGCCATGCGGAGGGCAATCAGCGAGTTTGCTCGCTTTCGCGCCCTTTCGGAGCAGGCACAGGCGCAAAGCTTGCATGTCATCGCCACGGCCGCGGCCCGAGAGGCTGAGAACGGGCCAGAGTTCATCGCGCGTGCTGAAGACATCCTGGGCACCGAAATCAAGGTTTTGACCGGGCGGCAGGAGGCTCATTATTCCGCACTTGGCATCATCTCGGGTTTTCGGCCGGCCGATGGGATCGCGGGCGACTTTGGTGGTGGCAGCCTTGAACTGGTCGACGTGTCCGGCAAGACGATCGGCGACGGCATCACGCTCCCTCTGGGTGGGTTGCGGCTTCAGGAAATGGCGCAAAACTCGCCGAAGGCAGCAACCAAGATCGCGCGCACCGAGTTGATCCGCGCCCAGTTGCTCCGAGCGGGGCAGGGACGCACATTCTACTGTGTCGGCGGCACATGGCGAAATCTGGCGCGGCTGCACATGATGGTCCACGGCTATCGTCTGAACGTGATGCATCATTACGAGATGCCGATGGATGGCCTTTCGCATTTTCTCAAGCAGGTGGCGTCTGGCGACTTCGACAAGATGAACGGCATCGACCGGATATCGAAAAATCGGCGGGCGCTGCTGCCCTACGGCGCGACGACGCTTCTTGAAGTCATCCGCGCGATGAAGCCGCAAAAGGTCGTTATGTCGGCGTTCGGCGTTCGCGAAGGGTATCTCTATTCCTTGCTGCCAAATGCCGAGCAGGAGAAGGACGCGTTGATTTCGGCTGCCGAAGAACTGGCGATCCTGCGGGCGCGTTCGGTGACGCATTCTCGCGAACTGGCCGAGTGGACCGGCGAAAGTTTTAAGGTGTTCGGCATCGAGGAAAGCGAAAATGACATCCGTTACCGCCAGGCTGCCTGCCTCCTGGCCGATATCGGCTGGCGTGCGCATCCCGAATATCGCGGCATCCAGTCGCTGAACATCATCGCGCATGCCTCTTTCATCGGCGTCGATCATCCAGGCCGCGCCTTCATTGCGCTTGCCAATCTGTTTCGCCACGAGGGCGTATTCGAAGATGCTTTCTCGCCTGAGATGCGAGCCCTGGCCACTCCGCATTATGTTGAGCGCGCTCGCATCCTGGGCGCGCTCCTGCGCGTCGTCTACCTGTTGTCGGCGTCCATGCCGGGGGTCATCCCGGTCTTGAAATGGCGCATGGCTGCCCACGAAAAGCTCTGCCTCGTTCTCCCTGCCAAACATGCCGACCTTCTCGGCGAGCGAGTTGCCGGCCGGATGGCCAATCTGGCCAAGGTTCTTGGGCGCCCCATGGAACTTGTCGTCGAGAACGGCTAGCTATTGCGCCGCCATCGTTTCGGCGGACAGTTCAACTTCCTCGACGCGGCGCTTCTTGAATCGCAAAGCCAACTCGCCGCGAATGAGCTGCAATGCGCGTTCTCCAAAGATTTCCCGCCGCCAACCCGACAAAGCGCGCACATCGGCATCCTCGCCTTCGCCTGCGATCTTTTCCAGATCGTCCGTCGATGCCAGGACCTTGGCTGCGACACCGTCTCGTTCGGCGATCATCTTCAGCAGGACCTTCAAGAGTTCGACCGCCGCACCCGAGCCTTCCGGTTGGTGCAACTGCCTGGGTATCCTGGGAAGCTGGTCTTTTGGGGTCTCCAGAGCCTTGTTGACGACATCGAGCAGGGCGGTCGCAGTGGACGAACGTTCCCAGCCGTTCGGGGTCGAGCGCAGACGCGACAAAGCCTGCTGATTGCGCGGTGCCTGTTGCGCGACTTCGAAGATCGCTTCGTCCTTGATGACACGGTTGCGTGGAACGTCGCGCACGCGCGCCTCGCGGTCACGCCAAGCAGCTACAGCTTGAACGATCGCCAGCTCTTGCGGCTTGCGCGCCCGCATCTTCAACCGCTTCCAAGCATCGTCGGGATGGGGATCGTAGGTTTCTCGAGCTGTGAGCGTCAGAAGCTCCTCATTCAACCAATGCGCCCGATTCTCGCGTTCGAGCTCCGCCCGTAGGTGTTGGTAAATCTCGATCAGGTGCGTAACGTCGGCGAGCGCGTATTCGAGCTGCTTTTCCGACAACGGCCGCTGCCGCCAGTCCGTGAAACGTGATGATTTGTCGATCCCTGCTCCGGTGATCTTCTGAACCAGTTGTTCGTACGAAACGCTGTCGCCAAAGCCGCAGACCATGGCCGCAAGCTGGGTGTCGAAGACCGGCGTCGGGATCAGGTCGCCCAGATGAACGATGATTTCGATGTCTTGCCGCGCGGCATGGAAAACCTTGGTGACCCGCTCATTGGCCATCAGGCGGAAGAACGGCTTCAGATCGATTCGCTTGGCAAGGGGATCAACAAGAGCTGTCACGCCGGGCGCGGCCATCTGGATCAGGCAAAGCACGGGCCAAAAAGTCGTTTCGCGGATGAATTCCGTATCGACCGTTACGAAATCCGACTGCTCGAGCTTCGCGATGGCCGCTTCGAGTTCGGATTGATCTTGAATGAGATGCATTGGTGCTGACGCTTCCTGTCGTTTGCCAGCTTCAATTCCAGCCGATCGGCTGAAGGTCAACTGGAATCGCCGGATTTCGTGTTTGCGAGACCTGAGCGGGACGAAAACACCGCAGCGGTTTGGCTGCGATTGTGCCCGTTAACTTGACAAAATGGGCGCTGCGTGCGCTTGTCGCGCCGGATTTTGAGGACCATGAACGTCCCTGCAACGGCCATCCAAATCTCGGAAGAACCTCACATGCATGCCTATCGCAGCCACACTTGCGCGCAACTTCGAAAAAGCGACGTCGGAACGAATGTGCGCCTCTCCGGATGGGTACATCGCGTGCGCGACCATGGAGGGCTGCTCTTCATCGATCTGCGCGATCATTATGGCCTGACGCAGATCGTGGCAGACCCCGATTCGCCGTGCTTCAAGGTCGCCGAGGCGGTTCGAGGCGAGTGGGTGATCCGCGTTGACGGCGAGGTGAAGGCGCGTACACCCGAGACGGTGAATGCGAATTTGCCCACCGGCGAGGTCGAGATTTTCGCGGGTGACATGGAAGTCCTTTCCAAAGCCAAGGAATTGCCGCTGCCGGTTTTCGGTGAGCCGGATTATCCGGAGGACATCCGCCTCAAATATCGCTTCCTCGACCTGCGCCGCGATACGCTGCACAGGAACATCGTCCAACGTACGAGGATCATCGCCGAAATGCGTGCGCGGATGGGAGAAGTCGGTTTCACCGAGTTCTCGACGCCGATCCTGACAGCTTCGTCCCCTGAGGGCGCGCGCGATTTCCTCGTGCCTTCGCGCCTGCATGAAGGCGCGTTCTATGCACTTCCGCAGGCGCCGCAGATCTATAAGCAGTTGATCATGGTGTCGGGCTTCGACCGCTATTTCCAGATCGCGCCCTGCTTTCGTGACGAGGACCCGCGTGCCGACCGCCTGCCCGGCGAGTTCTACCAGC
Source organism: uncultured Mesorhizobium sp. (assembly GCA_964511105.1). Taxonomy (GTDB): domain Bacteria; phylum Pseudomonadota; class Alphaproteobacteria; order Rhizobiales; family Rhizobiaceae; genus Aliihoeflea. Next base: position 5,608 of record CAZEEC010000073.1, read on the forward strand.
TCGATCTCGAAATGAGCTTCGTGGAGCAGGAAGACGTGCTCGCGACCATGGAGCCGGTCCTGCGCTCCGTCTTTGAGACCTTCGCGGATGGTAAGCCGGTCACGCAGGAATTTCCGCGCATCGCTTACGACGACGCTATGCGCAAATACGGCTCCGACAAGCCGGACTTGCGCAATCCGATCGTCATGGAGGACGTGTCGGACCATTTTCGCGGGTCGGGCTTCAAGGTCTTCGCTAACATCCTGGCCAATGACGCTAAGGCCGAGGTCTGGGCAATTCCTGCCAAGACCGGTGGCAGTCGCGCATTTTGCGATCGCATGAACTCGTGGGCGCAAGGCGAGGGGCAGCCAGGCTTGGGCTACATCTTCTGGCGCAAGGAGGGCGAGGTGCTGGAAGGTGCCGGTCCTCTCGCCAAGAATATCGGACCGGAGCGCACGGCGGCCATCGCGGCTCAACTGCGCCTTGGCGATGGCGACGCCTGTTTCTTCGTCGCGGGCGACCCCAAGAAATTCGTATCGTTCGCCGGCGCGGCGCGCACCCGCGCCGGCGAGGAACTGAACCTCATCGACCGCGACCGGTTCGAACTGTGCTGGATCGTCGATTTTCCGTTCTTCGAATGGAACGAGGACGAGAAGAAGATCGACTTCGCGCACAACCCGTTTTCGATGCCGCAGGGCGGAATGGAAGGTCTTGAAGGCGGCGAACCCCTGGCGCTGAAGGCGTTCCAGTACGACATGGTCTGCAACGGCTTCGAAATCGCGTCCGGCGGCATCCGCAACCATCTGCCCGAAACCATGGTCAAGGCGTTCGAAATGGTCGGTCTGTCGCGCGAGACTGTCGAGGATCGGTTCGGCGGCCTTTACCGCGCTTTCCAGTATGGCGCACCGCCGCATGGCGGCATGGCGGCCGGCATCGACCGTATCGTCATGCTGCTTGTCGGGGCGAAGAACCTGCGCGAAGTTACCATGTTCCCCATGAACCAGCAGGCACAGGACCTGTTGATGAACGCGCCGGCGCCGGCCACCGCACAGCAATTGCGCGAACTGAACCTGCGCGTCGCACCGAGTGCCAAGAAGGACGCCTGACGGGATGGGCACCGGCGGTCGGAGTATGCGATGAGACGGCTCCTAGTCGCGCTTGGTCTGTTCTTGGCACCTTCCGCCGCACAAGCCGGCTGGCAGGCAACGGAGCGGGTCGAAGCCTACGCGATTGCTGGTTCGTCGGGTATCGATCTTTACCGGTCCATCGGAGAGCGGGGACCGAAAATCGGCATCGGGCGCGCCATCGCGCACACCAATTTCGATCTCAAATGGTCACGCGACTACCGGCCCCAGGCCGACGGCTCATGTGTGCTGACGACAGCGCGGCCGCATCTCATCATTACCTACACCCTGCCGCGGCCCAGCCAGAAACTGCCGGCTCACGTGCAGCGGAATTGGCAGACCTTCATCGAAGGCATTCGCCTTCACGAACGCGTCCACGGCGACGACATCAAGGAGATGGTGCGGGCGATCGAAGCCTATTCCGTCGGGCTCACGGCCGACGCCGATCCCGGCTGCCAGAAGGTTCGCCAGAAGTTGCAGGCCCGGCTCGGGGAAATATCGCAGGCGCAGCGACAAAAGAGCCGCGCTTTCGACGAAGTTGAAATGGCAAATGGCGGCAACATCCACCGGCTCATCCTGACGCTTGTCAACGGCGACTGAATTTCCGATTAGTCATTCGCCGTTACCGTCAGACCCAGTTGCTGCGCGAGCGCGTCGGGCGACATCATTCCGGTTGCCAGAAGCAGCGCAAACGGGACCGGTTCGGCCGGGGCTGCGCGGATCGTCAATGACTGAGGGTCGTCGAGGAATGCCGATAGTGCGTCGGAAGCCATTTGAGCGAACTGCGGCGCATTGATCTGCGCCAGCAGAAGCGGCAAAACCGCTTTCGTCTGGTTCGCGACATCCGTGGCCGAGACGCCCTGATCTTGTGCGGCGAACTCCAGCACCCGCTCGGTCAAAGATGCATCGGCAAAGCTGATTTCCATCCCGTAAAGGCTGATCTGTTGCATCAGCCCGAGCATGGCCATGCCTTGCGCCGACGTGTCGGCGCTGGAACTGGCCGCCATTTGATCGGATGTTTCGCGCAGCGCCTTGATGAAGGCCGGCGTATAGCCACTGATATCGAAGGTAATACTGAGCGTGCCCGCCTCATCGACAATGAAATCGTATTGCGAAAGCGTCAGACGTCCGTCGCTTGCATTCCAACTGCCGGCGAAGGCCATGCTGCCCGCCATTTGCTCATAACCAAGCCGGGACAACACCTCTTGTTGTTGAGGATTGTCCGCAGCCGACAGATCGACCGAAAAATGTTCGGCCCCGCCTCTGAAGGCCAGTTCGCCGCCCTCTTCGGGCGGCGTGATCTCCGCACTGAGATTGACGAGCGAGACAGTGTCGCGACCGTCCGTTTCGAAATGAGCTTCGCCCAGCGAAGCACGCTCATAGAAGAAGTAGCCGACTTCGTTTATGTCGACCCCTTCGGCGGGCAGGAACACTGCCTCCATTTCCACGTCGGTCAAGGTGACCGTGCCACCCGATTCAGTTGCCGTGTAGCTCGGCATCGAGATGTGGTCGATGCGATAGCCGTTCTCGACATCGGCAATTCCTGTAAGCTCGATATCGCCGATTGGCTGAGGCTTGTCATCGGTTGCGATGGTAACACCGGTGAGCGTTGCATCGGCGCCGGCTATATTCGCATTCTCCCAGGCCAGTTCGACGCCCTGTTCGGACATCAGTGCCGTCAAGCGCTCCAGAGCCGCATTCACGTCCTGTGCCCACGCACCAGAAACGAAGGCTGCCGTCAAAGCGGTGCCGAGTGCCAGCATTTTCAACCGGTTCGCCAGGAACGTCATATTTTCCCTTCCGTCATCTCGTGCTGCGCACCACATCAACGCATGCGCAACGAAAATGCAAACGAACATTCCGTCCTGTTTTCATGAGGCAGTGCTTTTCGGTGGATTGACAGCCAGCTTGTCCGCCCCGCACTTGTCGCGAATCGCCCAAACTTGCTAGACCCCGGCTATGGGAAAAAGCGTTTTGCCGCCTGGTGCCGGAGATGGCGACCAGATTGAGCCGGTCGATCTGAAGCAGGCGCTCGAAGAGCGCTATCTCGCCTATGCATTGTCGACGATCATGCACCGAGCGCTACCCGATGTGCGCGATGGCCTGAAGCCGGTGCATCGGCGCATCGTCCATGCCATGCGGCTCCTGCGCCTCAACCCGGATCAGGGATTTGCCAAATGCGCCCGCATCGTCGGCGAGGTGATGGGCAAGTTCCATCCGCACGGCGACCAGTCGATCTATGATGCTCTCGTGCGTCTCGCACAGTCTTTTTCAGTGCGTTATCCGCTCGTCGACGGGCAGGGGAATTTCGGCAACATCGACGGCGATAACGCCGCTGCCATGCGCTATACCGAAGCCCGCATGACGGAGGTGGCGGCGGAGATTTTGGCCGGCATCACGGAGGATGCGGTCGATTTCCGCCCGACCTACAATGAGGAAGACGAAGAGCCAATCGTCCTTCCGGGCGCTTTTCCAAACCTGCTCGCCAACGGATCGAGCGGGATCGCGGTCGGCATGGCGACGTCGGTTCCGCCGCACAATCTCGCCGAGCTTTGCAAGGCGGCGCTGCATCTGATCGACCATCCGGACGCCGAGGTCGAGGATCTTCTGACCAGGCATCCACATCCGACCGATGCGGACGAGAATATGGTGCGCGGGCCCGACTTTCCGACCGGCGGCATCATCGTCGACGATTTCGCGATGATCGCACAGGCTTACAAGACCGGGCGGGGATCGTTTCGCGTCCGGTCGGCATGGCACCAGGAAGACCAGGGCAGGGGCACCTACCAGATCGTCGTGACGGAAGTCCCGTATGGCGTCCAGAAGGCGAGGCTTGTCGAAAAGATCGCCGAACTGCTTCTCGCCCGCAAGTTGCCATTGCTTGACGATGTACGCGACGAGAGTGCGGAAGACATCCGTTTGGTCCTGGTGCCGAAGAGCCGACTGGTTGATCCTGGCCTGTTGATGGAATCGCTCTTCAAGCTCACCGAACTGGAAACTCGGTTTCCGCTCAACATGAACGTTCTGTCGCGCGGCAAGATACCGAATGTGCTGTCGCTGAAAGGCGTGTTGGTTGAATGGCTGGAGCACCGCAAGGATGTGCTGATCCGCCGCTCCCGGCATCGGCTGGCCGAGATCGAACGGCGGCTGGAGATTCTCGCCGGGCTTCTCATTGCCTATCTCAACATCGATGAAGTGATCCGCATCATACGCGAGGAGGATGAGCCCAAGCAGGTGATGATCGCGCGGTGGGATTTGAGCGATATCCAAGCCGAGGCAATCCTCAATATGCGCTTGCGCTCGCTGCGTAAGCTCGAGGAGATCGAGATCCGCAAGGAGCACGATGCGCTTTCCGCGGAAAAGGCTCAGATCGAGGCGCTGCTGGGCTCGGATGCAAAACAGTGGAAGACGATCCGCTGGGAAGTTGAGAAAATCCGCGACCGGTTCGGCTCGCACACAGATCTAGGGCGGCGCCGCACGCAGTTCGCCGAGGCTCCTGGCCATGACATTGGTGATATTCATCAGGCAATGATCGAGAAGGAACCCGTTACTATCGTCGTTTCGGAAAAGGGGTGGTTGCGCGCATTGAAGGGCCACCTTGCCGACTATTCCACTCTTACCTTCAAGGAAGGCGACAAGCTCAAGCTCGCCTTTCC
>CAZEEC010000074.1:0-10081 GCA_964511105.1 uncultured Mesorhizobium sp.
TATACGCTCTATTACGCGACGAGCTTCATCTTCACCGGGCTTGCGGTCGCGGTCGCGTTTCATGGCGGGCTGTTCAATATCGGCGGTGAGGGCCAGGCCTATGTCGGCGGCCTCGGCGTGGCGCTGATCTGTCTGTCGCTCGACAACATTTTTCCCTGGTGGATCAATTTCCCATTGGCGATCATGGGGGCAGCGTTGATGGGCGCTCTGTGGGCGTTCATCCCGGCCTATCTTCAGGCCAGGCGCGGCAGCCACATCGTGATCACGACAATCATGTTCAATTTCATTGCGGCAAGCCTGATGGTCTATCTATTGACCACGGTCCTGAAGCCGCCGACGTCGATGTCGCCGCAAACGCGCACCTTTCTCGATGGCGGGCAATTGCCGAAGCTGAATTTCGTATTCGACTGGTTCGGCGCGGCCGTTCGCTCCTCGCCGCTCAATATCTCGTTCATTCTCGCGCTGATTGCAGCCTTCCTGGTCTGGCTCCTGATCTGGCGCACGAAGCTTGGCTACGAAATCCGCACGCAAGGCTTCAGCCCAAAAGCTGCACGCTATGCCGGAATCGGCGAAACGCGCATCGTCTTGATCACGATGATGATTTCGGGCGCGCTTGCCGGCATGATGGCGCTCAATCCGGTGATGGGCGACCAGAACCGCCTGCAGCTCGACTTCGTCGCCGGCGCGGGCTTCGTGGGCATCGCCGTCGCTTTGATGGGCAGGTCGCATCCGGCCGGCATCATTCCGGCGGCGATCCTATTCGGCGTGCTCTACCAAGGCGGAGCGGAAATCGCCTTCATGATGCCGTCGATCAGCCGCGACATGATCATCATCATCCAAGGGCTCGTGATTCTGTTCGCAGGTGCGCTGGAGCATATGTTCCGGCCGTCCCTCCAAGCCCTTTTTGCCAGCATGAGCACACGTTCCGGCGCTGGCGAGGCCGCTGGTCAGAAAGGAGCCTGAGATGGATCAAGGCTTCGTCGTTCTCGTTCAGATCCTGGATTCCACCATCCGCCTGTCGATTCCGCTGATGTTCGCCTGTCTGGCGGGCCTTTATTCCGAGCGCGCGGGCGTGTTCGACATCGGTCTTGAAGGCAAGATGCTGGCGGCGGCCTTCGCGGGCGCTGCGGGCGCTGCGGTTTACGGCTCAGCCTGGCTCGGCCTGTCGCTGGCGATCCTTGTTTCCGTGGCGCTGGCGCTGGTTCACGGATTTGCTTCGATCACCAATCGCGGCAACCAGATCGTCTCCGGCGTCGCGATCAATTTCATCGCCGCCGGCACGACCGTCATTCTCGGGCAGGCCTGGTTCTCTCAAGGAGGACGAACGCCGTCCCTCAGCAGCGACGCGCGGTTTACCAGCATCACACTGCCATTCGCGGAAGCTGCTCGCGATGTTCCCATCATCGGCTATATCTATGCCGAACTGATTTCCGGTCACTCGGTGCTCGTCTACGCTGCCTTTGCGACCGTTGCCTTCACGTGGTGGGTTCTTTTCCGCACCCGCTTCGGGCTTCGTCTGCGGGCGGTCGGCGAAAATCCTGCCGCCGTCGATACCGCCGGGATCTCCGTGACGTGGCTGCGCTATCGCGCGGTCATCTGCACCGGCATTCTGTGCGGCTTCGCGGGTGCTTATCTTTCGATGGCAATCGGCGCCGGCTTCGTCAAAGATATGACCGCGGGCCGCGGCTATATCGCGCTCGCCGCGCTTATCTTCGCCAAATGGAAGCCGGTACCCGCTATGTTCGCCTGCCTTCTTTTCGGCTTCCTCGATGCCGTGTCCATCCGCTTGCAGGGCTCTCCCCTACCCATCATCGGTCCGGTGCCGACGCAAGCGATGCAGGCTCTGCCCTATATCCTGACCGTGATCCTGCTCGCCGGGTTCATCGGCAAGGCGATCCCGCCGCGCGCCGGCGGCGTGCCGTATGTAAAGGAGAGATGATGCCGAAGGTTCTGTTCGACGCCGCGCGCGATGCGATGGCCCGCGCCTACGTTCCTTATTCGAAATTCCCCGTCGGCGCGGCGTTGCTCACGGAAGACGGCCGGGTCTTCAGCGGCGCGAATATCGAAAACGCCTCCTTTCCCGAAGGCTGGTGCGCAGAAACGACGACGCTCGGACACTACGTCATGGGCGGCGGCGGAAGAATCATGGATATCTGCGTCGTCGCCGAGAAGATGGATCGCATCACGCCATGCGGCGGCTGCCGTCAAAGACTCGCAGAATTTGCCGATCCCGACACCAAGCTGCATCTGTGCGACCAAAATGGCGTCGCCGAGACGCTGACCATGGCCGACATCCTGCCCCTCGGCTTCAAGGGCGATACGCTGAGATGACGGACGCGATCTCCCTCCTCGCAAGGCGGCTCGACGGCAGGACGCCGAAGATCGCCCTGGTCTTGGGCTCCGGACTTGGTGGCCTCGTCGAGGAGGTGGAAGATGCCATACGCATTCCTTACACAGACCTCCCCGGCTTTCCGCAAAGCGGCGTCACCGGTCATGCAGGCCAGATCGTCGCCGGCGATATGTCCGGCCACCCGGTCCTGATGCTCGCCGGCCGCGCGCATTATTACGAGAAGGGGGATGCCGCCGCCATGCGCCCTGCCCTCGAAATCCTCGCCGGCATCGGCATCGACACGCTCCTGCTCACCAATGCGGCCGGATCGACGCGCGAGGACATGCCGCCCGGCTCGGTGATGCTGATCACCGATCACATCAATTTTTCCGGCACCAATCCGCTCTTCGGGGAACCGACCGATCGCCGCTTCGTCGGCATGACCCAAGCCTATGACGAAGACCTGCAAAAGGCGATCAAAGCCGCGGCCGCATGCGAGGAAGTCCCGCTTCACAGCGGCGTCTATATGTGGTTCTCGGGACCCTCATTCGAGACGCCAGCCGAAATCCGCATGGCGCGCGCACTCGGCGCGGATGCTGTCGGCATGTCGACCGTGCCGGAAGTCATTCTTGCCCGTTTTCTGGGACTGCGCGTCGCCGCTTGCTCAGTCGTGACGAATCTGGCCGCCGGCATGACGGGCGGTGAGCTTTCGCACGAGGAGACGAAGGACATGGCGCCGCTCGGCGGCCAGCGGCTGGCGAAAATCCTCAAGACCCTGTTCGCGAACGGTGCGTTGGATGAATAGTGTGTGCAGCCACTGCGTCCGTTTCAGGAAAGTAGATTGATGCTACCGCAGGAAATCATCCGCAGGAAGCGTGACGGCAGACGTCTTGCGCATGAAGAAATCGACGCGTTCGTCGAAGGCCTGAGCAGCGGAATCTTTACCGAAGGTCAGGTCGCAGCTTTCGCAATGGCGGTCTTTCTCAACGACATGGAGCAGGACGAGACCATCGCCCTGACACTGGCCATGCGCGATTCCGGGCGCGTGCTCGACTGGTCGGATCTGCCGGGACCGGTCACCGACAAGCATTCGACCGGTGGCGTCGGCGACAACGTGTCATTGATGCTGGCCCCGATCGTGGCGGCGTGCGGCGCCTATGTACCGATGATCTCCGGTCGCGGGCTCGGCCACACGGGCGGCACCCTCGACAAGATGGATTCGATCCCGGGCTATCGTTCTCAGCCCGACGAACCGCTGTTTCGCAGGGTCGTGCACGAAGCCGGTTGCGCGATCATCGGCCAGACGGCCGATCTGGCGCCCGCCGACAAGCGCTTTTACGCGATCCGGGATATCACCGCGACGGTGGAGTCGGTGCCCCTCATCACAGCGTCGATTTTGTCGAAGAAACTCGCGGCAGGGCTTCAATCGCTGGTTCTCGACGTCAAGAGCGGCAATGGCGCGTTCATGGCATCACCCGACGAAGCCGAACGACTGGCACGGAAACTGGTAGATGTCGCCAATGGCGCTGGCTTGCGAACAACCGCTCTTATCACCGATATGAACGTCCCCCTGGCGTCGGCTGCCGGTAACGCCCTCGAGGTGCAGAACGCCGTCGATTTTCTCACCGGTGTCCATCGCGATCGGCGCCTACGGGATGTTATATCGGCGCTCGCCGCCGAAATGCTGATGATGGCCGACCTTGCCGATACACCGCATGAAGCGGCGTCGCAGGTCGGCGAAGCGCTTGGTTCCGGTGCCGCCACGGAGCGTTTTTCTCGAATGATCGCAGCGCTCGGCGGCCCGAACGATTTCGTCGACAAAGCAGCAAGCTACCTTCCCCGCGCAGCTGTCGCACGCCCCGTCTTGGCAGAGCGGGATGGTTATGTGGCCGCGATGGCGACACGCGAGATCGGGCTGGCGGTCGTCGAGCTTGGCGGCGGCCGCCGCCGCGCCGACGAGACGATCGACCCATCCGTCGGCATCACGCGGCTTACAGGCGTGGGTGACCCGATCGCAAAGGGCGAGATGCTGGGAATGATCCACGCAAGGACCGAGTTCGAAGCCGAAGCGGCTGCCAACACGTTGCGCAGCGCAATCCACATCGCGCCTGCCCGTCAGGCCGTACCGGCCGTCATTGCGCAGCGTATCGCGCCGGCACCCTGATCATTGTTCCAGCGCTCGGCGACGATTGAAGGCTACTTGGTGCCGTACATGCGGTCGCCTGCGTCGCCGAGGCCAGGCACGATATAGCCCATCTCGTTAAGCCGCTCGTCGATCGAAGCGGTGATGACAGGGACATCCGGGTGAGCCTTGGCGAAGCGTTCGATGCCTTCGGGAGCGGCAAGCAGGCAAAGAAACCGCAAATTGGTAGCTCCCCGCTGCTTGAGCTTGTCGACGGCCATGATCGACGAATTCGCCGTCGCCAGCATCGGATCGACGACGATGACCAGTCGGTCGGCCAGGTCGCTCGGGGCCTTGAAGAAATACTCGACCGCCTCGAGGGTTTCGTGGTCGCGGTAAATCCCGACATGGGCCACGCGCGCTGCCGGGACCAGATCGAGCATGCCGTCGAGCAATCCGTTGCCCGCGCGCAGCACCGACGCGAAGACCAGTTTCTTGCCTTCGAGCGTCGGCGCTTCCATCGGCTCCATCGGCGTTTCGATCATGCGCGTGGTAAGTTCCAGTTCGCGCGTCACCTCATAACATAGAAGCAATGAAATCTCGCGCAGCAGGCGCCGGAAACTCGCAGTCGATGTGTCCTTGTCCCGCATAATCGTCAGCTTGTGCTGGACAAGCGGATGGTCAACGACGGTCACGCCCTGCATGATTTGTCTCCCACTGGTTTCAAACGACTGGTGAGACGCATAAAGCGTGACGCGATGGAGTCAAACATTGTCTCGTCGAATCCTCTGGACGCATCACAGGCCGACGATTGACCTGACGAACTGCCTTTGGAATAGAAGCGCCATGACCAACGGCTCTTCTCCCTCAATCGGTTTCCAGCGCCTCCCTCATGCGCACGACCTCGATCTTCCAGCTTATGCGACCGAGGAAGCGGCCGGGATGGATGTTCGTGCAGCCGTATCCGTAGATCGTCCCTTGCTTGTTTTACCTGGTCGCCGGGCTTTGGTGCCGACCGGCCTCATTCTGGAAATTCCAGCCGGCTATGAAGTGCAGGTACGACCGCGTTCGGGCCTCGCGTTCAAACACGGGGTCACATGTCTCAACACGCCGGGCACGATCGACAGCGACTATCGTGGCGAAGTCAAAATCCTGCTCATCAATCTAGGGGATGATGATTTTGCGGTCGCGCGGGGCATGCGGATCGCCCAGTTCGTCGTGGCGCCTGTGACCCGCGCGCAACTGGAAGAGCGGTCACATTTGGGCACGACCGCACGCGCGAGCGGTGGCTTCGGGTCAACCGGAACCTGAAAGCCGCTCCACACGATTGATCATCTGCATGATGAACAAAAGCCGCATACCCGCGTTAACAGATGTGCCTGAAAACGGCATTGCTTCACGCTACGGAGGTCGATCATGGCGGCAATGGTTGCACCGAACGTCATCGGTCCTCATCCTGAAAACCCGAAATCTGAACGCGTTGGAACCCGCTCGATCGCGGGCGAAAGCAGTTCGGACGAGCGTTCGGTCGCCGAGTAGCGGATCAGTCTCGCGGCCGGACAAGCGGCGCTGGCGCCTTCATGGCTGCCGCGCCGCTCCCCTTCTTGATCATATGCTTGTCGTTTCATTCATGCGATAAACGGCGGCTTCCGTCGGAGCCGCCTGCTCACGCCCAGCGCGGTCACCGCACCGACAAAGTGCCCCTACGTGCGCAAGCTGGCCCGGGACCGCGCATGTAATGGCGCTCCGGCCTGTAGGTCGGCAGCAGAAATTCACGCACCGCGCGCGTGTAAAGGAAAAGGCGTGCCCAAATTGTCATGACCCAGATTCCTGAACCAACGGATGTTCGATCCTGAACGGTGCCAAACTACCGGAAGCGCATGAATTTCCGGTGAATGACAAATTTATTCCAGCGGCAATCGAACCGCTGACAATGGCGGAATTGAGCGTGTTTGGTAGCGCATCCACGCCGGACCCGCGGCGGCCGCCGGATGTGGCGGAATTGTCACGGAACATGAATGGAATGGAGCCACGATGGCAACAGAAACCGAACGCAAATTTCTGGTCCGCGACGATACCTGGCGTTCGTCCGTGGCCAGTTCAACCTCTATTCGCCAAGGTTACGTCGCGAGCGCGCCCGACAGATCGGTACGCTTGCGCATTGCAGGCGAGGCAGCCTGCCTAACCTTGAAATTCGGAGACGCCGCGCTGCGACGCAAAGAGTTCGAATATCCAGTTCCGGTCGCCGATGCCGATGCCGATGCTCGTCCACGCATCGAGCCAAATCGTCAAGGAGCGTCACATCGTTCCGTGGCAAGACTTGTCGTTCGAGGTGGATGTCTTTCGCGGAAGTCTGGTTGGGCTTGTACTGGCTGAATTGGAAACTGAACGCGCCGTCGATTCGTCGCTGCTGCCGGAATGGCTGGGGGCGGAAGTCACCGGCGACGCTCGCTATTACAACAGCGTTCTCGCGCTTGAGGGCATTCCCAAACCGATCGACCGGTCTTAAATCACGAGAAGCTGGAACAACAGTCGCCAAGACATGGCATTTTATCTTCCTATCATCCTTACAGATTAACGATCCCTTTATTGACTTTGCGTTAGTCTACTCAGTGCGACGACTGGCGGCGGGGTCCATACGCCTGCCAGGCAGCGCGTGCAACGGGGGCGGGTACGGATGCAGCTTTCGGAAATGCCCGAGCCGCTTGCGGCCGATATCGGAACAAACGTGCTCGCGCGCTTGCGCCAGATGCATCTGGACGCCATCCCCCGCAATTACGAAGTCGTCTACGAAGCCTTGAGCGGCGCCAATCCTGCGCTTGTGAACGCAATCGCGGTTCTAGGTCCGACGCCGGATCAGGATAGTTTCGACCGCATGGCGGAACGTGTTCTCGGTCGCGGACGCGGCGAACGGATCATGGAGAGCGTGCATCAATCCATGAGTCTGAAGCTCGATGAAATTCTCTGCATTTTGAGGCGGGAGCAGTCATCGCGCGAGAAATATGGAGAAATCCTTGGCGCGACAACGGAAGGACTGAACGCCCGCTCCTCTGTATCCCATGAATTCCTGCAGAAGATCGCGCTCGTGATGTCGAACGCAACCGAGACCGCTATCGATTCCTCCCGCCGCGTAGCAACGACCATCCACGACAAGTCCGGCGAACTTGAAGCGGTGAGAGCGGAATTGGAAGGCTACAAGAAGTTGTCGGAGACGGATGCGCTGACCGGTCTTCCCAATCGCCGTGCTTTCGATCGCGCGATGGAGGAGATCTATGTCGATCGCAGCGAAGCGATGTTCAGCGCTCTGATCCTGGCGGATATCGATCGGTTTAAATCGGTCAACGACAAGCACGGCCATCCGATCGGTGATCGCATCCTGCAGATCGTCGCTTCATGCTTCAAGGCATCGATGTCGTCCAACGTGGTGACAGCACGTACCGGCGGCGAAGAGTTCGGCGTCATCGTCACCGGAATGAGCGAGAAAGCTGTTCTCGATCTCGCGGAGGAAATCAGGCTCGCAGTCGCGCAAACTCCCTTCGTCAACGCTAAGTCAGGCACCGATTACGGCCCGATAACATTATCCCTTGGCGTTTGCATGGCATCCGAGTCTAAGGGTCCGGACGAGCTGTACCGCCGAGCGGACCGTGCGCTTTATGCGGCCAAGAATGGTGGTCGCAACCGCATCGTCGCCCATTCGCAACTCGCGGAAGGCCACTTCACCAAGAACTGGAAGCTCTATAGCTCCGAGTAACCGACAGGAACCTCGGCAAGCGGAGCGATCGGCACCAACGGCGCCGGGATCGACGTCGTCTTTTCGGACGACTTGCAAAGGTCGGCAATGACACAAGCCGGACAATCGGGCTTTCTGGCCTTGCAGACATAACGCCCATGCAAGATCAGCCAGTGATGAGCATGGTGCAAATATTGATTCGGGATGATGCGCACCAACATCTCTTCGACCTCGTCGGGAGTCTTGCCCGGCGCGAGTCCGATCCGGTTGCCGATCCGAAATATGTGCGTGTCGACGGCCATGGTCGGCTGTCCAAACGCCATATTCAGAACGACATTGGCAGTCTTGCGGCCGACGCCAGGCAGCTTGATTAGTTCATCGCGGCTGCCCGGCACCTCACCGCCATGGTCGCGGATCAGAGTCTCACAAAGCGCGATGACGTTCTTCGCCTTGTTGCGCCATAGCCCGATCGTCCTGATGAAGCCGCCGACCTTTTCCTCGCCCAGCGCCAGCATCTTTTGCGGCGTATCGGCAATGGCAAAGAGCGGGCGCGTCGCCTTGTTGACGCCGACATCCGTTGCCTGGGCGGAAAGTACCACGGCAACCAGCAAGGTGAAGGCGTTTACATGCTCCAGTTCCCCTTGCGGCTCGGGTCGCTGGATGTGGAATCGCCGGAAAATCTCTGCGATTTCGGCGCGGGTATAGTGCGAACGTCGCGCAGGCCCGATCGTCGCACGTTTCGACCTGTCGCGCAGATTTGATGGCTCGGCGGCCGAGAACGCCTTTTTGGTCTTGGGCTTTTGCATACAGCTTCTATAGTTATTTGCCATGATCGATACAAACGTCGCCGATGAACCGTACTTCAAGGCGTTGCTGACGCCCTACCGGTCGCTTGGCCAAACCGGCTTCATTGTCTTGATGGGCATACTGGTCGCGTTCTGGATCGCGCTTGGAGGCATGTTCCTGTCAATGGGCGCCTGGCCCGTATTCGGCTTCTTCGGACTCGATGTTCTCCTCGTATATCTCGCCTTTCGCGCCAGCTACCGCTCGGGCCGGGCCCGCGAGGAGGTGGCTGTCTCGCGTACCCGCCTCGACATCCGCAAGATCACGCCATCCGGGAAGGCTGAGGCCCACTCGTTCAATCCGTTCTGGGCGAAGTTCAGCATCGCGCGCCACGAGATGATCGGCATAACCGATATGACGGTCGAGGGCGAAGGACGGCGCGTGACGATCGGCTCCTTCCTTAATCCGAGTGACCGTGAAAGCTTCGCTGCGGCGTTCGGGCAGGCGCTGGCGACCGCCAAAGCGCGCTAAGTCACTATCGTACAGGATGTATCAAGAATCGGGTGGCGGCGGCACACGCGCTACGCAATATTCAGCGCGATCAGGAGATGTCACATGAACGTCCACAGCGCCGCGCTTCAAAAAGACATCACGCCGCATGGTTCGGACTATGAGATCGTGCGCCGCGTGATCGAGCGGATCAGCCTCGACTATCGCGATCAGCCCACCCTCGAAAGCCTGGCGGTCGATGTCGGTGAAACGCCGATAGGCCTGCAGAAGCTTTTCACCCGCTGGGCGGGACTTTCGCCGAAGGCGTTCCTGCAGGCAGTCACGCTCGACCACGCGCGTCGACTGCTCAGCGACGGACTGCCTCTGCTGGAGGCCTCGATGGAACTCGGCATGTCCGGCCCCGGTCGGCTGCACGATCTGTTCGTGACACATGAAGCGATGTCTCCGGGGCACTACAAGATGCGCGGCACCGGTCTGACGATCCGCTACGGCTATCATCCCTCCCCGTTCGGCGTCGCCTTGGTTATGGTCACCGATTATGGGTTGGCCGGACTCTCCTTCAACGACGCAGGCGGGGAAGAGGCGGCGTTTTCCGATATGTCGAGAC
>CAZEEC010000075.1:0-9799 GCA_964511105.1 uncultured Mesorhizobium sp.
TTGCTCATCAGACTCACCCCACATCACCAAACCGGCGCCTATATATTCGGGGCTTATGTACTGCACAAGCACTAACGGCAGGGGTCTCACGCATTTGTCACTTGTCGTGGAAAGCTTACGGCCGGCATGGCATCCTCTTGCACACGGCATCGCACCGCGCAATCTGAGGCCACAGTCAAGGGGCACCGATGCCTGAACTTCTTCTGCTACGGCACGCCAAAGCCCGCTGGGCCGCTCCCGGCCAGCGCGATTTCGACCGGGCGCTCGATTCCTCGGGCATCGAAGACGCCCGGCGGCTCGGTGCCCATCTTCGCCGAAACGGGGTAAAAATTGCGCGCATCGCCGCCTCTGCCGCCACGCGCAGCCGACAGACCGTCGAGGCCATGGCGCTGGATGGCACTTCCACGACCTATCTTCGCGACCTTTATGAAGCCACGCCGGCTCAGGCCCTCGATATCATTCGCCAGCAAGCCGATGGGGACAGCCTGCTGATCGTCGGGCACAATCCGGTCATGGAGGAACTGGCAATCGCGCTGGTGCGGGACGGCGACATGGATGACCGGCTACGGTCCGGTTTTCCGACCTGTGCGCTGGCGATCATCGGCCTCAGCACCGCACTTGCGGCGATCGAGCCCGGAACCGGGAGGCTTGAAACCTTCATCAGCCCTGTCGACCTGAAATAGCAGCCGCCTCTGTCATCCGCTCAAGGCGCGACCTATCTGCATCGACAAGCCAGCCTTAGGAATTCGCATTTTTGGCCCTGCAGACAACATTCGGCGATGAGGTTCGCCTCGCGCTTGGAACCTTCGCCGGTCGCACGACCGGCCTTCTCTCGCCGGCGATTCGACTGGGCGTGACGGGCCTGTCTCGTGCCGGCAAAACCGTATTCATCACCGCGCTCGTGCACAATCTGCTGCACGGCGGTCGGCTGCCGATGTTCGAAGCCATGAAAAGCGGCCGCATCGCGCGCAGCTATCTCGAACACCAGCCCGACGACGACGTGCCGCGTTTCCAATATGAAGATCACGTCGCGGCGCTGGTCGACAAGCGGATCTGGCCGGAATCGACACGCGCGATATCGGAATTGCGTCTGACAGTAGACTACGAAAGCGCGTCGGGCTGGGGGCGCATCTTCTCGCCCGGCCGCCTCTCCCTCGACATCGTCGACTATCCAGGCGAGTGGCTGCTCGACCTGCCGCTCCTGGGGAAAAGCTACGAGGAATTTTCACGCGACGCGCAAACGCTTGCGGGGCTTCCCATTCGGGCCGATCTGGCACGCGAATGGCAAGAGGTGGCCGGAGCGGTCGATCCATCTGCCGAGGGCGACGAGATGACGGCGCGACGATTGGCCGAAGCCTATACGCGCTACCTGAAGGCCGGCAAAGACGACACGCGCGCGCTGTCGACGCTGCCGCCAGGGCGGTTCCTGATGCCGGGCGATCTCGAAGGTTCTCCGGCGCTGACATTCGCCCCGCTGCCCGATCTTGGCGCCGCGAAAGCTCGCCCCGGCTCGTTGCAGGCGATGATGGCGCGGCGATACGAAGCTTATAAATCCCATGTCGTCCGGCCCTTCTTTCGCGACCACATTGCGCGGCTCGACCGACAGATCGTGCTCATCGATGCGCTGCAGGCCCTGAATGCCGGCCCCGAGGCGGTTAGCGATCTTGAACACGCCTTGACGGAGATCTTGTCCTGCTTCCGCCCCGGATCGGGCAATCTCCTTACCGATCTCTTTTTCCGACGCATCGATCGCATTCTGATTGCCGCGACCAAGGCGGACCATCTCCATCATGAAAGCCACGACCGGCTGGAAGCGATCGTGCGGCGGCTGGCCGATCGCGCCATTTCGCGGGCAAGCGCCAGCGGCGCGAAGATCGACGTGCTGGCGATGGCAGCGGTCCGCGCGACGCGCGAGGGTACGGTGCGCGAGAATGGCGAGACGCTTCCCGTCATCATCGGTACGCCACTTGTCGGCGAAACCATCGGGCAGGATCGATTCGATGGTGAAACGGAAACAGCGATCTTCCCCGGCGACTTGCCGCGTGATCCGAAAGTGGCACTTGAGACAATCGGGCACCGCTCGTCCCTGCGCTTCGTTCGCTTTCGGCCGCCACGACTCGAGACGACCGCCGACGGCGCGACCCTGTCGCTGCCTCATATCCGGCTCGACCGCGCATTCCAGTTTTTGTTCGGGGACCATCTGCGTTGACCGGCGATCGCAACCCCCAATCCTTCACCGTACCGGGCGCACGAGAGCCGCAGACCATGCCGCCGCGCGAGCCACGGGCTCTTTCGGGTCCAGATCTCGAGCGCATTGAAGAAGCTGAGGTCGACATATTCGACGCGGCCGACACCGATCCGCCACCGCCTCCAACGCTGCGTCAGCGGCCCGGCATGAGGCTTGGACGCATCTTCGCCGGCGCGTTCGCACTGCTGGTCAGCCTCGCGGTCGGGCTTTGGGCCGAACGGGTGATTTCCGATCTGTTTGCCCGCTCAGACATTCTGGGCGTCATCGGGATCGGCCTGGCGATCATTGCCGCGTTGGCGCTGCTCGCGATCATCGTCCGGGAAGCGCTTGCACTGGCACGCCTGCAATCCGTCGCCGCCATGCGGGCTGACGCCGATCTCGCCCGGCACGACGGCCGGCTGTCGGAGGCCCGCTCCTTTGTCGATCGGTTGAAGGGATTTCTCGCGGCCCGCCCTCAAACGGCTGCCGGACGGGCCACGCTGGAGACGTTGCGCGACGATATCATGGACGGCCCCGATCTCATCCGGCTCGCCGAAACCGAACTGGTTGGACCTCTCGACATAGAGGCGCGCAAGCTGATCCTCGATGCGGCCAAGCGCGTCAGCGTCGTGACGGCTGTCAGTCCGCGCGCGCTGGTCGACGTCGCCTATATCATCTTCGAATCAGGCCGGTTGATCCGGCGGCTGTCCGAACTTTACGGCGCGCGTCCGGCCACACTCGGCTATTTCCGGCTGGTGCGCAACGTACTCGCGCATCTGGCGGTAACCGGCGCCATTGCCGCCGGCGACGAGTTCATTCACCAGATCGTGGGCCAAGGTCTAGCCGCGCGCCTGTCAGCGAAGCTTGGCGAAGGCGTCGTCAACGGCGTGATGACAGTCCGGGTCGGTCTGGCGGCGATGGAGGTGGTCAGACCCCTGCCCTTTCATGCCGTCAAGCGGCCAAGCGTCGGCGATTTCGTCACGAGCCTTGCGTCTTTTGCGACACGCCGCGACACTTGAAAACAGAACGCGGCAACAATGAGCTTGCGTCTGCGGTCGAGCTGACTCATTGTCGAGGGAACTGCTTCGCAACCAAATCCTTAACCCTTCGCGACCAAGCTTCTGCAAGCCGTGTCGCGTTCAAAGGTGCCGATTCGATGTCTTCCTATCGCCTCACCTCATCCGTTTGGGCAGCCGCCGCCATTGCCATGGGCATTTCCGCCATGCCGGCCCAAGCTTCGGAAAAGGACCGCCAGTTCTTCCATACGGTCGAAGGCGCATGGTCCGGCCCGGGCGAGATCGTTGCCGGCAAATACAAGGGCACGAAATTCGTGTGCAATTTCACCGGCGCCACGCCGCGCGACACGGTCGGCATGTCGCTGGATGGCGGCTGCCGCATCGGCCTGTTCACCCAGAAGATGCAGGCGAGCGTTCAGCATCAGGGACGTTCGGGCTATCGCGGTTCATTCATGGACGGATCCGACGGGACCGGCCTCGACGTGGTCGGCGGCAAGGTCGAGGGCAGCAAGGTGACCTTGACGCTCAACCGCAATCAGCTCAACGGCGCCATGCTGGCCCGCCTGCCCGACGAAAACACGATGACAGTGACGGTTTCGGTGCTGGTCGACGACCAGATGGTACCGGTGATCGGCGTGAACCTGAAGCGCGTCGGACAGGCTCCGGTCGGCTCGCTCGCCAATCGCTGAAGTTTCAGCCTGAGTCGCTGTCGCGACGCCACCAGTCCGGGGGCGAGGGCAAGCGGGTAATGTCCTCGGTGTCGAGGACAGCAAGCGCATCCGCGATGGACGCGCCGCCAACCTTCAAGCCAGGTGCAATTTCCAATAGCGGAACCAGAACGAACGCACGTTCCATCATGCGCGGATGGGGGATCGACAGCCCCTCTTCTGCGATGCGGGCCGTCCCGTAGAGCAAGATGTCGAGATCGATGCCACGCGGGCCCCACCGCTCGGAGCGAACACGCTTCAAATTCCGCTCGATTGCGAGACAGACGTCCAGAAGGTCGCGGGGCGGAAGGCTGGTGGCAAGCTTAGCCGCCGCGTTGAGAAAGTCCGGCTGATCGGTGACTCCCCAGGGCGGCGTCCGATAGACGGAGGAAACGTCGACGACGCGGATCGCCTCATACGCATCAAGATCGTTCAGCGCCGCCGCCATGCTGGCTTGTGGATCGCCCAGATTGCCTCCAAGCCCGAGAAAGGCTGTCGCCTCACTGTGACCAGACAACATTCACCTCGACATAATCGAGAATGCCCGGAACGGGCGCGCTCGGCTTGCGCACCGTGATCGATGCCGTGCGGATCTGCGGAAAACGCGCGCAGAGCGCTTTCGCGATATCGTACGCAAGCCGCTCGATCAAGAAGCGCCGCGTGCCGGTGACGACGCGCTCGATCTCCATAAAGGCCGCGCCATAATCGACCGTGCCCTCGATCGAGTCGCCGTCGAGTGGCCCATCAGGCTCAATGGCAAGTTCCGCGTCGACATAGAAGCGCTGACCAAGCGTCTCCTCTTCGACATAGACGCCATGGCGGGCGAAGAAGGCGCAGTTCTTCAGACGGATCGTATACATCTCTATTGGTGGCTCCCGCCGGCGGAACGCGCCACAATCGCGTCGGCAACCTTGAGCGCCTCCGCATTAACCGCAACGTCATGAACACGAAAAATCGCCGCGCCGGCAAGCCGCAATGCGACGGTCGTTGCCGCAGTCGCGATACCGCGCTCCACAGGATCGCGACCGGTGATCTCGCCCAGGAAGCGCTTGCGCGATGTCCCAACCAGCCAGGGGAAGCTGAGCCGATGCAGTTCCGGAAACCGGGCAATCAAATCCAGATTGTGCTGCGCATCCTTGGCGAAACCGAAGCCGGGATCGAGCATGATCTGGCTCCGGGTTACGCCTGCCCGATCTGCGATCTCAAGAGATTTCGACAAAAAGGCGATCTGATCGCCCACAGGATCAGGAAGGGTTTCGCGCTCCCGGCCCGTATGCATGATCACCAAGCCCGCGCCAGTGCTGGCCGCGATCTCGGCGACAGCGGGCTCTTTTTGAACGCCCCAGACATCATTGACGATATGCGCGCCCGTATCGACGGCCAGCCGCGCCGTCTCGGCTCGATAGGTGTCAATCGACAGGATGGCGTCAGAGCGGCGTGCCAGCGCCTCGATGACGGGCAGCACGCGGTCCTGCTCTTCAGCCGCCGAGATGGCCTTCGCCCCTGGCCGCGTCGATTCCCCGCCAATGTCGACGATCGACGCGCCCTCCAGAAGCATCCGCTCCGCCTGGCGGAGCGCACCGTCGAACGTGTCGAACCGGCCGCCGTCGGAAAAGCTGTCGGGGGTCACGTTCAAGATGCCCATCACGAGGCCACGCGGGCCAAGCGCCAGCGAGCGTCCATGGGCAAGCCGCCATACTCGTTCGACGCGCGCGGTTGATGCAGGTTCATTCAACATGGCCCGCTATTGGACGCGGGTCTGCGCCAAATCAACAAAATTCCCAGCCGCGGCAAGAATTCTTCAGACTTCCGTGAAAGCGTTGCTCGGCATGGCCGGAAATGACAATCAGTTCCACGAGGAGACGAATGATGAAGCCTGTCGTGGCTGGATGCGTTGCCCTTCTCGCGGCACTTTCGACGGCCCATGGCGCCTCGGTTTCGCGCAGCTACAGCTATTTTACGGTCGGCGGCCTCACCCTTGATCAGATCGAAGCCGACCTTGAAAAACGCGGCCCTGTTCTGGGCTCTACAGGAAGCCGTCATCCGGGCGCGACCCGGATGGAATTCAAGACACGCGTCGGATACCAGGCAAGCAATGGTCGATGCAGCGTCTCGGAAGCCAACGTAACGGTGGCGGCCGAAGTCTTTCTGCCCCGCTGGCGGGACCGGACCTCAGCCGGGACAGAAACAGTCCTCATCTGGGACACGCTGTCAGCAGACATCCGGCGGCATGAGGAAGGACATATCGTCATCGCGCGGACCTATGCACAGCGACTGGAACAAGCGCTCCTAGGCGTCCGCGACGCCGCGACCTGCGAGGACGCCGCAACGCGGGCTGAAAGCATCGGCCGCCGTGTCCTGAGCGAACACGACGCCGAACAGGCTCGCTACGACCGGGTCGAGACGGTAAATTTCGAAAGCCGGATGTTGCGATTGCTGGAATATCGTTTGCAGCGCCTGGACCCGGCCGTCACCCCTGGCGCTCGGGCACATGAACGATGAGACCGTCGAGTTCCTCCGATACGCGGATCTGGCAAGACAGCCGCGACGTCGGGCGAACGTCATAGGCGAAATCAAGCATGTCCTCTTCCATCGCCTGAGGCTCTCCGACCTGGGGCGACCAGGCCTCATCGACGTAGACATGACAGGTGGCGCAGGCACAGGCGCCACCGCACTCCGCCTCTATCCCCGGCACACCTGCCTTAATGGCATTTTCCATCACGCTTGAGCCGTTCTCAGCTTCCACGTCGAAGCGCGTGCCGTCGAAAGCCACAAAAGTCAGCTTGGTCATTCAAGAACTCATTGGAGAATGCGCATCAATACCGGCGCCATATCCGCAGGATGACATAATGGCTGGGCAAAGCCTGTCAACCCGCCCGCGACAGTCGCGTGTGGACCTCCTCGCGCAGCTGCGTCGCGAGCGTGGACAGTTGCGCGATGCGCCCCGAATCGAACGGCGGGTCTTCGAGTGCGGCCGCGCACTCGGCGATGGCGAGGATCCCAAGCGACCTCGCCGTGCCCTTCAGCGAATGGGCCAGGGCTCCGCGCCGTCTTTCCGGCGCGCCGGGCAGTTCCTGTAAGGCGGTATCGAGTTGAAGCACGAACATCGCCAATAGCTCGTCAGCCAAGCGATTGTCGCCCATCGTTTGCCGGTCGAGGTGCAACAAATCGATCAGGGTGGGCATTAACTCCTGCTCATGTGCCATTCCGGGATGCCCGGCCGCTTCGATCCTTCGCCGGTTAACGCGATTCGTCGCATTCTCAGGAAGGCGCAAAGGTTTCTTTGAACTGCGTTGATCCACGTTAACCCTATGTTTAAAGTTTTACGCATGGCGCCGATTGCGAGTTCCAATACCAGGGCTGTCCCGATACGATACGAATTGGCGAACTGGGCTTCAATGCGCGGGCGGTTTAGGCCGAATACGAGGACCCGCTGCGATAGTATAGGGTAAAGCGGCATGGCGATGAAACCTGCGACCAACACCGATATCGAGTCCGACATCGAAAAGGAACTCGAGGACGCACTCGACATCGAACTCGTCATGGATGACGAGATCATCGAGACCTCTGAGCAGCCCCTGGACATTGCTGCGTCGATGGAGGATTTCGAAGCCCAGATATCGCAGGCCGCGGAAGAGCTGGCGCTGGAAAATCGCACGACCGGATCCGATTCCGATAGCGAGAGATCGCCGACATCGGCCGCGCCCGCCGTTGCACGCGCCGCCAATGACGGGCCGGTCCGGATTGCCGATCTTCGGCCGGTCGAAGCGCAGGCCTCGGCTCGCCCCTCGGCATTCGCGGCCGCCAATGACGACCGCCAGAAGGACTACAAGGCCTTCGTCCAGAGCATCGCGAAGCCCGTTCCGCGCACGATCTACTGGATCGTGGGATTGTTGTCGGCCGTCTGGGCGGCTTCAGGCTTGCTCGTCGGCCATCTCCTCTTTGCGCCGCAGATCTGGCAGATCAGCTCGCTCGCCGAACTGATCGCCGCCCCTTATGCGATTGGCCTGGCGCTCGGCATCATCGTGCCGATCATTCTGTTCTGGGGTTTTGCCGTCATGATCCGTCGGGCGCAGGAGATGCGCAGCGCCGCCCAATCGATGACCGAAGTCGCTTTTCGCCTCGCCGAGCCGGAGCATATCGCGACCGATCGCGTCATGATGGTCGGCCAGGCGGTGCGCCGCGAGGTGCAGGCCATGGGCGAAGGCATCGAGCGCACGCTGGCTCGCGCAGTCGAACTCGAGACCCTGGTGCACACGGAGGTTAACGAACTCGAACGGGCCTATTCCGAGAACGAAACGCGCATTCGCTCTCTGGTCGACGGGCTCGGCAGCGAGCGCGAGGCCGTGGTTAGCCATGCCGAGCGGGTCCGCGCCTCGATCGCCGGCGCGCATGAGACGCTTAAGGATGAACTGTCGACGGCAAGCGACGCCATCCGCCAGAACATCGTCGATCTTTCGAGCCAGATCACCGGCTCGATCGCCGACAGCGGATCGTCGCTGATCGAAAGCATCAGTCAGAGCGGTGCGACGATGCAGGGTGCGCTCGACATACGGATCGACACAATCTCCGAGCGCATCTCGACCTCGGGCGATGCGATGGCCAATCTGCTCGATACGCGCATCGCCTCGTTGAACGACGCGGCCGACACCGCCACCCGCTCCATCAGCCAGATGCTCGACGACCGCACCACGGGCATGGTTTCCCTGCTCGGCACCACTTCGCGCGCACTTTCCGACGAATTCGACAACCGCCTTCGCGACATCGAACGCACACTGGAAGAGCGCGGCCAGTCGCTTCTCTCACAGTTCGAAACGCGCGCCCAGACGCTCGACACCGGCACCGAAAAGCTCAACGCCGCGCTAGAGGCCCGCGCCAAGCAGATCAACGACACGCTGATCGACCGCACCAAGGAGATCGCGCAGACCTTCACCGAAGGCAGGCAGCAGGTCAACATGCTACTCGACGAAACGAAGGCGCGCATCGGATCGGATTTCTCAGAGCTGGTGGCCTCGACTTCGGCCATGCTCGAAACCCGCGCCGTCGATTTCGCGGCCACTCTTGGCGACAGCCGCAATGTCATCAGCGTTGCGCTCGACGAGGATCTGCAGCGGCTCGCCGAGACCCGTCAAGCCATGGATCACGCAATCACCAGTCATGTCGAACGCATGGCCGAAGGTCGCTCGATCCTGACCAACGCCCTGACGGACGACATTGTCCGGATCGGCGAGGCGCAGCGTGAGATGGGCGCCGCGTTCGAGCAGCAGGTTTCCGGCCTGACGGAAGGCAGAGAGCGTCTTGCGACCGCCCTTCAGGATGACATGTCGCTTCTCGAGGCGACCCGCCTGGGGCTCGACGAGGCCGTCTCGCAGCACGTCCAGACCCTTGCCGAACGCCAATCCGATCTGACCACGGCACTGGAATCCGGAACGGTGCGCGTCGAAGGCGCATTTGCCAATCAGATCGACAGATTGGCGGAGCGTCAGGCCGAATTGTCGGCCGCCATTGCGGCCGATGCCGGACGAATCGACGACACCATTTTGCGCGGCATCGAGACGCTGGGCACCCGGCAAGGAGAGCTCCAATCCGCGATCAGTTCGGACGTCTCGCGCATCGATGAAGCATTTGACCGCCAGATCGAACGCCTGACGACACGTCAGGGCGACCTTTCGTCGACCATGGATGCCGAACTGGAGCGCGTCTCCGGACTGTTCGACCGCCAGTACGAGGCTGTCACCAACCACCAAAGCGAGTTGAGCGAGCGGATCGGCACCGACGTCTCACGCATCGATGAAGCGTTTGACCGCCAGATCGAGCGCCTGAGCGAACGTCAATCCGGACTGTCGGCG
>CAZEEC010000076.1:0-7673 GCA_964511105.1 uncultured Mesorhizobium sp.
CCGCGCCTGCTCGTCAACGATCTGATGACACGCCTCCACA
This sequence comes from uncultured Mesorhizobium sp., assembly GCA_964511105.1. Taxonomy (GTDB): domain Bacteria; phylum Pseudomonadota; class Alphaproteobacteria; order Rhizobiales; family Rhizobiaceae; genus Aliihoeflea. The sequence goes on from CAZEEC010000076.1 coordinate 41, forward strand.
ACTGGACAGGCCGGCGCTGGATCATCACCGTCTCGCGCGAGCGCGGCGGCGAGACGATCAGCGAACGTGAACAGACGAAGCGCGACACGGCATTGCTCGATGCTCGAAACGACCCGGCAGTCGCGGCGATACTCGCGCGCTTTCCAGGCGCGCGAATCATCGATGTTCGAATGCCTGATGCTCCGGAAGGAGCCGACCTCGAACTCGATGCCAATGACATGCCTGTCGATCCCGAACTCGGCGATGTTGATGCGGACGACGACCTCTGAAAAACGGAGACACGGATGAAAGATCTTCTCGGTATGATGGGCAAGGCCCGCGAGATGCAAGCGAAGTTCCAGCAGATGCAGGAAGAACTGGCCAGCGTGGAAGCAACGGGCGAAGCCGTGGGCGGGCTGGTTCGCGTGACGCTTGCCGGCAAATTCGAGATGAAGTCGCTCAAGATCGATCCATCGCTCTTTAAGGAAGACGATGTCGAGATTCTCGAGGATCTGATTCTTGCCGCTCACAATGACGCAAAAGACAAGCTTGAAGCCATCATCCAGCAAAAGACGCAGGAACTGACCGCCGGCCTGCCAATCCCGCCGGGCATGAAACTGCCATTCTAGGACCGGGTGACACGACCTCATCGTCAATGATGCGTTAATCGATGCGTAAGGATTCGACCCATAGGCTGATGCCAGCTGTTTGGCGGTTTTGGGGCACAGGTGTGTTTTGACCGTTGCCGCTTTTTCGCCGCAAAAAGCTTCTTGAACGTCTGCAGCATAACGGCGGGGGCCGATTGGAGAGGTTTGTATCGTGTCTAACCGACTTTCGGCCGCCGCGTCGGCGGTTATCGTGTCCCTTGCCCTTGCCGCCTGCACGTCCAGCGCGGATCTTCTCGACGATGTCGCTACCTCTTCGATCAAGCCGGTGCGGGCAGCAGCCACGGAGCGAGACTGTCTGGCGCGCGCCATGTTCTTCGAATCGCACCGCTCTAGCCGTGAAGGGCTGATTGCCGTCGGGTCCGTCGTTATGAATCGCGTCGCTTCCAATGCCTATCCGGACACGATCTGTGGCGTGGTCGGCCAGAAAAATCAGTTCGCGCCTGGCGTCCTGACACGCAAGATGGAATCCGGCGCTCTGCCGGATGTCATGGCCGCAGCCGACGCCGTGCTGGATGGGGAACGACATCCCGCCATTAACCGCGCCAAATTTTTCCATCAGGCTGGTTTGAGCTTCCCCTACCCCAATATGCATTATGTGCTGCAAGCGGGCGGCAACTCGTTCTATGAGAAGCGCAGTCGAGACGAACGACGTGCGTCACCGGCGCGCCGCCAGGCACAACTCGCGGCTGCCGGCCGCGTTGAAGGCATGCAGACCAAGATGGCTCCCGCTTCGTCGGAGCCGCCAGTTGCAGCTCTTGCTTTCGACATCGAGCCAGCCAAGGCCGACGCAATCGGCGCGCTCATCGCTAGCAGCAGGAACCGAGCTGCGGACCAGTAGCTGGCGCGGCCTATCCAACGGCTGTAAAACAATCTACATCGCCGGCATGTCGAAGCGAATCGCAGGTCCCGAGATCGAGCGGCTGATCCAGCTTCTGGCCAAAGTGCCAGGGCTTGGACCGCGTTCGGCAAGACGTGCAGCGCTCCATCTGATCAAGAAGAAGGAGCAGCTTTTCCTGCCGCTCGCCGCAGCCATGGCCGAAGCCGTCGAGACGGTGCGCGTTTGCTCGACCTGCGGAAATGTCGATACATCCGATCCTTGTACGATCTGTGCCGATCCGCGGCGCGAGCATGCGACATTGATCGTCGTTGAAGACGTCGCCGACCTTTGGGCCCTTGAGCGCGCAGCGGCGATGAATGCGGGCTACCACGTTCTGGGCGGCACGCTTTCGCCGCTCGACGGAGTCGGCCCGGACGACCTCAACATCAAGACATTGATCGGCCGGGTGACGACGGATGCGGTGACGGAGGTCATCCTCGCCGTCAACGCGACCGTCGAGGGCCAGACGACCGCGCATTACATCACAGACCAATTGTCCACCAGCGGGGTCAAGGTTACGCGGCTAGCGCATGGCGTGCCGGTCGGCGGCGAACTCGACTATCTCGACGATGGGACGTTGATGGCCGCGTTGCGATCGCGCACGGTATTTTGAACGTCCGGCTCAAGGAGGAGCGCGATGATAAGCCAATGCAGAACACTGGCTCTCCTATTTCTGCTGACCTTTGTTTCTCCCCCTGTCTTCGCCCAATCCATCGATCAGCAGTTCCGGTCGTGGCTGCAAGAGGAGCTATGGCCCGCAGCCGCTCGCGCTGGCGTCTCGCAGCAAACCTTCGATACCGCGTTTGCAGGTATCGGTCCTAATCTCGATCTTCCCGATCTTATCTTGCCGGGAGAGGCGGCGCAGACGCCGCAACGCCAGCATCAGGCGGAATTCGGGTCACCCGGCAACTATTTCGCCGAGAACATCGTCGCCGGCGTGACCGCAGGCGGACGCCAACGCGCCGGCCGTCTGGCACCAGTGTTGCGCGACCTTGAAGGCCGGTACGGTGTACCTGGTGGAATCCTGCTCTCCATCTGGGGGCGCGAGAGCGGCTTCGGGATGGCGCGCATACCACATGACGCCTTCCAGGTCCTCGGAACCAAAGCTTTTCTGGCTGCACGCAAGGACATGTTCCGGGCAGAAGTCATCGCCGCATTGCAGATGGTCGAGGGCGGCCACGCAAGCCTTTCGGAGATGAAGTCCTCCTGGGCCGGCGCACTCGGCCAGCCGCAATTTCTACCGACTTCATATCTCGCCCATGCGATTGGCTATTCCGGCAGCCGCGCGGACATCTGGAATTCGGAAGAAGATACATTGGCGTCGATTGCCAATTATCTTGCCCATTTCGGCTGGACACACGGGAGGGACTGGGGCTTTGAGGTAACGGTGCCTGAAAACATATCTTGTGCCCTCGAAGGTCCGGATCGTGGCCGGCCGATTTCCGAATGGGTTGGAATGGGAATTTCCCGCGTCTCCGGCCGTCCCTTTCCGGACCATGAAATGCGTGGAGAAGGTTTCTTGATGATGCCGGCCGGCCGCTTCGGCCCCGCCTTCATCGTCACCCCCAATTTTTACGTGATCAAGAAATACAATGAGAGCGATCTCTACGCTCTTTTCGTCGGTCACGCGGGAGACCGGATCGCCTATGGGGACAGGCCTTTTGCAAGCAAGTGGGGCAACTTCGGTGGTCTGTCGCGTTCCGACGTCGCGGCCATGCAAAAGGGACTGCAGCAGCGTGGCTACGACACGGGCGGAGCCGACGGTCTGGCCGGGTTCCGTACGCGGCGCTCGATCGGCGAGTGGCAGTCCGCCAACGGCCGCACGCCAACCTGCTTTCCCGATGCGAATTCCGTCCAAGCGCTCCGATAGGGCTCTCATTTTTTGACTCTCCAATGGAACTGTTTCCGCTTTCGTCGTTTCGTGCCCACGGGACGGAAGCTGATTGGAGGATAGTCATGAAGTTTGGTTTTTCGGGATTGAAAGCCGGTTTGGTTACAGCCGCAGCAGCGGGCACTTTGGCAGCCTGCGTCGTCGTCGAGGATGGTCCACGGCCCTTGCCACCGGGCCCGGGCCCAGGCGGCCAAGTCATGTGCACGATGCAGTACGACCCGGTATGTGGCGAGCGCAGAGGACAACGCGAGACGCTCGGCAACGCCTGCGTCGCCCGGGCCGAAGGCTTCCGCATCATCCATCCCGGCGAATGCCGCCGCGGTGGCCCGGGCTGGGATCGCCCCGGCCGCCCGGGCGCAGTCCGTCCGCAAGCCTGCACCCGCGAATACCGCCCGGTCTGCGCCGTTCGAGGCAACCGCCAGCAAAGCTTTGCCAATGCCTGCGAGGCGGAGGCTGCCGGCTGGAGGATCCGCCGCTCCGGACAATGCTGACCGCTCAATCCACCTGACGCAGACGACACCGTATGCCTGCCAACGCGGCAGGCTACGGCGTCATCCGCTTTGCCTCCTGCTTGTCATCATCGACCTCTTCGGCGGTTTGCTGCGCCGACAGAAAATTGCCGACATGGCTCAAGCTTTCGAAATGGTCGCAAAACACCTTGATGACAACCAACAGGGGCACCGCGATCAGCGCGCCGATGAAGCCCCACAGCCACGACCAGAAGGCAACGGCAATGAAAATCGCGACGGCGTTGATCTCCAGCCGCCGCCCTACGATCAGCGGCGTGACCATGTTGCCCTCGATGAGGTTGCAGAGCGTCACGAAGATCGGCGGAAGCAACGCGAAGGCCAAACTGTCGAAACTGACCAGTGACATGACCGTCACCAGGATGATGGTCGTCGCGGAGCCGATATAGGGCAGGAAGTTCAACAGGGCTGCCGCGACACCGAAGACGAACGGCATCGGCATGCCAAGCGCCCAAAGTCCAGTTCCAACCGCAATGCCCAGACCCGTGTTGATTAACGCGACTGTCAGCAGATAACGCGAGATCTCACGTTCCACATCATAGACGATGCGGAGAGCGCGCTTCTTTTCGCTCAACCTCGTGAAGGATTGGACGATCTTCTCATAGAACATCGTTCCCGATGCGAGGAGAAAGAGCGCCAGCACAATGGTGATGGCGATGGTCGTGCTCGCAGACAGAAGATTTCCGGCTGCGCGTGACACGATCCCTGGTTGCGAGACGACGACACGCTGCACATCAGGTTCGGGCGCCGCCTCGGCTGCCTCATCGACCTGCCGTGAAACTTCCACGAAACGTTCAAAAGGACGACGTATCTGCTCCAACCGCTCCGTCAACTGCCTGCCGATCGCCGGCGCATCATTGACGAGATCACCCACCGGTCCCGACAGGAAGTAGCCGATGGCCCCGATCGCCATGGTTGCCATGAATACAAGCAGCGTCGCGGACAAGGCTTCCGGAATGCCGCTTTTGCGCAAGAGGCGCACAATGGGCGTCAACGTAAGGGCCAAGAGAAAGGCAAGCACCAACGGCAAGAAAAAGTCGCGGGCGAAATAGAGGGCATAGACGACGGCAAACAGAAAGAGGCCCAGCATAAAGTTGCGGATCAGTCGCAGATCGCGGTCACGAGCGGACGCCGGTTCGGGCGCCCGCGCGTCCGATGGCTCGTTTTCGCTCTCCATCACAGCGTCCCCCGAAGCACGATCTGCAGGCGCAACAGCGTCTCAAGACGGATGCAGGAACGTCATATCCTGCTTTTCGTTCCGGGCGGCTGTTAGAATAGGTTCTGCTGGGAGATCTGAATTCCAGCCGGCCCTAAAATAACCGCGAAGAGAACGGGCAGGAAAAAGAGGATCATTGGCACGGTCAGCTTGGGTGGGAGCGCGGCCGCCTTCTTCTCGGCTGCCGTCATACGGGCTTCGCGGCTTTCTGCCGACAAGACGCGCAGGGCATGCGCGACCGGCGTACCGTATCGTTCCGCCTGGATCAACGCCTGCGACACTGAGCGAACCGGTTCAAGACCGGTGCGGCTGGCAAGATTTTCATAAGCCTGCCGGCGCTCCTGAAGGAAGGACAATTCCGCATTGGTCAGAACCAGTTCCTCGGCCAGTTCCACTGATTGCGCGCCGATCTCCTCAGCAACCTTTCGGAAAGCGGCTTCGACCGAGATTCCGGACTCCACGCAGATCAGCATCAGATCGAGCGCATCGGGCCAGGCGCGCTGAATCGACTGCTTGCGCTTCGTCGCTTTGTTGGAGACATAGACAACCGGGGCATAGAAGCCGGCATAGGCGGCGAGTACGCAAATAAAGCCGCGAATGAATGTCGGTTGTTCGGCAAAGGCGCCGAGCACGAAGACATAAAAGACCGCAGCGGCTAAAAAGACGAATGGCAGAACCAGGCGAAAGAACAGAAATTTCGTGAGCGGGTTCTGGCCCCTGAAGCCGGCCATCCGCAGCTTGGCAACTGTCGCATCGTCCGCGAGCGCGCGGCGTAGATCGAGCTTGTCGACGATAGAGCGCATGCCAAGCGATTCCTGTTCGCGCAGCCCCCGCCGTCGGCGATCGGCCTCACTGGCAAGACGCGCCTTCTGCTGGGCCCGCAACTGGTCCCGCTCCAGCGCGACCGCTTTCATCCGCGACTTCAGCCGGTTTCCGCTAAGGGCTGGAAGCGCCGTGAAGAGCGTCGCGAAGACCGCTACGGAAACGAGAACCGCCAGAAGAAAGCTCGGATCGGTGATCGTGTTGATAGCTGACCCTGTCATTTGGTGATCCTCGCGATCCTAGAAATCGAAGTTCATCATCTTGCGCATCATCAGCATGCCGATCGACATCCAGACGCCGGAGACGAGGAGGATCAGATGTCCCGTACTGGTCGTGAACAAGGGCATGATGTAACCAGGGCTCGAAAGATAAACGAGCAGCGCGACGATGAACGGCAGCGCGCCGATGATGGCGGCCGATGCCTTTGCCTCCATCGACAAGGCCTGGATCTTAGCCTTCATCTTCTTGCGGTCCCGAAGCACCTTCGACAGGTTGCCGATCGCCTCGGACAGATTGCCGCCAGCTTGGCTTTGGATCTGGATGACGATGCCGAAGAAGCTTGCTTCGGCGGCCGGCATCGATTCCGGCATGCGCAGGACGGCCTCCGGAAGCGACAGCCCCAGTTGCTGATGTTCGACGATCCGCCTGAATTCGCCCTTGACCGGCTCCGGCGACTCACTGGCGATCAGCCGCACGGCGTCGTTGAGGGGCAAACCTGACTTGACTGCGCGCACGATGATATCGAGCGCATTTGGAAACTCATCGAGAAACGCCTTCACCCGTCGTGCCCGCTTGAACGTGACGAACCAGCGTGGCAGTCCTAGCGCGCCTGCGATCATGGCTCCCACTGCTAGCAGCAGCGGCGCGCCCATGATGACAAAGAGCAGGAACAGGCCCAATCCGGTTGCTGCCGACATCATGTAGAATTGCCGCATGGTCATCGTCAGGCCAGCCTGGCGGATTTGGGCTTTCAGGGGCGGCTTGTGCTTTCCCTGTCCACGCGCCTTCTGCTTTTCCTCGAGTTCCTTCAACGTATCTTGAACCGACTTTCGCCGCTTGGCCGCCTCTGCCGTTCGGTCACGGGAGGCGCGCACGAGATTGCGGTCGCCTTCAGCGTTGCGGACCGTTTCGAAGCGTCGCTCGGTCGCCTTCTCGTTCTGCACGCGGGAGAACAAGAGACCATAGGCGAGCGCGCCGGCGCTGACGCCGGCAAGCGTAATGAAAAGAAGAAGGTTCACGTCCAAGGCTGAACTCCCGTGAGAATCATCACGAACCCACTTCCATGGCCTCGAGAGCAGCCGCCAGGCGCGTCTCCTCGCCATAATAGCGGGCGCGGTCCCAGAAGCTTGGACGTGCAACGCCGGTGGAGACATGGCTGCCGATCAGGCGTCCATTGGCGTCCTCGCCTTTGATCTCATAATTCAAAAGGTCCTGCGTGATGATGACATCGCCTTCCATGCCGATGACTTCGGTCACATGCGTGATGCGACGCGAACCGTCGCGCAGACGTGCGGCCTGGACGATGACATCAACCGAGCCGACAATAATTTCACGAACCGTCTTCTGCGGGAGCGCGAAACCTCCCATCGCGATCATCGATTCCATGCGGTTCAGGCATTCGCGCGGGTTGTTGGCGTGGATCGTTCCCATCGA
>CAZEEC010000076.1:7773-9775 GCA_964511105.1 uncultured Mesorhizobium sp.
GTCTTGCCCGAACCCGTTCCGCCCGAAATGATCACATTGCAGCGAACGCGGCCAATGACCTTGAGAACTTCTGCCCCTTCCGGCGAGATCGAGCCGAACCTGACCAACTGGTCGAGGGTAAGCTTGTCCTTCTTGAACTTACGGATTGTCAGGGCAGTGCCATCGATGGACAAAGGCGGAGCGATCACATTGACGCGGCTTCCGTCCGGGAGGCGCGCGTCGCAGATCGGCGAACTCTCGTCGACCCGGCGACCGACCTGACTCACGATCCGCTGACAAATATTGAGCAATTGCTGATTGTCGCGAAATCTGATCGGCGTCTGCTCAACACGCCCCGCCACTTCGATAAAGACCTGCTGGGCGCCATTGACCATGATGTCGGCAATATCGTCGCGCGCCAAGAGCGGCTCCAGCGGACCATAGCCGAGCACGTCGTTGCAAATGTCTTCGAGCAGTTCTTCCTGCTCGGAAATCGACATCGCAAAATTCTTGATTGCAATGATGTCATTGACGATATCGCGGATTTCCTCGCGCGCCGCGTCGGGCTCTAGCTTGGCGAGTTGCGACAGATCGATTGTATCGATCAGGGCGGAGAAGACTTGACTTTTGGTGTCGTAATAGCCTTCCGAACGGGGCCGCGCCTGCGTCGCCACCCTGCGTGGCTCGGCGGCCAAAGGCGGTGTCGGATCGACAGTCCGCTTCCCAACCTGAGTGGCTTCGCTGCGTCTTTCGGCCGGGCGTTCGTCAAGCGTCAGCGATTCCGAAGCCGGCGCCGCTGGCGCGGGCCTGAGTTCCGGGGGGGTGCGGCTTCCGCCTTCGTTTCCACGCTTGCCAAACATCGTTCCGCCTGTGGTTTTGCGGCTCCCTGTCAGGAACCTCAAACTGTTCGAGTTCTTACGCGCCGGATGCGCTCAAGCCTTCTTTTTCTTCAGCTTGAGCCTGCCCAAAAGCTCGCTCATTCCTGGCTTCCTCCTGGACTTCACTTCACTGCGCCCGGTCAGAACATGCGCCATGTCGTTGACAATCTGAACGATCTGATGCTGCGGATCGGTCTCGCCGAGCATTCGTCCGTTGTTGGCGGCATTGCCGAAAAGCTGCGCTTCGAACGGAATGACGGCAATCGGCACCACACCTAGCGGCTCTGCGAAATCCTGGGCCGAGATTTCCGGCCGTTTGGGGATCCCGATTTGGTTGATGACCAGCTTGGGCGGCTCGTCATTCGGGCGCAGCTTACGCAACATGTCGATCAGGTTCTTGGTGTTGCGCAGATTTGCCAATTCCGGCGTCGCGGTGACCACGATGTCGTCGGCCTGGCTAAGGGTCTGGCGGGTCCAGCCGGTCCACAGGTGAGGCACGTCGAGAATGACAACGGGTGTGCTGCGCTGGGCGGTCTCGATGATCGCGGAGAAAGCATCCGCCTCAAAATCGTAAACCCGATCAAGGGTCGACGGCGCGGCCAGAAGGGACAGGCGTTCAGCACATTGTGCCAGGAGCCTGTCGAGGTAGACCTCGTCGATCCTCTCTGGCGAAAATACAGCTTCGGCAATGCCTTGCGCGGGATCCTGATCGAAATTGATATTGGCGGTTCCAAAGGCCAGATCCATATCGGCGACGACGACTTCAGACTGGAACAGTGACGACATCGACCAGGCGATGTTGTGCGCGATCGTCGACGAACCGACGCCACCCTTCGCCCCAATGAAGGCAATCGATCGCCCGATCGGTGCGGAGTCGGGATCGACAAAGATCTTCGATATGTCAGCGATGATGTCCGCAATCGAAATCGGCGCGACAATGTACTCTGAAATACCGAAACGGATCAGCTCGCGATAGAAGGCAACGTCATTGTGGTGCCCGATGACAATTACTTTGCTTGCCGGATCACAAACATCCGCAAGCTGTTCGAGCTTACCGATCAGGGCGCGGGGCTCGTCGCGCGTTTCGATAATGATCAGGTTCGGAGTTGGCGCCGTGTGATAGAACTCGATCGCCGTCTGGATGC
>CAZEEC010000077.1:0-2338 GCA_964511105.1 uncultured Mesorhizobium sp.
AATGAGCGAGGCCGTCAAGCGGGTCGGGCAGGTCAAGGAGGTCACCAGCCTGTCGAACCCGATCGTCAAGGACATCAAGGCGCTGGCCCTGAAGAAATTCCGCGACGAGCAGCATGCCTTCATGGCGGAAGGGCTGAAACTCGTCATCGACGCGCTCGACGGCGGCTGGACGATCCGGACGCTGATCTATTCCAAGGCCGGACGCGGCAATGCGGCGGTCGAAAAGACCGCCGCGCGCACCGTGGCGCTGGGCGGGCTGGTGCTCGAAGTTTCCGACAAGGTGCTGGGCGCGATCACGCGGCGCGACAATCCGCAAATGGTGGTCGGCGTATTCGAACAGCGGCTGACCAAGCTTTCCGAGATCACGCCGCAAAGGGGCGATGTCTGGGTGGCGCTCGATCGGGTGCGCGATCCGGGCAATCTCGGCACCATCATCCGCACCGTCGATGCGGTGGGCGCGAAGGGCGTGATCCTGATCGGCGAGGCGACCGACCCGTTCTCGCTCGAGACCGTGCGCGCCACGATGGGATCGATCTTCGCCGTGCCGGTGGCGCGCGCGACGGCGGAGGCGTTTCTCACCTGGAAGACAAGGCACAGGATGATGCTCGTCGGCACACATCTGAAAGGTTCGGTCGACTATCGCAGCCCGGATTATACGGGCGAACCGGTCGTTGTCTTGATGGGCAACGAGCAGCAAGGACTGCCCGCCGAGCTTGCAGCCGCCTGCGACGAATTGGTGCGGATTCCTCAGGCCGGCAAGGCCGATTCGCTCAATTTGAGCGTCGCGACCGGGATCATGCTTTATGAGGTGCGCCGGACATTCCTTGCCATTGGAGAACGACTGGCGTGAGCGACGCACAGCCCCGCAATGCGAAAATCCTGGCCGGCTACGGGCTGGTCGTGCTCGTCGCCGTCGCGCTCGACCAATGGATCAAGTTCCTGGTCGAAACGCGCATGGCGATGCATGAGCGCATCGACATCCTGCCGTCCCTGGCCCTGTTTCGCACCCACAATACCGGCATCGCCTTTTCGCTGTTGTCGGATTTCGGCTCTATCGGTCTGGTGGTGCTGACGGCGGCGGTGACGCTGTTCGTGCTTTACCTCGCCGCCAAATCAGAACCCCATCAGCGCTGGGCTCGGCTCGGCTTCGCGCTGATCATCGGCGGGGCGATCGGCAATCTGATCGACCGCGTGTGGCTCGGCTATGTCGTCGACTATGTGCTCTTCCACCTGCCGAACTGGTCGTTCGCGATCTTCAACCTGGCCGACGCGTTCATCACGGTCGGGGCGGGGCTGGTGATCCTCGAAGAGGTCATCGCCTGGCGCAAGGCGCGCGCGGCACGTTGACGGCGCGGCGCGGACGTCGGACACTTGGCGTATAATTCAAGCACCAGCCGTTCAGGAGTTCCGATGTCGGAAAAGTTCAACGCCATCCTCGTCTCACGGGACGAGAACAAGGTTCAGTCGGTCACTGAGGTCGAACTGACCGATGACGATTTGATGGAAGGCGACGTCACCGTCGCCGTCGAAGCGACGACCGTCAACTACAAGGATGGCCTGGCGATCACCGGCAAGGCGCCGGTGGTGCGCAAATGGCCGCTGATCCCCGGCATCGATTTCGCCGGCACCGTCGTCGCCTCGAGCAATGCCCAGTGGAAGGCGGGCGACAAGGTCATCCTGAATGGCTGGGGCGTGGGCGAGGCGCATCACGGCGCCTTTGCCGGGCGCGCCCGGGTCAAGGGCGAGTGGCTGGTGCGGCGGCCCGAGGGGATGAGCGCGCGCGACGCGATGGCGGTCGGCACCGCCGGCTATACGGCCATGCTGTGCGTGATGGCGCTGGAGCGCCACGGCATCGTGCCGACCCGCGGACCCGTCGTGGTGACGGGGGCGGCCGGCGGCGTCGGCTCGGTGGCGATCGCGCTCCTGGCCAAGCTTGGCTATCACGTCATCGCGTCCACCGGCCGGACGGAAGAAACCGAATATCTGAAGTCGCTCGGCGCCAACGACGTCATCGACCGCGAGGAACTGTCGCAGCCGGGCAAGCCGCTCGGCAAGGAACGTTGGGCCGGCGGCATCGACGCGGTCGGCAGCCACACGCTCGCCAATTTATTGTCGATGACCTCCTATGGGGGCGCGGTCGCCGCCTGCGGGCTGGCCGGAGGCATGGACCTGCCGGCGAGCGTCGCGCCCTTCATCCTGCGCGGCGTGTCGCTCCTGGGCGTCGATTCGGTGATGGCGCCGCGGGAAATCCGCGAAGAGGCGTGGGCTCGCATCGCGACCGATCTCGACACCGCCAAGCTGTCGTCGATCGCGACCACGATCCCGTTCTCAGGCATCA
>CAZEEC010000077.1:2438-9681 GCA_964511105.1 uncultured Mesorhizobium sp.
CGCGCGATCGTTAAAATGCCGACGATCGCGCCGATGCTTCCCTAACAATGTCGTGGCAGGCTGATGCGCATGAAGCCCGGCCTGCCCGAACATCTGTCGAAGCGAGCGCCCGCGTCCGCGCGGGCGCACGAAGCCGCGCCGCGCCGGCAGATCGCCGCGCCGCCGCTGGCGATGGACCTGCCCAGGGAAGAGGCTGACAGCCGGCCGTCTTTGAACCTCGCCGGCGCCGCGTTCCTGATGGCGGTCGCGGCAATCGCCTTTTCGACCGACGCCTCGGTCTATGTTTCGATGCCGCTCGTCGCCGGCGCCCTGACGCTCATCGGCCTCGCGCTCTGGCCGCCGCGAACTCGCAAAACGATCGCGTTTCCTCTGTTCAGGCTTCGGCGGCCGCGCATGGCAAGGTCGTCGGCCGACGACGCGGCGGCGCGGCGCAAGGCCGAGGCGGCCAGCGCGGCCAAATCGCGCTTTCTCGCGACCGTCAGCCACGAAATCCGCACGCCGATGAACGGCATCATGGGCATGGCGCAATTGCTGGGCCAGACGGGGCTGACGCCGGAACAATCGACCTATGCCGGCGCGATCTCGACCTCCTCTGCAGCCCTCCTGGCGCTGATCGAGGACCTGCTCGACTATTCCAAGATCGAAAGCGGGCGGCTCGTCCTCGATCCGCGTCCGAGCAGCCCCCGCGAACTGGCTGAAAACGTGGTCGAGCTGCTGGCTTCCAAGGCGCATGCCAAGGGAATCGGCCTCGGGCTTCATGTCGCCGGCGACGTGCCGGAAAAGGCCCTATTCGATGGCGGCAAGACGCGCCAGATCCTGCTCAACGTGATCGGCAACGCGATCAAGTTCACCGAGCGCGGCGGCGTGCTGGTCACGGTCACACGCCGGCATGGCGGCGACCGCGCCATCCTCCGCTTCACCGTCCGCGATACCGGACCGGGGATCGCGCCCCGCGATCTGGCGCGCATCTTTAGCGAATTCGAGCAGGCGGGCGAGGATGCGAGCCTGCGCCAGGCGGGGGCAGGACTGGGGCTCGCCATCTCGCAGCGCATTGCCGAGGCGATGGGCGGCCGGATGTCGGCGGCCAGCCGGCTCGGCAAGGGCAGCGTCTTTGCCGCCGAACTGCCGGTCGAGGTTCTGGAGGTGGCGCCGGCCGGCCAGCCGCTTGCCGGCCGGTCGGTGCTGGTTCTCTCCCGCAACCGGATGGAAAGCGAGGCGCTGGTCCTGGCGATCCGCGACCAGGGCGGGAGCGCGGTCTTCGCCCGGACGGTCGAGGAGGCCGGAGAGCTTGGAACCGAGGACCCGTTCGACATCCTGATCGTCGACGCGGCGCTCGAGGACGATGACGGTTCGTTGTTGCGGCGTTTGCGGGCTGTCTGCGGCCGGCAGGCGGCGGCGGTCATCTTCATCGACCCGAAGGCACGCGGCCGGCTCGGCCGTTTCCGCGCGCATGGCTACAGCCATTTCCTGCCGCGCCCGCTGCGCCGCAACACGCTTTTGAAGGTCCTGCTCGCCAAGGTGGAGGAGACGAAGCCGCCGCCGCCGCCGTCCCATCCGCTCGCCCGCACCCCACTGAACGTGCTGATCGCCGAGGACAATGAGGTGAGCGCGCTCCTCGCCCGCGCCGCATTGACGCGGGCCGGCCATGCCGTCGAGACGGTTACGAACGGGCGCGCCGCGGTCGAGGCCGCCACGATGCGCCCCGGCTTGCGCCATGACGCCATCTTGATGGATCTGCAGATGCCGGTGATGGACGGGATGGCGGCAATTTCCGCCATTCGCGCCCATGAGGCCGAGCGCGATCTGGCTCCAGTCCCGATCCTGGTGCTGACGGCGGATGACCGTCCGGAGAGCCGGCGCAAGATCCTCGCCCATGGCGCCACCGGATTTGTCGCCAAGCCGGTCGATCCGGCGCGTCTGGTCGCGATCCTCGACGCCTTGCACGCCGCCTGAAGCGGTTGCGGCTGGCCTGGCGGCCATGTCATGCTAATGTCACCGCATCGAGCTAAACGCGCCGCATGGTGATGCGATGCGGAGGCCAAACGAGATGAACCCGATCCTTCTTGCGTGCGACGAGACCACCAGCCTTGTCATGACCGATAACAAAATGCCGGCTTGTTTGGACGATCACCCCCGCCTGGGACGCATCGGCGCGCTCGAAGTGCGGATGGCGGCAGGCACGGCCGAGATCGAGGCGGCGCAACGGTTGCGCTACCGCGTCTTCTACGAGGAGCGCGGCGCAAGCGCGCCTTCGGACCTTGCGCGCGACGCCGATCGGTTCGACGATCTGTGCGAGCATCTCCTGGTGATCGACACGTCGCTGCCGGGTCCCGACCGCGCGCGCATCGTCGGCACCTACCGGCTCCTGCCGCAGGCGAAAGCGGCTGCCGCCGGGGGATTTTATTCGAGTTCGGAATTCGAGATCGGGGCGCTCGCCGAGCGCCATCCTGAACTGGCGATCCTGGAACTGGGGCGGTCCTGCGTCCTGCCCGACTACCGCTCGCGGCGCACCGCAGAACTCCTGTGGCAGGGCATCTGGGCCTATACGCGCCGCAACGGGATCGACGTGATGGCCGGCTGCGCATCCTTCGCGGGAACCGTGCCGGCGCGCCACGCCGAGGCGCTCTCCTTTCTCCATCACAATTGCCGGGCGACGGGCGCCTGGGCAGTCCGGGCCGTGGCCGAACGCTTCCAGACCATGGATCTGATGCCGGCCGAAGCGGTGCGGATGCGCGAGGCGCTGACCGCCATGCCGCCCTTGATCAAGGGCTATTTGCGACTCGGCGCGATGATCGGCGAGGGCTGCGTCATCGATCATGAGTTCGCCACGACGGACGTCTTCGTCGTCTTGCCGGTGGACAAGATCTCGGCCCGCTACATCAATTATTATGGCGCCGACGCGCAGCGCTTCGCAGCGTAGATTCCCAAGGAGCTATTTTTCCCAGTCAGCGCCGATCGGCTCCTCGTCGCGCGCGCGGGCTTGGGCGACCACATCGCGCGCCTCTTCAAGGTCGTCGCCGTCGGCGGGGTCGGGCTCGGACCCGGCTTTTTTCGAATGGCGCAATAGAAGATCGAAGCAGACCGGAAAATGGTCGGAGCCGCAAGGTTTCAGCCGCTTCATGTCGATCAGCCGGAATTCGGCCGAATGGAAGAGGTGGTCGAGCGGCCAGCGCAGAAGCGGCAGCCGTGCATCGAAGGTGGAGAAGACGTGCCGGCCGATGCGCGGATCGAGAAGGCCGCTGATCTTGCGGAACCGCTCGGTCGTGACCGACCAGGCGACGTCGTTCAGATCGCCGGTCACGAGGACGGGCAGCGTCTCGTCCTTGGCCTTCAGGGCGACAAGCGCCGTCTCGCCGTCCCGCCCCTCCGTGCCGCGGGTCAGGACCGGCGGCTCGGGATGGATGAAGAACGCGCGGAACCTGCGGCCTTGCGGCGTGACGATGATAGCGATGACGGACGGCACGCCCTCGGTTAGGAGATCGCCGATCTCAACGGTTTCAAGGGCAAATTTCGAGGCGACGATCATGCCGTAGGAATCGTCGCGCACCGCATCCGCGACGTGCTCGTAGCGCGCGAGGAGTGCGGCGACGCCCTCGCGCCACTTCGCGTCGGTTTCCATCAGGACGACGATGTCGGGATCGACCGACGCGATCTCCTCGGCAAGCTCGCGGTAGCGCGTATTCGCCATCTTGACGTTGGACGAGACGAGCCGGATGCGGTCGCCTCGATCCCCGGGCTGGGCATCCGCCGTCTGCTTGCGCCAGAGCGGCGTGAAGCGGAGGATGTGCGGAAGCTGGATGGCGATGACGGCGGCAAGCGCCATCTGCATGACGCGCCAGCCGGTCTCGGCCCCGCCAAAGAGGATCGAGACAAGGAGAAGCAGGAGCGCGAGGCCGAGGAATTGCTGGCGGGGAAAATCGCCGACGCGCACGATCCCGTGCGAAAACGGGAAGAACGGCAGCACCGCCGTCGCGAGGAGGAAACCTGTCAGCGTGGCGAAGATCAGGAACACGCGGCTCTTTCTCCGGGAAGGGCTCCCAATTCACCAAAGGACGATGCGTTTCGCGGTGGCAGCGGTCACCGCAAAAAGCTTAACGGACGATCAGCACCGGGACGTGTGTATGCGCCAGCACCTCGGCGGCCTGGCTGCCTAAAATCAGGCGGCGCACGCCGCGCCGGCCGTGCGAGGCCATGACGATCAGGTCGCAGCCACGGTCTTTGGCCGCCTCGATGATGCCTTCGGCGGGATACTGGTCCGGGACGTGAAGCGTGTCGGCAGCGATGCCGTGCGCTTCGACGGTCCGCGACGCGCGCTCGAGGATCGCCTCGGCGTCCTTGCGGGTGGTCTCCTCGAAGGCGGCCAAGGCGTTCTGCACGCCGCGCTCGGTCTGCTCGGCCATCCCGAGCGGCGACCAAAGCTCGGTCACCGTCACGATCGTCACCTTCGCACCGATGGTTTTCGCCAATGCCGCGCCGTGGGCGAGGCCCTTGTCGGCCAGTTCCGAGCCGTCGGTTGCGATCAAAATATGCGCGTACATGTCGGTCTTCCTGTATGATTGCAATGGATCAGGCGCCGGCGCTGAAGGCCGCGATCACGGCCATGTTGACGATGTCAGTATCCTTAGCGTTGAGCGAGACGATCTGCACCGGCTTGTTGAGGCCGACGAGGAGCGGACCGATGACGGTGCAGCCGCCGAGTTCCTGGAGCATCTTGGTCGCGATCGAGGCGGAGTGGAAGGCCGGCATCAAAAGCACGTTGGCCGGGCCGGTCAGCCGGCAGAAGGGATATTGCGCCATCAGCTTCGGATTGAGCGCGACATCGGCGGCCATTTCGCCGTCATATTCGAAATCGACGCGGCGCTTGTCGAGGATCTTCACCGCCTCCTGGATACGCTCCGACCGCTCGGCCGGCGGATGGCCGAAGGTCGAATAGGCGAGCATGGCGACGCGCGGCTCATAGCCCATGCGGCGGGCGAAATGGGCGGCTTCCTCGGCGATATCGGCAAGCTCGACCGCGTTGGGCATGTCATGGACGGCGGTGTCGGCGACGATGACCGTGCGGCCGCGGCACAAGGCGATCGAGGCGCCGATCACGCGATGGCCGGGACGGTCGTCGATCGTCTTGCGCACCTCGTCGAGCGCGGTCGAATAGTTGCGCGTCACGCCCGTCACCATGCCGTCGGCATCGCCCAGCGCCACCATCGCGGCGGCGAAGTGGTTGCGGTCATTGTTGATCAGGCGCTGCGCGTCGCGGAACAAATACCCCTTCCGCTGCAGGCGCTCGTAGAGATAGTCGGTGTAGACGCTGTTGCGCCGCGACAGGCGGGCATTGATGATCTCGACCCCGGGCCGGTCGAGGTCGATGCCGGCGAGCTGCGCGTTCTCCTTGACGATCTCGTCGCGGCCGACGAGGATCGCCGTGCCGAGCTTCTGGCTGGCGAAGGAGACGGCGGCGCGCATGACCTGCTCTTCCTCGCCCTCGGCAAAGACGATGCGCTTCGGCCGGCGCTGGACGCGCTCGAAAATGCGCTGCAATGTCGAGGCAATCGGATCGCGCCGCCCCGAAAGTTCCTGCTGGTATTTCTCCAGATTGAGGATCGGCTTGCGCGCCACGCCGGTATCCATCGCCGCGCGGGCGACAGCCATCGGCACGGCCGAGATCAGCCGCGGATCGAAGGGCACGGGGATGATGTAGCTGGGGCCGAATTTCGGCCGAGCGCCCTGATAGGCGGCCGCCACGTCGTCGGGCACGTCCTGGCGCGCCAGATCGGCCAGCGCATGGGCGGCGGCGATCTTCATCTCGTCATTGATCGTGGTGGCGCGCACGTCGAGCGCGCCGCGGAAGATATAGGGGAAGCCGAGCACATTGTTGACCTGGTTCGGATAGTCCGAGCGGCCGGTCGCCATGATTGCGTCGCTGCGCAGTTCGGCCACTTCCTCCGGCGTGATTTCGGGGTCGGGATTGGCCATCGCGAAGATGATCGGGTTCTTCGCCATCGACTGGATCATCGCGTTCGAGAACGCGCCCTTGGCGGAAAGGCCGAACACGACGTCGGCACCGTCCATCGCGTCGGCGAGCGTGCGCGCATCGGTCTTGACCGCATGCGCCGACTTCCACTGGTTCATCCCTTCCTGGCGGCCCTGATAGATGACGCCCTTGGTGTCGCACAAAATGACGTTCTCGGGCGTGAAGCCCATCGCCTTCACCAACTCGACGCAGGCAATGCCGGCCGAGCCGGCGCCGTTGCAAACGAGCCTGGTGTTCTTCATGTCGCGGCCGGTCAGATGCAGCGCATTGATGAGGCCCGCGGCCGCGATGATCGCGGTGCCGTGCTGGTCGTCATGGAAGACGGGAATGTCCATCAATTCGCGCAGGCGCTGCTCGATGATGAAGCATTCGGGCGCCTTGATGTCTTCCAGATTGATGCCGCCGAAGGAGGGGCCGAGCAGGCGTACGCAATTGATGAATTCGTCGGCATCCTCGGTGTCGACTTCGAGATCGATCGAATCGACATCGGCGAAGCGCTTGAAGAGCACCGCCTTGCCTTCCATCACGGGCTTGGACGCCAGCGCGCCGAGATTGCCCATGCCGAGGATCGCCGTGCCGTTGGAGATGACGGCGACCATGTTGCCGCGCGTGGTGTAGTCGAAGGCCCGACTGGGATCGTCGGCGATCGCCTGGACCGGAACCGCAACGCCGGGCGAATAGGCAAGCGACAGGTCGTGCTGCGTCGCCATCGGCTTGGTCGGGTTGATCTCTAGCTTTCCCGGGCGGCCCCGGGCGTGGAACTCGAGCGCTTCGCTGGCGCGGACGGACGGTTCGGACGACCCTGATGTGTCTTTGCTTGCCATGATATTGGCCGTCCTCCCGACCGGCGCTGTTTTTGTGGAGTTATCGCGGATAAGGCTACACTTTAGCGCCGTAAACCGCCAACAGGGGGAACAAGATTTTTGTGTCAGCGTCAAAGGGCGTCATGATCAAGCCCACCTCCGTTCCGCAGGCCGGCGGCGGCACGCCGATGATCGAGCAGTTCATCGAGATCAAGGCGGCCAATCCGGATGCGCTCCTGTTCTACCGGATGGGCGATTTCTACGAGCTTTTCTTCCAGGACGCCGAGATCGCCGCGCGGGCCCTGGGCATAACGCTCACAAAACGCGGCAAGCATCAGGGCGAGGACATCCCGATGTGCGGCGTGCCGGTCCATGCCGCCGACGACTATCTGCAAAAGCTGATCGGGCAGGG
>CAZEEC010000078.1:0-9605 GCA_964511105.1 uncultured Mesorhizobium sp.
GAGCATGTGGATGAGGAGGGAATAGGAGGCGATGTTGAACGGCACGCCGAGGAAGGTTCCTGAACCATAAACATGTCCAGTACGAGCTATCGCGTGCAAGAGAACTTATCCAGACGGATATCCGTGTTGGACAGCTGTAGCCACTGTCTCGTACGGGGAAATTAACTTCACACTGACACAATATGGCACGCTCAGTGATAATCATTTGCCAGCCCGCTGCTGAACAAAGTCTCGGCATCCTGGCCTGTGATAATCGCATCTCGTACTTCCTGGCGCTTCAAGTCGAGCACGCGCAATTTGTCGCTGCCCTTTACTTGGGCGATGGACTCAATCCGGCGGTATGCATGAGCCCGGTTTGCAGCGTACAGCGCCAAGCCTTGCAGCTTAGGGAGCGCATCGGCCAAATGCAGCCCATGCGGATCAATCAGATCAACGACAAGGGTGCCATCATCTTGCTGGGCAAAAAACAGAAAATCCGGACGCATGATGCGATACTCCCCCGATTGTTCATAAGCGATGCCTAATGAAGACTGACCAGGCTGCTGCGGGTTGCGATACCAGAATGAGAACCCCGGCTTTTCCGATTCAGTCTCGACTACCGTTCGCTCCCAATCATTCAGCTCGGCGGGGTACTTACCACCGTCGGGGCACAACAAATGGCTATCCCAGACCGGGAGCACTCTCACCTTGCCGTTTTCGTTCGCTTTGGTCGCCTCATATCGGGCCTGAGGCTTCAGCAAGCCCACGTCCTGCGGCTCCGTGCTCATTTCAATAATCTGCCGATAGGACTCCCGTCGATCATCGCTCAGCGACTTGATTTGCGCCCCATACTTGGCCAGCCAGTCCTTCGTCAGCTTATCGGCCTCGGCATCAAAATGAGCCTGCGCCTCCATCACCAACCCCAAACCGGCAACGGTTACGCGGGCCTCCATGATCGCCTCGAGAAAGCCTTCCGGGTCTTCATCGCGATCGGCTTCCTGACTCGCCAGATGGTCAACATACGAATGGGCAATCGCCGGGCTGAAGATGCGTGCCGCACGGCGGTAGGCATCGTCGATCACCGCCACATCGGCATCTTCCCAGAACTGCTCCAGGCTCCGGCCTTGGCCCTGCATGTCTGCTTTCACGGTCTTGCCGTCTACAACCAACACGGACTGCCGCTTGGCCTTGATCTTGGCGTCGTTGTCGGCCTGAAACGTATCCAAAGCAGCGTGCATCTCGGCATGTGCCAGTCTACCTGCGCCGGACAGGATATCATCCGACGCCAACTCGTGCGCCAACGCGGTCAACCTGACTGCTGGCTTGGCACCTCGTTGCGGCCGGGTTTGAGACGGCAACGCCTCGAACGCTTCCCACACGGCAGACGCAACAGCAGGATTCGGCAGCACCTCAATGTAGTCGATCAACACGCGCCCAGGCGTTGCCGCCTCATTGCCGGTTGTCAGCTCATCGACCACCTGCTCCACGGCCTTGCGATTGAATTTCGGCAGTAAGCAATCCACCGAGTTCAGGCGGTCATTGCCGGGGATACGGCGGGCCAGCGGCGAACGTACCAGACGGCCCAGCAACTGCGTGATGTGCGTTTTATCGCTGGCCGCACGGAACGACACCATGACCTCGGCACGCGGGCAATCCCAGCCTGTGCTGATGGCATCCTTGGCAATTAGCACGCGCACCCAGGTCGATTCCTGAACCCGCTGCGGCTCGATGTAGGGCACGTCGCGGTTACCGAAGCGCTGCGTGGTGTGATCCCCAAAAACGTGCGCCACGCTGGCAGACGGCAACTCAGGGTAGCGCTTAAAAATGGTCTCCAGCGTCCGCCCGACTTCGTCGGGGTCAGGCGTGTTAGGAACCTGCAAAACCATCAAGGGCACGACAACATGGGCTTCCTGTTGCTGCTTGGAATAAGCGCCCCAAGCAAGGCTGGATTCCTTCAATTTATCAGTCGCACGCCGCACCAACACGGTATCGAAATCACCGACATTGTCTGGAATATCCAGCAGGATGGTGTCTTTGATCAGGCCCGACTCCTGCACCTTCGACGCATCCACCACGACATTTGGCAGCTTGATGTGCTTGCCTGCCGACTCAATCGCCTTGTTGAATCGCTCCACTGTGGCCGAAATACCCCAAACCACCGGGATGCCGGGCACGCTGCCCACACCATTGATGAGCCGCTGGACGATAGTGCTCTTGGCGTTCTGACTGGCTGTGGTCTGCGGACTCATCCCACGGTGCGCCTCATCCAGCACCAGATAGAGCGTCAAATCCGGGTCTTCAATGGTATTCTGGATGGTGTCCCAAATCGTGTATGCCCGCAGGTCAGGCCGCATTTCCTGAAACGTCCCATCCACCTTAGCCGCCATCTCTTTAGTATCATGGCCGCGAACCAGCAAGCTGTTCTTGCTAAGCTTCTGGGTGTTGAGAAAGTAGACTTTCCCCGCCTGAAATTTCGGTCTGTTAAAGGTGTTTTCCACCACCACCAGATCGGTGTAGTTGATCCGGTCGCTGGCCTCAATAAACCGAAAGCGGGTCTGTTCGTTCAGCGAAGGGTCGTCGCTGAACCAGATCACCACCGCTCCAGGATCAGGATCGAAACTGAACTCGTCATCTCCATGAAACAGCGCCTCGAAGGCGGCAGCAGCCATCACGGTCTTACCGGCGCCGGTTACCGCAGTGAGTGAGAACGCTGTCTGGTCATCCTCGCTATGCCACAGACGGCGAGCTTTGCCCAGGTTATTCAAGGAGTCGCGGACGGCGTCGCGCTGATAGTCTTTGAGCGTGAACTTCATCCGTTACTCTCCGTTGGCGAAGCTGAAATTGGTCAGATACGACTCGTACAAGCGCACAGGCTCAACGCCATCGGGCAAGCGTTTGGCAATGGCTTGAAAGCGACGATCGTCATCGGTAACGATATAGGCAATTCGGACTCCATCAACCTTGGCCAGAGCGTTGATAAAGGGTGTAGCTGCGTCTACATTGCTCAGCAACCCATAGGCATCAGCTACCGCCCAGCCATCAGCTGGCAGCTTATTGATACGACTACCCAGCGCCCCAGCTCGCAGCCACAGTAACGGAGCAATCCGTTTGAACGCCAAACTGTAATTGACGGATACCGGAGTCTCATATGTCAGCGTGAAGAACTCAGCGTTTTCCTCAAAGCCTTCGCTAATAGGGAGCTTTTCTTCTTCCCGCGCGATCAGTGGGCCGAGCACCCCTGCTACCTGTTCTTTGAGCTGATCAAAAACCCTTTTGTCTGGCGTAACTATGTAGAAGTCCGTGATGTGCTCCTGCCCATCAAGAGATTGCAGCCATTCGTCCGCAGCTTCAGGATCGAATAACACGCTGGCAGTGTGTTTTTCACTGACGATAAAAGGGCAAGAGCCTTTCACCAGCGATTGTGGCAGACCATCAATCAGTGCAACGAGCTGCTTCTTTCTTGTTGCAGTATCTACCCGAGCCGGATCGACAAAGCCCAGATATATGAAGCGGCGCGGTGTTTCCTTCTCGACCGTTCTCCTTGTCAGATAATCCCCTTCAATGGGTTTGCCGTCGGGCGTTTTACCCGTGATGGCTGCGGCGATTCGCGGCTTGGTGATGTACTCGCAGATACCCCATTTCTCCCATTCGACATCGCCGGGACGCAAACCCTGTTCACGCAGCTTATTTTGTTCATCGGAAGCGACTTCGTTATTAGTCACGCTTATGCACTGACGGCGTCCGCCGTCCTCCTTATTGAGACGCATCACGGCGTGAGCAGTCGTTCCCGAGCCGGAGAAAAAGTCTAAAACGACAGCGTCGGGCTTATTTGATACAAAAAATCGCAATGTATCTTCAACAGCATAGAGCGACTTAGGAAATGGGAATTTGCGTCCCGGAATAATAGCTCGAAGCAAAGTCGATCCATATACGCTTGCATTGTGGGATCGCTTATTCCAGACCGTTCGCGGCCATGCCACTGAGGATGTCATGACCTGATATATGGGATACCCATAGTCATCCTTTCCTGTCTCGACAATCTCGCCCTTCTCTATTTGCGCTCTTGCGCCCCCCTTCAAGTATGTAATGGCATAAGAACGTCCTACCCTCGCCATTCCGTTTCTTAGCACCTCTTCGAAAGTATCTCGGCCAAGTTGCCAACGCCCTTCGGTTTCATCCGTTCGAATAGGCCACTTCACTAGAAGATTGGGATCAGAGTCTTCTTCGAACGGAATTGGGTTGCCTGAACCAAGTGGATAGCCAACGTCAACAACTTTGCGTGTCGTTTTGTCGATCGTAATCGGATAAAACATTTCTTCTCGGGATGCTCTACTCGCGTCAGTACCACGACGCATTAAGCTATCCCATGTCACATTTTCCTGTCGGGTTGTGCCACCATCTTCGTTCTCACTGTCATCAGTAGTTGCGATCATGGCGTCACCCGTCGGGACGGCGATGCTGTGACCAAAAAAACCGCAGAAGATATACTCTTCGATGCGGGAAAAACGGCCGGGACGTTGTGAGCCTTGAGGAGCAATCACAGTACTAGTCATTTGGAAGGTAGCTTCTGGGAAAAGCTGCTCCAGTAATAACCCCAGTCGTAAATACTCCCTCTCGTCGATTGTTACGATCAGCACAGAATTGGCCGGATTTAGCAGTTCTCTCGCCACCTTCAGCCGGCGCTCCATCATCGCCAACCACTTGCTGTGTCGATAAAGATCTTCGCCTTCCACGTAATCGTTGTTGTACTTCCAGTCCTTCGCTCCAGTGTTGTATGGCGGGTCGATATATATTGCATCCACCTTACCCCTGTGCGTATAGGTAAGCGTCTTTAGCACATGGTAGTTCTCGCCATTGATGACAGTGTGGTACGGTTTATCGCTCCCCCGCAGAACCGTGCCAGTACTTACCAAGCCAGGGTAAATGGTGTCCCGAAACTCGGCTACCACGACCAGGTCGGCCTGGGTCACAGTCTGCGTTTCAATCTCTTCCGCGCCCAGCAACTCCACTTCAGCAGTTTTCTTGGCCCGATGAATGTTCTTAACCCGCCACAGCCGCTGATCGCCTTTTTCGGTGGAGCCTCGCTTCGGAAGTACACGGACTTTGTCACCCTTGCGAATCGGACGCAGGGGCAGCTCTATCGCTTCGGGGCTATGCCGTTCGAAGTTCAGCCCAAAGGGAAGTCGCGAAGACAGAATCTTAAACTCTCGATCCAACTCAGCACCTAAGGCCGGATCTTTGGCTTTTGTCTTGGCAATCAAATCAGTCAGTCTGGACACGGAAATACTTTCAAGAGTTGGGGTTGAGCCAAGAAGCCTTTGGGGTAGAATGCGACTTGGATCGAACTTACATCAGTTGCATCGAGCGCGGCAAGCGCAATCCGACTATCCTGATTATCTGGAAGATCGCGGCGGGGTTAGCCATCAGACCCAGCGACCTCATCGGAAGGACAGAGAGGGAAGATGCCATTTCTTCAACGTCCGCCGGGTTGCCGGGTCGAAGATCAGATTAAACGGCGACGGGGGCTTTGATTGGAGGATGATAGACATAGTCTTCGAGCGAGATGTCTTCGTACGTATAGTCGAATATCGAGTCACGCTTACGGATAGATATCCGCGGTAGAGGATGCGGAGCACGAAGGAGCTGCTCCTCAACCTGTTCAAGATGGTTCTTGTAAATATGACAATCTCCTCCTGTCCAAATAAACTCTCCGACGTCTAAGTCGGTTTGGGCTGCTACCAAGTGCGTGAGCAGGGCATAGGATGCGATATTCCACACAACTCCGAGGAATACATCTGCAGACCTTTGGTATAGCTGACACGAGAGCCTGCCATCGGCCACGTAGAATTGAAACATCATATGACAAGGAGGTAGGGCCATTTGATCAAGTTGACCGACATTCCATGAATTGACGATTAATCGACGTGAGTCAGGATCTTGACGAATTTGATTTATGACACTGGTTATTTGATCGACCGTCTTGCCCTCCGCAGTGCGCCAAGCACGCCATTGATGGCCGTAGATTGGTCCGAGATTACCGGAGGAATCTGCCCACTCGTCCCAAATAGACACACCATTGTCATTCAAGAACTTGGTGTTCGTCTCACCTCTCAAGAACCACAGAAGCTCGACGACAACGCCCTTCCAGTATACTTTCTTCGTGGTGACGAGCGGGAAGCCGTCATGCAAGTCGAACCTCATCTGGTGGCCGAACATACTAAGTGTCCCGACGCCAGTTCGGTCCTCTTTCTCGACACCATTGTCCTTTATGTGCCGAAGCAAGTCAAGGTATTGAATCATTTCTGTGACTGTTTAAATGGGAAGATGCGGCTTGCGAACTGACCACCACTCGACGGGCCTCCCCCAGGATCCGCCGCAGCGATCATAGCGTTCAGCGCAGAGTTTTCTCTCTTGAGTCGATCGATTTCCTCGGACGCATCGAATAGTCGCGAGAGCAAGATGGTATTCTGATCCATAAGGTTGCGGATTATCTCGGCGTCCGATACCACAGGGACGTCTCGGATCTTTCTTTCATCCTCTTTGATCAGTGCCTGGTTCGCTCGATGCTGTCGGATTGCATTTAAGCGGACTATTGGCCAGCCCCGATTGTGCAAAGTAGACCGCGATACGCAGGCCAGGCGCGCCAACTCAGCTTGGGAGGTGGAGTAGGACTTGTCGGCTTCGATCCGCCCAAGAGCCGCCTCGATTCGGTGGGTGATCTCATCGAAGTCCTTCGCGTTACGGTCGTCGAATGCTCGTGTCATCGGCATTAGCATACGGAGTAGCATCTGTCCGCTCAAGGGACGATATGAGTGAGGTCAAAATACGCCTCATTTCAGTCCAGTGACGGCGGGCATATGCTTGGTCTGGCCTGTCTAACTGTGATTCTGCATGCTCGAGCCGCGCAAGAAGACTGTTCTTCATCTCCTTGGGAACTACGGAGTGTCGACAGATATCGGGTCTACAATTATAGTCGCCAAAACACGGTGGTGGGTCAGCGGCGTCCTCTACAGATGACGCTGAAGTACAGCCGCACAGACCGAATCCCGTGGGTACCAGGGGAACTCCAGACGCGGCCAATCTCTGAACATATTCATCTCGATCATGGTCCGAAGAAAGTCCCATTCCACGGAAGAAATCCTCGGTCCGTTCGATATGCTTGGCGGCGCCACCACCTGCAACGACAGCATTTCTCCCATAGATTGTCTCAAGCATCTCAACCCTGGCCGTCTGTATACCGACTGCCTGTGAAAGCAGATACGGTTTCAAATTGCCATACTCTATTGTGGTTTGGTTTGGGACGTGGGACAGGCACTGATGGACATGCTTAAGGTGCATCGTGAGATAAGGCAATCCGACCTCCGCACGGGCCAATTGCAGCACCAGAGCATTTCTGAACTGATGCGTCGACATTTTCCAATCAGCCCATTGTTGATCTGTATCATGCGTGCGCAGGAAGTTTGACCAGCGTGAAGCCAAGCCGCTCGAAGTAAGTGGTCGATCCGTACGGTCGCTCGTGCGTCGCTCGAAGCTACAGAAGAGATAGTCGCTCCCGACCATCTTGGAAAGCACCTCCAGCGCCGTCACCGCGTCGACGACTATGTCAGCCGCTACCCACTCGTCCCGCCCTGTCGGCAGGTTTGTAGGAACGTGCTTTACTAAGGTCGATCTGATTACTGGAACGCCATCACGTTCGATGAGACAGTCAGTTCTAAGGGATGCCAGTTCACTAAATCTCATCCCGGTGTATAAGGCGATCAGTACTTGGGCGCCCTCTTGGGCAGAACGCAGCTTATCTGAGAGCAGGCGTGGTAGGACACCGAACTCTCTTTTGAACAGGTTGGTATGATTGCTCGCATATCCCGCGCCCTTCTTATCAACCAAACGACGCCTCGCCACATAGCTGGAAAACATCTCAGGAAATCTTGGCATCTCACGAAGCCAACTTCCCTCTACAGCATTTCGACAGTGGACGTCTCGGATCTCCATTCCCATTGCGTGGAGGAATTCCCCTGTGATCTTACATCCAGCGTCTGAAAGCAACCTGAAGAGACCATCTGGCAAGGTCAAGGTGCCTTCCCCCTCCTCGCGCCGGGTAGTAAGCCCTCGAAGATCCGACGACGTCCAGGTTGGCGCCCCGTACGCAAGATTGACTTGAACTACAGGGTTACCGATCAACCGGAGTCCGGCCTCCACAACTTTACGGTGGCCTTGCCAATCTCCCAGCCCGACCGAGATGTCGTCCAAGGATAGGTCTGCCAGGGTTTGAATTCTCATTCGCGCCTGGCGTGTGTCTCGGACAAAGCTGACGAACCGCAAGACACCCTTGGTTCGATCGACAACGGTTTTCGGATGGACTGAGGCAGACCCATTGCCAAGAAGGCTGGGGTACATCGTATAGATGAGAGACATCCGCTTTACGTCTTCGATGATCTCGTAGGTCAGCGACAGCCTCTGGGCATATTCGCGCCAGTCGATACGAAGGTGAGCGTCGGAAATGGAATTTAGACGAGGTTTGGCATCATCGACCCACGTCCAAACGTCATCGCCAAATCGAGATTTGCCAGAGACCGGAAGATCCCTTGGAAAGATGAATTCACCCGTCCGAAGCCGCTCCAGCTTATCAATGGCATCGAGAGTCAACACACTTCCATGGTTCATGAAACACCCCTGTAGATAAAGGAATCGACAATTTCATGGGAGGCGGAATCGGACAGGGCTTGCGCGTCTCTTATATCGTCCTGCGAGAAGACGGCGTCGGGCGTCAGCACGTCATCAATAATCGCCGCAGCACGCCGGTACAACTCACCATTTCGGGGGATCTTGTCAAGTCCGGAGTCCAAGGCGTTTTGAATCTGCCGACGGTAGCTTATCAGCTTTGGCAAACTTCCTTTCGTGAGAACGACGTGATCGCAGAAAAGGCACATATTCCAGTGGGTACAAGCATTACCCTCATGGTACCCTGGAGAGGCCTTAACTACGGGCGGGGGATCGTAGGGATTGCGGCACGAAGCAATTGGTCCTTGAAAAACAAACTCCCCCGGTTGGGCGTGCTCGGTTACGGCAGTAGGCAGAGGAGACTTGCAGAAGTCAGTCGCGTTCTTGCGAATTCTACTGAATGCCGACCGCATTTGCTGATGGTAGTCACCCTCCAAGTTGTGCTCCGAGATGTAAGAAAGAGTCGTCATGACCGATCGATGCATTGCTACGGTCTGGATCTCGTAAAGGTCATGACCCTTCCGAACCATATCGGTAATGACAGTTGGACGAAACCGGCCTGTTGCCAATCGCATTGGATTCCCCTTGTCATCTTGAAGATCTCTACGACCAACAAATTTGATCGCCCACCGAGATATAACGGCGGCCGTCAAAACCCTCGTCTGACCAAATGCCCTGCGACCAGTCGATTGGTAGAGAAAGAGATACTGCCCCCTCTGCTCATCAGTCGTCGCTACGAGATCCTCGGTTAGACTTAAGATCGTGCTGATGGTCGTGCGAATCGTGTCGGCTCGGAGCGTGGTCGATGAGGCGTGCTTGTCAAAGAGGTCCAGGTGAAGTTCCGACTCGCCTCGCCCCCGCTCTTTGTAGTAGTTTAAGTAGGGCCTGCCTGTTAGCGGATGAGACGG
>CAZEEC010000079.1:0-1810 GCA_964511105.1 uncultured Mesorhizobium sp.
AGTTCGGCCACATTGGCCGCGCCGCACTTCTTCAAGAGCCGCGCACGATAGGCCT
Organism: uncultured Mesorhizobium sp.; assembly: GCA_964511105.1. Classification (GTDB taxonomy): domain Bacteria; phylum Pseudomonadota; class Alphaproteobacteria; order Rhizobiales; family Rhizobiaceae; genus Aliihoeflea. The sequence continues at coordinate 56 of CAZEEC010000079.1, forward strand.
CCACAGTGCGCGGCGAGACGTCGAGCATGCGCGCGATCTCTTTCGACGTGCGCCCTTCGCCCAGATGCATCACGATTTGCCGCTCCCGCGTCGTGAGCGGGATTATCGGCCGGGTCTGCGACAGATCGGCGAAGCTCCATACCGCCCGGCGCAGCGGGTCGTCCTCGCGGGTCAGCGAATGGCCGCGCACCCGGCACCAGAACAGCGAGCCGTCGCGCCGCGCCATGATGCGCTCGTCGGAATAGCGGTTGTCCTTCTTCAAAGGCTCGACGCCGACATTGCGGATGCGGACGAATTCCTCCTCGCTCGGGTAGAGGATGGCGAAGGACTGCGCGACAAGCTCATTCACCGGATACCCGAACATGCCCGCAAAGGCCGGGTTGCAGGCGCGGATGACGCGGCTTTCCGTCACCACGAGACCAACCGGCGCGTGCTCGAAAGCGAGTTGGGCAAGGCTGCTGCTGACGTCGGTCATGCGTATTTCTACGATATTGCGGGGCGGACCGGTTTCCGGTGATAGTTTCGGCCAGGATCGCCCCAGCGGTCCAGGAGGACATTCGCGATTGCGCCGTGAAAAATCAACTGCTTCGCGGTTCGGTGCGCATTTGCCCGTGAGAACGGGCTTGTCGGGAGGAACGAGAACATGAAGAAAATCATCGCCGCGCTGGCTATGTCCTGCGCCGTTATCATGCCGGCCGCCGCGCAGGATGGGCCGGTCAAGATCGCCCTGTTGCACGGCCTGACCGGATCACCGCTCGAGGCCTATTCGAAGCAGACCCAGACCGGTTTCGAAATGGGCCTCGAATATGCGACCGACGGGACGATGGAGGTCAAGGGCCGGCCGATCGAGATCATCCGAAAGGACACCCAGTTCAAGCCTGATGTGGCGCGCGCGCTCCTGGCCGAGGCCTATGGCGACGACGACGCGCTGATCGCCGTCGGCGACACGTCCTCGGGCGTGGCCATGGCGCTTCTTCCCGTGGCGGCCGAATATGAGCGAATTCTCCTGATCGAGCCGGCGGTGGCCGACGGACTGACCGGGCCCGATTCCAATCGCTACGTCTTCAAGACCTCGCGCAACTCGTCGATGGACATGCAGGCGCAGGCGCTCGCGCTTCGGCCCGACGAGAATCTCTATGTCGCGACGCTGGCGCAAGATTATGCCTTCGGCCGCGACGGCATTGCTGCGTTCAAGGATGCGCTGGAGGGGACAGGAGCCAATGTCGTCGCCGAGGAATATATTCCGCAGCAGACGACGGACTTCACCGCGACCATCGAACGGCTTTTCAACGCTCTGCGTGATCAACCTGGCCGCAAGGTCATATTCATGAACGTCGCCGGCATTGACGCGATGGGGCCGCTCGCAGCCGCCGATCCTGGTCGGTTTGACATCGAGCTTTCCAGTGGCGGCAACATCCTGCCCGTATTGGTGTCCTACAAGCAGGTGCCGGGTATGGAAGGGGCGATGTACTATTATTACGAAGCGCCCGACAATCCGGTGAATGACTGGCTCGTCGAGCAGCATATGGAACGCTACGACTCGCCGCCGGACTTCTTCACCGCAGGCGGCATGGCGTCGGCCATGGCGATCGTCACGGCGCTCGAGACCGCCGAGAACTGGGACACCGAGACGCTGATCGCGACCATGGAAGGCATGTCCTTCGATACGCCCAAGGGCGAAATGACCTTCCGCCCGGAAGATCATCAGGCGCTGCAGGCGATGTACCACTTCAAGATCAGGGTCGATGACGACGT
>CAZEEC010000079.1:1910-9408 GCA_964511105.1 uncultured Mesorhizobium sp.
CAGTTGAAGCCGACCGAGGGGAAGATCTTCAAGGGCGAGACCGACATCACCTCGCTGTCGGCCTCGGCCCGCGCCAAGGCCGGCATCGGCCGCGCCTTCCAGTTGACCAACCTCTTTCCCAAACTGTCCGTGCTCGAAAATGTCCGCCTCGCCGTTCAAGCGAAAGCCGGGCAGGGGCCGTCGATCCTGCGCAAGGCGTCTGCCTTGACCGAATTGCAGGACAAGGCGCATCTTTATCTCGAACAGACGCGGCTTGACGCCGTCGCCCATCTGCCGGCCTCGGCTTTGCCGCATGGCGACCAGCGCAAGCTCGAAGTGGCGATGCTGGCGGCGATGGAGCCCGATATCTTCATGTTCGACGAGCCGACCGCGGGCATGTCCGTCGACGAGGCGCCGGTGATCCTGGAACTCATCGCCGACATCAAGCGCGACACGTCGAAGACCATCCTGCTGGTCGAGCACAAGATGGACGTGGTGCGTGCGCTCGCCGACCGGATCGTGGTCCTTCACAACGGCGAGCTCGTCGCCGACGGCAGGCCGGCTGAGGTCATGGCGCTGCCGATCGTGCGCGAAATCTATCTGGGCGTCGGTGAGGAGGAAGTGGCATGACCAATGCGGTGCTTCGGCTCGACGATGTCCATACCGATATCGCGCAGTACCACATCCTGCACGGCATCTCGCTCGACGTGCCGGAAGGCGGCGTCCACGTGCTCTTGGGTCGCAACGGCGCCGGCAAGACCACGACATTGCGCACCATCATGGGTCTGTGGAAGGTGAGGAGGGGCGCGATCGTCTTTCGGGGCCGCGACATAACCGCGATGCATACCTCCGACATCGCCCGCCTCGGCATCGCCTTCGTGCCCGAGAACATGGGCATCTTCGGTGGCTTGACGGTCGAGGAAAACATGCGGCTCGCAGCCACGCATGGCCGCTTCGACCAGACGCGGCTCGACCGCGTCTTCGCGATATTCCCGGCGATGGAGACGTTCTGGGATCGCCAGGCCCATGCGCTGTCCGGCGGGCAGAAGCAGATGCTGGCGATCTCGCGGGCGATCATCGAGCGGCGCGACCTGATCCTGATCGACGAGCCGACCAAGGGCCTCGCGCCGGCGATCATCCGCAACATGATCGACGCGTTCCGCGAGATCGGCGAGGAAACGACCATCTTGCTCGTCGAGCAGAATTTCATGTTCGCAAGAGCGCTCGGCCGCACCGTCGCCGTCATCGACGACGGCCGCATCGTCCACCGCGGCGAAATGGCTGCTCTTGCCGCCGACACCGCGCTGCAATCCCGGCTCTTGAGCCTTTCGCTGGAGACGCAGTGATGAAATCCTTGTCCGCGACCTTCGAACGCTTCGGCGGCGTCATGCTCCTGCCGCTGATCCTCGCGGTCGTCGCCTTCGTCCTGATCGGCCGGCCGTCATCCTGGCTGACGCTGACCATTGCCGGCCTCGCCATGGGCATGATGATCTTCCTGATGGCGTCTGGCCTGTCGCTGATCTTTGGCCTGATGGACGTCCTGAATTTCGGCCATTCGGCCTTCGTCTCCTTCGGCGCCTTTATCGGCGCGACCGTTTTGGCCGCGCTCGGCCTTTGGGTGCGCGGCGATTCGGCCTTTTTCAACATCATGGCGCTGGTCGCCGCCATCGGTGCCGCGACCGCCTTTGGCGCGCTGGCCGGCTGGTTTTTCGAACGCATCATCATCAAGCCCGTCTATGCCGACCATCTGCGCCAGATCCTGATTACCGTCGGCGCGCTGATCGTCGCCGAGGAAATCCTGCTCGTCATCTGGGGCGGCACGCCGATGCCGGTGCCCCGTCCCGCGATCCTGACCGGGTCGGTGCTGATCGGCGATACCGCCGTCGAGATCTACCGCATCTTCGCCTTCCTGCTCGGGCTCGTCGTCTATATCGGTCTCTATCTGGCGCTGAACCGCACCCGCATCGGCCTGTTGATCCGCGCCGGCGTCGAGAACCGGGAAATGGTCGAGGCGATGGGCTTTCGCATCGACAGGCTCTTCATCGGCGTATTCATGGCAGGTTCTGCGTTGGCGGCGATGGGCGGCGCGATGTGGGCCGGCTATCAGGGCCTGATCACGCCGGCGCTCGGCTCCGAACTGATGGTCATGGTCTTCATCGTGGTCATCATCGGCGGCCTCGGATCGATCCAGGGCTCGCTTTTGGGCGCGCTGATGGTCGGACTGACAACCAACTATGTCGCCTTCCTGTTTCCCAAGCTCGCGCTCGCCTCGACCATGATCCTGATGATGGTCGTCCTGCTCTGGCGACCCTGGGGCTTGAGACCGGCCGTGAAGGGGTGATCCAATGACTGCGCAAACCCTTACCGCCCCTGCCGGCACGGCGCCGCTGGCGGCCCGTCTCACCGCCGGCCGGATCATCGTCTACGGCTTTGCCGGCCTTGTCGGTCTGTGCCTGCTCTTCGCGCCGTTCCTGTTTCCCGACGTGCGCGCCCAGGAAGTCGCGGCCCGCATCTGCGTCTTCATCGTGCTGGTCGCGAGCTATGATCTCCTGATCGGCTATACCGGGATCGTCTCCTTTGCCCACACCATGTTCTTCGGCCTCGGCGCCTATGGCACGGCGATCGCGCTGAAGTTGATGGGCCCCGGGTGGGATGCGATCTTTCTCGGCGGCTCGATCGGCGTCATTGCCGCCTTCGTGCTCGCCGTCCTGATCGGGCTCCTGTCGCTGCGGGTCAAAGCGATCTTCTTTGCCATGGTGACGCTCGCGGCGGCGTCCGTGATGATGGTGCTTGCCAGCCAGTTGTCGAACTTCACCGGCGGCGAGGACGGCATTACCTATGAAATACCGCGCTTCTTCTCGCCCGCCAACCGGCTGATCACCGATGCCGATGGCGGTCAGGTGCGCCTGTTTGGCGTCGCGATCACCGGCCGCCTGGCGCTTTATTATTTCGTCTTCCTGTCCTCGCTCATCCTCTTCCTGCTTCTGGTGCGCATCGTGCGCTCGCCGCTCGGCACGGTCTTGCAGGCGATCCGCGAGAACGAGATGCGCGCCGAGGCGATCGGCTACCGCGTCGTCTCCTACCGGACCGCCGTCTTTTGCATCGCCGCGGTGGTGGCGGCCTTGGCCGGCGTGCTGCGCGCGGTCTGGCTGCGTTATACCGGGCCGGACGTGACGCTGTCCTTCGACATCATGATCGACGTGCTCTTGATGGTCGTCATCGGCGGCATGGGCACCATGGCCGGTGCGATCATCGGCGTCGTCATCATGACGCTCGCGCAGTTCTACCTGAAGGATCTGATGGGCGCCGGGGCGCAGGCCACCGCCAATGTGCCGCTCCTTCCCGATCTTCTCAATCCGGATCGCTGGCTGTTGTGGCTCGGCATCCTTTTCATCCTCCTCGTCTATTTCTTTCCATCGGGCATTGCGGGCACGCTGCTCGGCAAGGGTGGCCGCAAATGAAGCCTGTCTCGACCTATGTCCCGGCTGCCGGGTTCGAACTCCATGTCACTGAATGGGGCGACCGGTCGAAGCCGGGCCTGGTCATGTGGCACGGCCTGGCGCGCACCGGCCGCGACTTCGACGAGGCCGCCGAGGCGCTCGCCGACACCTATTTCGTGATGTGCCCCGACACGCTCGGCCGCGGCCTGTCGAGTTGGGCGCGTGATCCGGCGATGGATTATTCCTACGCCACCTTCGCCGAGACGGCGCGCGCGATGCTCGACCATTACGACGTCGGACAAACGCGCTGGATCGGCACCTCGATGGGGGGGTTGATCGGCGTCACGGTGGCCGCGGGCCTACTCAAGGACCGGATCACCCATCTCGTCGTCAACGATGTCGGCCCGGACATCCCCAAGGCCGGGACGGGGCGCATCGTCGACTATGTCGGCAACCCGCCAGTCTATGACACGGTCGCCGAACTCGAAGCCTGGCTGCGCCGCAACTATGCGCCGTTCGGCGACAACACGCCCGAATTCTGGCGCCGCATGGCCGACACATCCGCGCGCCGCACCGATGACGGTCGCGTGACGGTTCATTATGACCCGCAGATCGTCGCGCAGTTCACGCACCACAAGGGCGATCTCGACATCTGGTCGTCGTGGGACAAACTCGCCATTCCGACGCTGTTGCTGCGCGGCAAGACATCGGACGTTCTTGCCGCCGAGACTGCCGACGAGATGACGAGGCGCGGCCCGAAGCCGCGTCTCGTGACCTTCGACGAGTATGGCCACGCGCCGACCCTTGCGAGCGATCGTGAGGTCGCACTGCTGCGCGATTTCCTGGAAACTTAAGCCATACGCATGCCGCGCGCCCGCGTCCGCCACAGGATCAGCGCCATGATGAGAACGTTCATCATATTCCAGGCGATGCCGTTGAGGAACGCCGCCTGATACGAACCGGTGATGTCGTAGATCAACCCGGACAGCCAGCCGCCGAGCGCCATGCCGACGATGGTCGCCATGATCACGAGGCCGACGCGCTGCCCGGCCTCGCGCGCCGGCAAATATTCGCGCACGATGATCGCATAGCTGGGCACGATGCCGCCTTGCGACAGACCGAAGATCAGCGATACCGCGTAAAGCGAGGCGAGCCCGTCGAACGGGATATAGGCGGCGAGCGCCAGCATCTGGAAGATCGAGCCCAGAAGCAGCGTCTTCACGCCGCCGATATGGTCGGCCAGAAAGCCCGAGGCGAGCCGGCTGACGACCCCGCCGACCAGCATCAGCGAGAGCATCTCGGCACCCGTCGAAACGCCGAAGCCGAGATCGACGCAATAGGCGACGATATGGACCTGCGGCATCGCCATCGCGACGCAGCAGCCGAGGCCGCCAAGCGACAGCAGGATCTGCAATTGCCGCGGCGACAGGTCGATCGACAGGATCGGCTTCGGCCCGACGGCACGCGCGCCGGAGCCGAGATCGGGCGCGCGGGCGCGCAAGGACAGATAGGCCAGCGGCAGCATGGTGATGACACAGAACAGCCCGATGGCAAGATAGGTCGTGCGCCAGCCGAGATCGGGCAGCACCGCTTGCATCACCAGCGGCCAGATTGCGCCGGCGAAATAATTGCCGCTGGCCGCCGCCGCGACCGCAACCCCGCGCCGCTTGACGAACCAGTGCGAGATGTCGGCGATGAGCGGACCGAAGGTCGCCGCAGCGCCGAAGCCGATCACCGTCTGGACGAGCGCGAACAGCCAGATCGACGGCGCGAAGGCAGCGACCGAAAAGCCGAGCCCGAGCGCCAGGGCCGAGCCGACCACCGGCAGCAGGATTCCCGCCCGGTCGACGAACCGGCCCATGAAGACATTGCCGATCGCAAAGCCCACCATGGTCATCGTATAGGGCAGCGAAGCTGCCGCCCGCAGCGTGCCGAATTCGGCTTCGATGGCCGGCATCACCACCACCACCGACCACATGCCGACCGAGCCGATCGTCGCGATGACGACCGACATGACAAGCCGCATCCAGGCATAGCGGCCATCGATCTGGCTGATGCGGTCGGGCATGGCAATTGAATCCAAGGCAGTCTCCTTTTGCCCGCTATTAGGCGAAAGAGCGTTCCGCCGGCAGCGCCACATGACGGCAATCACCGAGCCAGATCATGCACCTTCGTGCTGATGGTTCACGAAGAAGAGTTCTCCACGTTGACGAATTCATCGCGGCCGTCACCGCTGTGCTCGTCATGGGGCCATGCCGGAACGTCCAAATTTTCAGGGGCTTCCAGATGCTGCACTTGTGGAGTTGCTGCAACCATGTCGTTCCCTCAGCACCGCCACGTGCCGCTACGTCCCATGCGGGCGGGTGAACTGGCCGGCCGAGCGGTAGGTCCACAGATAGGTGGGCAGGATCGCGTCCATGGCGCGCGGCTGGATGCCGAGGCCCTCGAGCGTGCGGCCATCGCCCGCCGCTTGCGGCGAAACGACGTTGTCCGCCTTGAGAAGCCGAACCTGGTCGCGCGTCAAAGGCGGCTTTGGCAGGATGCCGAGGATCGTGCCCTGCAGTTCGGCGATGCGCCACGGGACCGAGATCAGCAGGCGCTTGCGACTGACGACGCGCAGCATCAGTTCCATACACTGGCGAAAGGTGAGCGTCGCCGGGCCGCCGAACTCGTAGATATTGCCGCTCTTCGCCTGGCCATCGATGGCCCGCGCAAAGGCTTCGCCGACATCTCCGGCAAAGACCGGCTGAAATTTCGTATGCCCGCCGCCGATCAGGGGCAGGGCCGGCGACAGCCGCGCCATCCCCGCGAAGCGGTTGAAGAACCGATCCTCGGCACCGAATATGATCGACGGGCGAAAGACGATCGCATCCGCGAGCGTGGCGAATACCGCGTCCTCGCCGCGCGCCTTGGTGGTGCCGTAGGCTGCGGGCGAATCCGGATCGGCGCCAATCGCCGACATCTGGATGAAACGGGCGCCGGCGTCGCGTGCGGCTTCGGCCGCCATGCGCGCGCCCTCCACGTGGACGGCATTGAAGGTCTGCGCGCCGCTTTCATGCAGGATTCCGACGAGGTTGATCACCCAGTCGGCCCCCTCGACCGCCCGGTCGATCGACGCGCGGTCGCGCAGATTGCCCTTGACGATCTGGATCTGACCGACATTGCCGAGCGGTTGCAGATGATGGGCCGTGTTGGGATTGCGCGCCACCACGCGGAGGCGATAGCCACGCCTGGCCAGCGCGCCGGCTACATAGCGGCCGACGAAACCGGATCCGCCGATGATCGTGACGAGAGGAGGAATCTGGGTGACGAAGGACATCGCATCCTGCTTTTTCAACACTTCATGGCTGTCTTACTGAGTTTGGCGGCAAACGCCAAGGGTGAACCAACGGGGCGCGAAGATGTTCGTCATTGCATAGCAGGCATGTAGTCTCGACTGTTGACGCTGCGTCCGTGCGGCGACAACCTCATTCGTCACTCTGATAGCTAGGGCACGAACATGACCAAAGCGCATATCGGCCTGATCGGCCTTGGCACGATGGGTGCCAATCTCGCACTCAACATCGCCGAGAAGGGCCATGCCGTTGCCGTCTACAACCGCACGGCCTCGACGACGGGCGCCTTTTTCGAGACGGCCGGCGACCTGCGCGAGCGCATCGTGCCGTGCGCGACGCTGGCGGAGCTGGTCGCGCAGATCAAGCCGCCGCGGCCCGTCATCCTCCTCGTCCAGGCCGGCAAGGCCGTCGACGAGCAGATCGCCGCCTTGCGCGAGCATCTGGCCGCCGGCGACATGATCATCGACGCTGGCAACGCCAATTTCCGCGACACGATCCGCCGCTATGCCAGGCTGGAGGATTCTGGCCTGACCTTCATCGGCATGGGTGTCTCGGGTGGGCGCGAGGGCGCGCGTCATGGGCCATCGATCATGGTCGGCGGCGCGCGGGAAGCCTATTCCCGGATCGAGCCGATCCTGAACGACATTGCCGCCCGCTACCGGGGCGAGGCCTGCGTGGCCTGGCTGGGGGAAGGCGGCGCCGGCCATTTCGTCAAGACGATCCACAATGGCATCGAATATGCCG
>CAZEEC010000080.1:0-9391 GCA_964511105.1 uncultured Mesorhizobium sp.
CGTCGCGACGGCATCGCGCGTCTGGCGAGGCTTCTTGTCCTCCACCATCAGAGCGTCGGATGGACGCGTTCGTGTGCCCGACACCTTAGTAGGTGCCATCACGTACCTCAAAATGGGTCGGTTTTCCTAGAGACCGCCCCCCTTCCGTCAGCCACTTCCCGGTCCAGTCGATCAAGCGCGGCAGTGGCACCGAGGGATAGCCGAACATTTGCTGCTGGAGGCTCGTGTCGACGATCCAGGCCTTGTCCTGCTCTTTCCCGGCAAAGACGGGTGCGCGACCGAAGCGTTCGCCAAACTTCTCGGCGAGGCGGCGCAGACTGAGAAGCTCCGGGCCGGACAGGTTGAGCACGAAAGGAGGATTGTCGGCATAAGCGAGCGATTGCAGGGCAATGTCATTAGCGTCCCCTTGCCAGACGACATTGCAATGGCCGCTGTCGATCTGCACCGGCTCGCCAGCCAGAACGGCACTCGCCACGTCGTGAAGTACGCCATAGCGCATGTCGATTGCGTAAGATAAGCGGATGAGCGACACTTTGGTGCCGTTCGCATGGGAGAAGTGCTCGAACATGCGCTCGCGACCGACGCAGGAATTGGCATATTCCCCCGGCGGGTTCAAAACGAGGTCCTCACGCGCCCCCTGGCCCGTGATGTCCACGAACGGGTAGACGCAGGCGGTCGAGAAGGCGGCGATGCGCGATTTGGAGAACGCTTCTGCCACAATGGCAGGGACATGCGCGTTCATCGCCCATGTTAGCGATTGGTTGCCGGCCGAGCCGAACTTGCGGCCGGCCATAAAGACGACATTGGCGGTCTTTTCCAAACCTCCGACCGCGGAGCGATCGAGAAGGTCGCACGCGATGGTTTCGATGTCCCATCCCTGCAACTTTTCCTTCAGGCCAGCTTCGGAGAAGCGGGCAACGCCGATAACACGCTTGTTTGGCGCGGCCCGCTTGGCCATGCGTGCGAGCGTCGGGCCCATCTTGCCGCCGACGCCAAGGATGGTGATGTCGCCGTCGAGGCTGGCAAATGTATCGACGAGTTTCTGGCTGGGGCGCGACAGCAGATCCTCAAGCTCTTCCTCATTGCGGATGTGCGATGGCAGTGCGTTCATGATGGGCATTTCCTTTGAGCGTCAGACGGCTGTCTTCATGTTGAGCATCGAGAAGGTCCAATCCTGGGGGGCGATCCGTTGATCGAGGTCGGGGATGACCGTTGAGCCAAGTCCCGGTCGATCGAGCGAAGCGGTCGAGACTGCGCCGTCATGGATGGCGAGTTGCACGCGCGCTCCCGAGCGCTCGTAAAGGTCCGGATGTGCGGCAAGCGCGGCTTCCGCCTCATTTGGTGGCAGGTGGTCGAGCCCGCGGAAATAATGGTGGCCATTGCGCTCGACATGGCTGATGCCGAGGGTTGCGACCACGGCAAGGTCCGCTTGAAGCGATACGGTCGGCAGGCAGGTGAGATCCTCTGCCGATTGGAAGTAGCTGCCCATCTTCCCGACAAGGCGGTTGTGGTGAACGGCGAGCATGGCGTTGAGAATAGAGCGAATGACCCCTTTGCAGTTCTTGTGGCTGACGCCGTGATAGCCGAGGGTGATTGCTTCACGGAACGCGCTCGTCCAGCCATCCGCCTCATCGATGAGAAGAGGCAGGCCGACGACAGCAAGCGCTCTCGTGTCGAGGGGGCCAGCTAGCGCAACCGAGCGCTCCAGGGGCTGCTCTACGAACAGCGTTGCGCCATAGAGCGCGTCGAGCGAGGGGCGCGAGCGGATCGCGTCCATGAGGGCCGCGAAGTCCTCCAACCGGTTGTACTGTTCGTTGCCGTCGAGGGTCGCGGCGATCCGCTGGCCACTGGAGGCGAGCAGGCCGGCGATGGCTTCGAGGCGGGCGATGTCGGCGGAAAGATCGCCACCTACCTTGATCTTGAGATAGCGGATGCCGTCCCGGCGCAGGTAGTCTTCCAGCGTTTCCGGCAGGCCATCACCGACTGGCTCGAACCGGTCGGATGCGGTGAGCGGATCGACCATTCCGATGGTGTGGCGCAGGTCGAGCTTCGTCAGCGGCGTCGCGGGCAGGGCTTCACTCACGCTCATGCCGTCGAGCTCGGGGAACACGGTGGCGGGGCGCAGGCCCAGCGCGTCGATGGCCAGCATAGCGCGGAAGGAGAGACCGAGTGCCCTGCCAACGCCGTCGATCATGGCGCGTTCGATCATCGACACGCCGAAGGACGCGCCGAGCCGGTTGAAGCCGCCTTCGACCGAAGCGCTGTCCACGGCCGCGTCGAGCTGCCGCCACAGCTCAAAAGGCGTAGCCTCCGGCAGGTCACGGGCAACGGAGGCGGCAAGCTGGACGACCCAGAGCAGGTCGGCGACATTGTCGGCCGGCGTCTTTTCGGGACGCTTGTCGAACCATTTGTAGGCGAGCAAGTCTGACGCATAGCCGATCACGCGCTTGCCATCGACGATCATCTCCAGTTCGAGCGTCAGTGAGGCGGCGGCCTCCATGGTGACGACGCCAAAGCGGAAGGGCATACGCGCATACGCATTGGCGATGCCGAGGCGAATTTCGCCGAGCTTCACGTTCGGGGCGGTCATGGGCGGGGCTCCAATGTCTCGGCGAGGCCGCGCAGATAGCCGATGGCGCGCGCGGCAGCTGCGGGACCGTCAGGGTGGTAATCGAACGGCTCGACGCCGATGACGCCGTCATAGCCGGTGTCGAGCAGGGCTTGCAGGACGAGCCCGAAGCGGCGTTCGCCCTGACCTGGCCCGCGCATGTTGTCGTCGTTGAGGTGGATGTGGCGAATGCGGCCTGAGGACATATAGCGGCGGATGAGCGCGTCCGGCTCCTCGCTCTCACCGCCCCATGCGGCAAGCGTATCGATCATCGTCGCGAACGAGAGGAGGGCGATCTCCTCGACGATGTCGAGGGCTTCGCGCACGTTGGTGACGAACCCGGTCATCGCCGGCGATAAGGGTTCAATGCAGTAGACGACGCCGACGCTCTCCGCGCGTTCGCTGGCCTTGCGCAAAAGGGCAAGCGCCTGGTCGCGGGCTTGTTCGGGCGAAGCAGCGTCGCTGAGGGCGCGCTGCTTCGGCGAGCCATGGACCACCACCTGGCCCCCGAGGTCAGCGCAAAGATCGACCATGGCGGTCATATGGTCGCCGGTGCGGCGATGGGTATCGGGATCGTCACTGGTGAGCGACAGGCCGTCGGGGACGTTGAGCAGCCAGTGCAGACCAGTGATCGTGATGCCTTCGCTTTCCGCCGCCTTCCGAAAGCGCGCACGCTCTGCAGCAGTCAGGCTTGCCGGGTCGTCGGAAAGCGTGAAGGGAGCGATTTCGAGGCCGTCATAGCCGAGCGCCGCTGCTAGAGCGCATTGTCGCTCGAAAGGCAGTTGGGCGACAACCTCGTTGCAAAGTGCGATTCGGAGCGCTGTCATCCGGGAAGCCTTACGAGGAACACTTCAACGAAGATGAAGCGGATGAAGAACGAGGCGGCAAGTGCCAGCAGGAATGCGCCGAGAAGGAGGGAAAAGAAGCCGAGTTTGCGGTCACGATTGAGGAGCTCGGCGCCGACCGTGAAGACAAAGACGAACAGCGTCGTTGCGATGATGAACGGCACATTGCCGAAGAGAAAGAAGCCATAGGCAATCACGCTGAGCAGCGTGAAAACCATGCGTGCGGCACTGCCCACCGGCCAGTTGAGGATTGGAAGCGAGATCGGCTCTCCGCGATTCGCCATGGCGCGGACAATCAGTGCAACGCCCAGCAGCGTCAGCACGGCGCACAGCAGTCCCGGTGTTAGCCCCGGCACGGTAAAGGGATCGGCATTGCGGTTCTCGAAACGCGGCATGCGCAGCGATTCGACCAGACCAGCGACGCCGATGGCGGTAACGACGAGGCCTCCGATCGCATCGGTAACATGTGGGCGGATGCGGGTCATGATCTGGCTCCATCGATCCGAAGGGCGTCGCTGCTCTGCCTTGCCAAAGAGGCATCGATGGCAGCGAGGGTCGCGGCAAGTTCCAGTGCGCCTTGCGGCGCGTCGCACATCACGGGCGCGCCTGTGCGCACTGCGTCGCTGAACAGCGTAAAGCTCTTTGCGAGGAGCGCTTCCGGCGCCATCCCGAGCGTGGTCTGCGAGACGATCGCGAGAGGCTTTGCGTCATGTCCGGCGGCCGAGCGGTTATAGCTAACCGTTGAATGGATGAGCCGGTTACGGTTGAAGTCGAGGACGATGTTGCCGGCCCGGCCAATGAGCGTCAGACGCTTCGTCGTCAGCGCGCCGGGCACAAAGGCGTCTTCGGTGTCGCCGGCGGCAAGCACCCCTAGCCGAAGCTTGCCCTTCACGCCGTTTGCAAAGCCCAGTTCGATGACAACATCGTCGCGGATCAGGGGATCAAGAAGGCTCCACGAGCGCGCGTCCACGTCAATGACTGGCGCACCAGCGAAAAGACGCATCAGGTCGAGGAAATGCACGCCATCATTCTCTGCCAGCGAAGAGTCGGCGCGCATACGCTTCCAGCCGGAGAAATCGCCTTCGATGGCGAGCAACTCACCGATCGCATCTTCTGCCAGCATCCGGGCCGCTTCAGCCGTCAACGGGTGGGCGCGGAGCACCATTCCGATCTGGACCGGGAGATGGCCTACCGCGTCGATTAGCGTCACGGCTTCCGCAATGCTTCTCACGGCTGGCTTTTCGATCATCACGGGTTTGCCGCCTTCGATCGCCGTTAGCGCCAGCGGCAGGTGGAAGGCAGGGGGCGCGACAACATCCACGATATCGGCGCGCATGATGAGCGCGGCAGGATCGGCGGCAAGTCTGTCGGCCGCGATTCCGAATTGGCGAGCTCGCGCGAGCGCTGCTTCTGATGGATCAGCGACCATCAATGCGATAGCCGGGTCAAGCAGCCGCCATGCACGAGCATGCTGCTCTCCGAATGCGCCGAAGCCGCAGATGAGGACGCATTCAACCCTTGGCATTGCTTTTCACCGGAGACGAGAAGCGGGAAATGGCCGTGCGAAGGACACGCTGCACCGGTGGGAGCGACAGCAAAACGATTATCAGCACCAAACCGGCAATAATTGCGCTGATCGGCCGTGACACGAAGTCGAGAGGGTCGCCTTGGCTGATCGAAAGGCTGCGCCGCAGATTGTTGTCGAGAATGGGACCAAGCACGACGCCCAGGATCATCGGAGCAACGGGGAAGGCCATTTCGCGCATCAGGAAGCCGACGAGGCCGAAGCCGATCATCACCCACACGTCGAAGATGCGGCCAGCGATGGCGAAGGAGCCGACGACGCATAAGACGAAGATCGCGCCCATCAGCCACTCGCGACGTACTTTCAGCACGTAAAGCAGCGGGCGTGTCAGCAGGAGGCCGAGTACCAGCATCGCGCAACTTGCCCAGAACACCATAGCGACCACGGAATAGAAGAAGTCGGCCTGTGTGATCATGATGAGCGGGCCGGGCCGAAGACCGTGAATGATCATCGCCGCCAGCAGCACCGCCGCTGGCGCTGAGCCTGGAATGGCCAGCGTCAGCACGGGAATAAGCGCTCCAGGAACGGCAGCGTTGTTGCCGGTTTCGGCGGCGAGAAGACCTTCTGTCGACCCCCGCCCGAACTCCTCTGAAGTCTTAGAGGCGCGTTTGGCAGCGGCATAAGAAACCCACGCCCCCATGTCTTCGCCGACGCCCGGCACGACGCCCATGAAGGTGCCGATCACGCCGGAGCGAAGCCAGGTGCGGGCGTACCTAACGGAGGACACAGCGGCGCTTAAAACGTTGCCGACCTTGGATGCGACGAGCTGCGTTGCTTCCTGACGCATTACGGCGAAGACTTCCGCACAACCGAAGGCGCCCACAAGCACCGGCAACAGACCGAAGCCGCCTTCAAGGTCTGGTATTCCGTAGGAGAAGCGAGCGTAGGCGTGCAGGCTTTCCTGTCCCACCATGGCGACCATCAAGCCAAAGAAACCTGCGATCCAACCCTTTAGCGGGTCATCCATCGCGGTGAGCTGACCGCACAATACGACACCGAATACGGCGAGCCAGAAGAACTCGAACGAGGTGAAGTCGAGCGCGAATTCGGCAAGCCAGGGGGCGATGATCGCAAGACCCAGCATGCCGACGATCGAACCCAGGAACGAACCGGTGGTGGCGACAGCCATAGCTTCCCCGGCGCGACCCTGCTTGGCGAGCGGGAAGCCATCGAGCACCGATGCCGCGTTGGCCGGTGTGCCGGGAATGTTGAGCAGGATGGCCGTGCGGCCTCCGCCATAGATCGCGCCGATATAGACGCAGACCAGCACCAGGATCGCCGTGTTGGGCTCCATGGTGAAGGTGAGGGTAGTGACGAGCGCGACGCCAAGCGTGGCCGTCAAACCCGGTATCATGCCGATGACGATGCCCAGCAGGGTCGCCCAAACAACCACGAAGATATCGGCCGAAAAACCGATTGCCGCCACTGCGTAAAAAAAGTGGAAAAGACCATCCATTGGCAGGGATACCTAAGTTGCTCACCGCCCACACAAAGGCCTCCGGAGCTGGTACCCCGGAGGCCTCCTCACATCGTCAGATCATTCCGGCTTTGGAATGTCGAACTGGCTGGGGTCGTTCGGAGCGGCTCCGCTTTCGAACTGCTGCCAGGCATTGATGGAGAGGTAGGGCATAGCTGCCGTGACAGCCTCCTCGCCGTAGGTCGGGTTGAACAGCGCTCCGCGTTCGGCGGCATGCTTCTTCAGCACCTCGTTGTCGACGATGTGCTCGGCCCAGACCTTGTCCATGGTGTCGAGCACTTCCTGCGGGGCATCAGCCGGGACGAAGATGCCGAAATAGTTCGGCGCGCTCTTCACCTCAGGCAGCCACTCGGTGACGGGCGGAACGGTCCCAAAACCCTCAAGTTCCAAGGGCTGGTCTGCGACCACCGCCAGTGGACGCAGGCGGCCCGCGCGGATCATGTCAACCTGCTCGGTTGCGGTCTGTGCCGTGAACTGGGTTTCACCGGAAACGGTGGAAATGACTGCGGGGTTTCCGCCTTCATAAACGATCGCTCGATAGTTGATGTCGGCCGCCTTCTCCAACGTCTGCATATTGATCGCAGTGGCAGACGAAATGCCGCCAGACGACACGGTGATAGGCTCGTCCGACGTCTTGAGCGCCTCCAGGAGTTGCCCGAAATCCTGCCATTCGCTGTCAACGGGCACCGAGATGAGTCCCGGATTGGCGACGTGCAGATACATCCTCCAGTCTTCGAGCTTGGCATCCAAAGTCCCGAAAACCGGATAGGCACCAAGATCGGCGGCAGCGCCGGCGGCCATTGTCATGCCGTCATGCGGTGCGTCCCAAACGGCACGGGTGCCGACAGAGCCGGACGCGCCGGGCTGGTTCAGAATCACGAAGCTTTGGCCGATCGCAGCGGAGAGTTCGCCCGCCACGATGCGAGTGACTGTGTCGGTTGACCCGCCTGCCGCCCAAGGCACGATGACGGATACCGGTTCACTTGGCTCCCACTCTTGCGCGGAAGCGGAAAATGACATTGTTAGAGCTGCCGCAGCAGCAATGTATGAAGTGCGCTTGATGCCCATTGTATGTTCCCCTAACTAACCAAACGGTTAGATAATCAGATGCAGGATTGTGGTAGCTGTCAAGGTGTTGGTGATCGTCTCATTCAGTTTTTTTTACCTGATCCACTGATGGTGGCCTGCATCCATAAACCTTATCAGCCGAGAGCAACCAATGGACGTTTCACTTTCAGGCGACTTCGTTGAAGAAGCGAGGAAATGGCGGCTTGATCTTCATAGGCACCCGGAGCTCGCTTTTCAGGAACAGCGCACCGGTGATTTTGTGGCGCGCAAACTGGCGGAATTCGGTTATTCGGTACTGCGTGGACACGGACGTACCGGCGTAGTGGGCACCCTGGCGCGGGGTACCGCCTCGCGTTCAATCGCTTTGCGAGCCGATATGGACGCGTTACCGATCGCGGAACAGACGGGCGTCCCCCACGCGTCCAAAATCCCTGGCATTATGCATGCCTGCGGACATGACGGCCATGTTTCGATGCTGCTGGCCGCAGCCCGTATTGCCAGCCTGCGCGAAAATCTCAATGGCATCTTGCACGTCATCTTCCAACCTGCGGAAGAGGTGGAGGGCGGTGCACGCGCTATGATAGAGGATGGGCTGTTCCGGGATATCGAGCCTCAGGTTGTCTACGGCCTGCACAATTGGCCTGCTCTTCCGCCAGGACAAGCTGTTGCACGTGATGGTGCGATGATGGCGGCCTTTGCCACGTTCGAAATTGATGTTGTCGGGCGTGGCGCACACGGCGCGATGCCGAATGAAGGCGCCGATCCGGTTCTGGCGGCTGGGCAAGTCGTCTCGGCACTTCAATCGATTTCAGCTCGCAACGTCTCTCCACTGCGTGCTGCGGTGGTATCGGTGACCAAAATCCACGGGGGAGACGCGTTCAACGTCATTCCGGAGAAGGTAGTTCTGGGCGGCACCACCCGATGGTTTGAGAGCGACGTCGGCGACCTGATCGAGCACCGCATGGGCGAAATCGCAACAGGGGTCGCCCGAGGCCTCGGCTGCAAAGCCGAGTTGCGCTATCAACGGCGCTACCCCGCGACAATCAATGACGGCCTGAGTGCCGCATTCATCAGGAAAGCCGCAACTAGAGCAGGATTGACGGTGGTAGATGCGGATCCCAGCATGGCGTCCGAGGATTTCGCGTTCATGTTGGAAGCCAAACCGGGGGCTTACCTTTGGCTAGGTGCGGCTAAAGAAGGAGAAAATCCTGGGCTCCACTCGCCATACTTCGATTTCAACGATGAGATATTGCCTGACGGCATCCGGGTTTGGACGGAAACCGTAAACCAGGCGCTCTGCACCGGTTGATATAATCGCATGCTGGTGAACGAGAAGAGCATGCCGAGGGATGTCCTTCTCCTTACGACGGCAACAGGCCAGACGTGCAGATCGCATACTACATGACGGTGTGACGAAGGGTGGCCCCGGAGGCTTCTTTCAACGCGCTTCGCTCATCAGAAGCTAGACGGCGCGATACATATTAGCGGTAGCTTGCCACGCGAGCGAAGATCTTGGCCCCGATCCAATGGTGGAATACACCGATTTCCTGTTGGCTCACAATCGAGCTTCTACGCCCCGCCCAGTCAGCCTGGCCTGTTCCCAGCAATGATAGGCGCAGGCAAGGTCTTGGGCGGCGATCCCAAGCGACCGGTAGAGGGTGATTTCCTGATCGTCGGTGCGCCCCGGGGCGGTGCCGTTGAGCACTTCGCCGATCTCGGCCACCACATGGTCCTCGCCAATGCGCTGCGCTTTGATCATGTCCACGATCTCGCCGGCCTGCGCGAAAACAGAGTGGCGGTAATCAGCG
>CAZEEC010000081.1:0-9347 GCA_964511105.1 uncultured Mesorhizobium sp.
AGGTCGGAGCGCTCGAGCAGGCGCATGGCGGCATCCTCTATCTGGACGAAGTGGCCGATATGCCGCGCGAGACCCAGGCCAAGATCCTGCGGGTCCTCGTTGACCAGCAGTTCGAGCGGGTTGGCGGCGTCAAACGGGTGAAGGTCGATGTTCGCATCATCTCCTCCACCGCTTACAACCTCGAGGACCTGATCGCGCAGGGCCGCTTTCGCCAGGACCTTTACCACCGCTTGGCCGTCGTTCCCGTCATGGTTCCGCCGCTTGCCGAGCGGCGCGAGGACATCCCGTTCCTGATCGATCACTTCATGCGCCAGACGGCTCAGCATGCGGGCATTCGCATGCGCCGCATCGGCAATGATGCGATGGCGGTGCTGCAGGCGCATAACTGGCCCGGCAATCTGCGCCAGTTGAAAAACAATATCGAGCGGCTGATGATCCTGTCGCGCGACGGCGACGACGACAACCCGATCACGGCTGACCTGCTGCCGTCCGAGATCGGTGACGTCATGCCGCGCACGCCGACGCAATCGGACCAGCACATCATGGCGCTGCCCTTGCGGGAAGCGCGTGAGATGTTCGAAAAGGAGTATCTCCTCGCCCAGATCAACCGTTTTGGCGGCAATATCTCGCGCACGGCCGAGTTCATCGGCATGGAACGGTCCGCCCTGCACCGAAAACTGAAATCGCTCGGTGTCTGATGCGCGTCGCCATGGCCAGGTGGTTGCTCATGAGTAGAGGGGGCAGCACGGCGTGCGCGTGATCATCTGCGGTGCGGGGCAGGTGGGCTACGGCATCGCCGAACGGCTGTCCGCCGAACGCAACGACGTCTCCGTGATCGACATGTCGGCCGAACTCGTCCAGGTCGTGCGCGACAATCTGGACGTGCGCGGCTTCGTCGGCCATGGCTCGCATCCCGACACCCTGGCGGCTGCCGGCGCCGAAGATGCCGATATGATCATCGCGGTCACCTTGTTCGACGAAGTCAACATGATCGCTTGTCAGGTCGCGCATTCGCTGTTCGGTGTGCCGACGAAGATCGCCCGCATCCGCTCGCAATCTTACCTTCAGCCTCATTACATGGACCTGTTCTCGCGCGATCATCTCCCGATCGACGTCATCATTTCACCCGAGCTCGAGGTCGGGGACATGGTGCTACGGCGCATCGCGCTGCCCGGCGCCACCGACATCGTTCGTTTTGCCGACGGCAAGATCGTGATGGTCGCGATCGAGTGCATGGACGAGTGTCCAGTCATCAACACGCCGCTATCGCAATTGACGGAGCTCTTTCCTGACCTTCAATCGACCGTTGTCGGCATCTCGCGCAATAAAAGTCTCTTCATCCCACATTCGGCCGACCAGTTGCTCGCCGGCGACCTTGCCTATGTGGTGACTACCGCGGATCAGGTGCGCCGGACGCTTGGCCTTTTTGGCCATGAAGAGCAGGAAGCAACCCGCATCGTCCTCGGCGGTGGCGGTAGTATCGGCCTTTATGTCGCCCGCGCCATCGAGCAGCGGCAAGGCCGCACCAAGGTCAAGATCATCGAGGCCTCTCGCGATCGTGCCGTGGCGATCGCCGACCAGTTGCGCCGCACCGTTGTCTTGCATGGCAGCGCGCTTGACCAGAGATTGCTGCGCGAGGCCGATATCGTCGAAGCCGACCTGATGGTGGCCGTTACCAATGACGATCAGGTCAATATCCTGTCGTCTATCCTCGCCAAACAACTTGGCTGCAAATCCAACCTCGTGCTCATCAACAACCCGAGCTACCATGATTTCACTAGGATTCTTGGTATCGACCAGCACGTGAATCCGCGCACCGCCACGATCTCACGCGTTCTTCAGCATGTGCGCCGGGGGCGCATTCGCGCGGTCCATTCGATCCAGCATGGCGCGGCCGAAATCATCGAAGCCGAGGCGCTTGAGACATCGCCATTGCTCGGTGCTGATCTGCGCGACTTGGATCTTCCTGACGGGCTGCGCCTGGGCGCCATCTACCGGGACGGCCGGGTCATGGTCCCCAACGGGTCGATGCGTATCAAGCCGAAGGATCGTGTCGTCTTGCTGGCGACCGCCGGCACGGTCAGACAGGTCGAGCATCTCTTTCGAGTGAGTCTCGAATTTTTCTAGGAAGTGACATGCCCAAGATCGCCTATGTCAATGGCCGCTATGTTCCACATCATCGGGCCATGGTCCATGTTGAGGATCGCGGCTATCAGTTCGCCGACGGCGTCTACGAAGTCTGCGAGGTGGCGCGCGGCTACATCATCGACATGACGCCGCATCTCGACCGATTGGACAGATCACTGCGCGAATTGCGGATCAGGCCGCCGATGTCGCGTCCGGCCCTGCAGGTGGTGATGCGTGAAGTTGTGAGCCGCAATGGTGTCCAAAACGGTCTGGTCTATATCCAGGTGACGCGCGGCGTCGCCCCGAGGGATCATTTCTTCCCGACCCCCGCGATCCCGCCGGCACTTGTCGTCGTCGCAAGGAAAACTAGCCCGTTGGCTGCTGCCAAGCGCGCAGAAGCCGGCGTCAACGTCATTACCGTACCGGAAGATCGCTGGGCGCGGGTCGACATCAAGACGATCGGTCTTCTGCCGAACGTCCTTGCGCGCCAGAAAGCCAGGGAGGCGGACGCGCATGAGGCGTGGTTCGTGGATCCGGATGGCACCGTCAAGGAGGGGGCCGCCACCAATGCATGGATCGTGTCGACCGATGGCAGACTGCTGACGCGCCAGGCCGAAACCGGGATTTTGAAGGGAATCACGCGCGGAACGGTGATCCGGGTTGCCCAAAAACTCGGCTTGGAAGTGCAGGAACGGGTTTTTACGGTCGAGGAGGCGAAGGCCGCGCCTGAAGTCTTCATCACCGCCGCGACGACGATCGTCATGCCGGTTGTGCAAATCGACGGGCAGAAGATCGGAAACGGCGAGCCTGGCCCGACGGCGCTTTCGCTGCGCAAGGCATTTTTTGACATTGCGGAGAAATGTGGCGGCTGATAACCACTTGGTGTAGGACTGGGATGTTCTGTTCTGCGTGATCGGTCTGGAAATTGCCGCTTCCGCATGCGGGTCCGGCGTTCGGGGGACTTTGGTACGTGTGCATCCAGAGGATAGGCCTGGATGACGATCGGTGCAGCCATAAAGAACAGTAAGCCTCAGCAGATTGGCGAAAGAAAAAACTATGGCGGAACGCACGCAAAACCTTCAGGACTTGTTCCTCAACTCGGTACGCAAGAGCAAGAATCCTCTTACGATCTTTCTCATCAACGGCGTCAAGCTGACGGGAGTCGTCACCTCCTTCGACAATTTCTGTGTTCTGCTGCGCCGTGACGGGCATTCGCAACTTGTCTACAAGCATGCCATCTCGACGATCATGCCGAGCCAGCCGGTCCAGATGTTCGACAGTGAAGAAAATGGCCGGGACGGCTGATTGAGCGCATCCGACACAAATGGACGACGCACACGCCGCGGCGGAGCCGGGGCGGATGACGAGACGCGCGCGGCGCCGACGCGCGCCATCGTCATCGTGCCGGTCCTGGCGAAAACGCAGCGCGGCAACGACGATGGAGGGCCGTCGATGCAGCGCGGACCCGACGCGCGTCTCGAGGAAGCGGTCGGCCTTGCGCTCGCCATCGATCTCGACATCGCCGGCCGCGAGATCGTCACCGTCGCCGATGCTCGGCCGGCGACGCTGATCGGCAGCGGGAAAGTCGAGGACATCGGCGCGGCGGTCGCCTCGAGCGAAGCTGATCTCGTCATCGTCGATCATCCGCTCACACCGGTCCAGCAGCGCAATCTCGAAAAAGCCTGGAACGCGAAGGTTCTCGATCGCACCGGCATCATCTTGGAGATTTTCGGTCGTCGGGCGCGCACCAGGGAAGGCGTGCTGCAGGTTGATCTTGCGCATCTTAACTACCAGCGTGGACGGCTCGTGCGCAGTTGGACCCACTTGGAGCGCCAGCGCGGCGGTGCGGGCTTCCTGGGCGGGCCTGGCGAAACCCAGATCGAAGCCGATCGGCGGCTGCTGCAGGAAAAGATCACCAAGCTCAAGCGCGAGTTGGAGACCGTGCGGCGCACTCGCGACCTGCACCGGGCCAAGCGGCGCAAGGTGCCTTATCCGATCGTCGCGATCGTTGGTTACACCAATGCCGGCAAGTCGACGCTTTTCAATCGCCTAACGGGCTCAGAGGTGCTGGCCGAGGACATGCTCTTCGCCACCCTCGATCCGACCTTGCGGCGCGTGCGCCTGCCGCACGGCACCGTGGTCATCCTGTCGGACACGGTCGGGTTCATTTCCGACCTGCCGACCCACCTCGTCGCCGCCTTTCGGGCGACGCTCGAGGAGGTGGTCGAGGCCGATCTGGTTCTCCATGTGCGCGATATCTCCGATCCGGACACCGCCGCGCAGGCAGCCGACGTCGTCAGGATCCTGGCTGATCTGGGCGTCGAGGCCGGCGACAGCCGCCATGTGGTTGAAGTCTGGAACAAGATCGATCTGCTTGACGGGCAGGCACGCAACAATCTGCCCGCCGACAAACCGGATGAAGGCCCACTCCTGATTTCGGCGGTCACGGGCGAGGGCATCGATCATTTGCTTGATGTCGTGGAAGCGCGAATTGCAGGCACCCTCGATGAATCGCGCTTCGTTTTCGGCCCGCAACTCGGCACCGAAATCGATTGGGTTTATCGCAACGCGGCGGTGATCGCGCGCGAGGATCGGGATGATGGCGCGGTGGCGCTGACAGTGCGAGCGCCGCAAGCGATCATGGACGAAATCGCCAAGCGGGCATTGAACGAGACGCGTTGAGCCCACTCAGGCCCGCTTGGCTGCCTGCCAATGCATTTCCATTTCCTCAAGCGTTGCCGTTTCCAGGCTTTGGCCTTTGGTGCTGATCTCCTGTTCGACATAATGGAATCGCTGGCGGAACTTGTCATTGGTACCGCGCAAAGCCGTCTCCGCGTCGATGCCCAGATGTCGGCCGAGATTGACGAGGGCAAAGAGCACGTCGCCGAACTCGTCCTTGATCGCCGCTGTTTCGCCAGTCCCGAGGGCGGCGCGCAACTCATCCACCTCTTCTGAGATCTTGTCGAGGATCGGCCCGGGCTCCTTCCAGTCGAAGCCAACCCGGGCCGCACGCTCCTGCAATTTTAAGGCCCGCGTCAAGGCTGCGTGACCGACGGGCACGTCGTCCAGATAGCCTGGCCGTGCGTCCCCGGCACCTTGTGCGTCACGAGCGATCTTCTTCTCCGCTCGCTCCTCGGCCTTGATCGCGTCCCACATGCCCTTGGCCAGGTTGGCACGGCGCAACTCGGTCGGCCCGAAGACATGCGGATGGCGGCGGATCATCTTCGTCGTGATAGCCTCGACCACGTCGCCGAACGAAAAGGCTCCGCCTTCCTCGGCGATGCGGGAATGAAACACCACCTGCAGCAGAAGGTCCCCGAGTTCCTCCCGCAGATCCGCCAGATCGCCCCGCTCGATTGCGTCCGCCACCTCGTAGGCTTCCTCGATCGTGTAAGGCGCGATTGATGCAAAATCCTGTTCGACGTCCCACGGGCAGCCGGTCTGCGGATCACGCAGCCGGACCATGATCTCCAGAAGTCGGGAAATGTCGCGGGAGGGCTTCATGAAACTGTCCTGTTTGGCGGTCGGGTCGTTGATAGCGCAAGACATGTCAATGAAAAAGGCCGCGGCTGCTTTCGCGGCCGCGGCCTGGTCGTGTGTCCCGGCGTCTATTTCAGCCGGCCGCTCGCATGCGCCAGCATCGTGTAGACCTTGCCTGTATCCGATGTCAGATATGTCTGCGACATCATGTTGTCGCGGTCGTTCTTGGCGACGTCGGCGAGCAGTTTCTCGAAGTCCTGGCAGTAGCGGTCGACGGCGCTGCGGAACTCGCCATCGGTCTGATATTTCCGGCGGATGTCGTCGAATGTCTGCTGGCCCTTGAGCGTATAGAGCCTGCGCGTGAAGATATTGCGCTCGCCCTTTCGGTAGCGGTCCCAAAGCTCGACCGATGCTTCATGATCGATGGCGCGGGCGATGTCGACCGAAAGCGAGTTGAGAGACTCCACCATTTGCAGCGGCGAGCGCTGCGGCTGCGACGGGTTTGGCGCGGCTTCGTCCTTCGAGGCGCCGCGCAGGAGGGCTCCGACCCAGCTTCCCGTTGCGGGTTGCGTGGGCGCTTCGGCCAACGCGCCCCGCAACGCAGGCGCGACCGGCTGCGGCGCTGCGGGCCGTGGAGCGGGGGGCGCAAGGCGTTCGCCACGCGGTGGCGCAACGTCGAATGTCCGGCCCGATTTCGCAACGATATCGGACAGTTCCTTCAAAGCTTTGATCTGCTCGGAGACTGCCTTGCGCATCGCGCTCGTCGATTCCTTGGTCTCTTCGGGCAGTTGCATCACGCCCTTTTTGAGTTCCGCCCTGGTCTGGTCGAGTTCCGAACGAATAGAGCCGGCGGTCTTGCGAATCTCATCGGTGGCATCGGCAAAGCGCTTGGTGGCGCTCTCCACGACTTCGGTGATTGCCGAACGGATTTGCTCAGTCGACGTCTTGGTGCGCCCTTCGGCACTTTCCAGGACCTTCCCGACCACGCCCTCGAAGGAGCGCATAACGCGTTCGATGTCTTCCGATTTCTTGACCAGGCCGGATGCCAGTGCCTCGAGCGCGGTCTGGCGTTCGTCGAGCGTGGTCGCCAGCGTCGTTTGGGCCGAGGCCAATAGATCGCGCGCGTTGGAAAGCACCTTGCCATGATCTTCGAAGCGGCTGGCGATGCTTGCCACTTCCTGCAGGGTCGAGGCCGAGGCTTGCGAAAGCTTGCCGGCCTGGGCTTCGATGATGCGGGCCGACGAGGCGAAAGATTGGGCGGCCTTTTCGGTCGTCCCGGCGAACTGCGTCGTCGTGTCGAGGAGCTTTTCGTCAACGCCGCCCAGATTGGCGGCCGCCGCCTCGACCAGCTCGCCGAGCCGGGCATTGGACGTCGACAGCCGTCCGATCAGCCCGTCGACGCCACGCGCAAGATCGCCTTGGACGCGCTCTACCGCGGATACGCTTTGCGTCGTCGTTGCTTCGAGTGCCGAAACGAGGGCGGAATTGCCGGAATGAAGACGTTCGGCTGCAGCATGCGTGATCTCTTCTAGATTGCGCTGCAGTTCAGCACCGCTTTCGGTGAAGCGGTCGACAAGCGGGCGAGCCGTCTCGTCTAGGATCCGGGCGATCTCGGATGAGCGGGCGGCCAGCATCGCGTTGAGCTGGCGCGTCCGTTCGTCGAGCCTGTCGGATGCGCCTTCGGTGCTCTCGTCGATGTGGCGGTTCATGGCCGCGAAAGTCTCCGCGATCGCATTGGCGCGCTCGACGAGTTCTTTCTCGACGCGGGCGACTTGCTCCTGAAGACGGTCGCTGACATTGGCGGCGCCATCCGACAGACGCTCTTCGGCGGCGGCAACCTGAGTTTCAATCCGGGCTGCCAGCAGGTTGGTGCGCTCGACAAGTTTCTCGTCGGCTGCGCCGAGGGTTGCCGCAATCGCCGCTGCGCGGGCTTCGAGTTCTGCCGAGGTCTGGTGCGTACGCGCTGTAATGCGCTGCTCGGCGGTGTCGAAGGTCCGCGCCAGTTCGCTGGTCCGCTCCTGAAGTCGCTCGTTGGAGCCATCGAGAACCGAACCGAGCTCGCCGGCGCGGGTTGAGAGCGTTTGAACGGCATCATCGGTGCGCGCGATAAGGGCCTTGCCCGCGTCATCGAAGCGACCGAAGACCTCCTCCGTGCGGCCTGCAAGTGCATTGCCGGCCTCGTCAAAATGGCGGACCACCTGTTCGGCGCGGCCCGAAAGTGCCTGCGCCGCATCTTCCGTGCGCAGGACCAGCGCGTGGCCAGCCTCGTCGAAACGGGACACCACCTCGTCGGCGCGCGACAGTAGGCTGACGCGGATCTCGTCTGCCTTGCCGGCCAGATTGCGATCGGTTTCCTCGATGATCTGCACGAAATCGCCGGCGCGATTTGCCAGCACCGATGCAGCCTCGTCGATCCGTGCCGACAGGCTGTCGCCTGCCGTTTCGAAGGTCGAGACCACTTCGCCCGCTTTGGCGCCCAATGCCGCAGCCCGTTCTTCGGCACGTGCGGCAAGCGACTCATCGGCTTGCGCGAACCGCTCGACCATTTCGGAAGCGCGCGAGAAGAGGCTTTGCGTTCGTTCTTCGAAACGCGCAGCCAAGGTTCCGTCGGCTTCCTCGAAGCGCGCGGTTACCTCTTCGGCTCTTGCGCCGAGGGCGGCCGCCGTCTGCTGAACCCGATCGGCGATGAGTTGGTCGACATCGCCAAAGGCTTGGCCGGCCTGCTCGCCCATGGTGGCGGTCGCTTCGAGGACCTTGTCGCGCAACGAGCCGGCTACGACGACGGCGCTGCTTTCAAGCGCGGTGCGGACATTGTCGATGCCGATCTTGAGCGCACGCTCCATGGTCTGGGTGCGTTCTTCGATAACGCCCGTCTGGCGCCCGAAAGCATCTTCTATACGGCCGATATCGCTGGTGACGGCATCGGTGATCAGCGAGCGGCGCTCGCCGAGCGCTTCGATATGACGTGCGAAGGCCTCTTCGACCTTGTCCATATCGATATTGATGGCCGACGCCAGTTGATCCTGCTTTTCAGAGAAGAGCTCGATCTGGCGCGCAAATCTGTCGTCGATGCGCCCCATATCGGACGAAATCGCCGTCGCAAGTTCTTCCTGGCGGGCTGCGAGCGTGCCCAGATGGTGCGCGAACATGGCCTCGACCTGCTGCGCATCGGCGGCGATCGCGCTCGACAGTTCGGATTGACGGTCGCCGAACTGCAGTGCCAATTGCCCGAACAGATCGCCGAACCGCTCGGCGCCGCGGTGGACGGCATTCTCCATTTCGGACTGGCGGTTGGACAGGGCTTCGACTTGGCGCACGAACGCCTCGTCGATGCGTGCTATGTCGCCGTCGATGCGCATCCCAAGCTCGCTCTGGCGCGCGGTCAGCGCGTCGAATTGGCGGTCGAACGCGCCCGAAAACCGTTCCATATCGGCATCGATCGCCGCCGACAGTCCGGATTGACGTTCGCTCAGGCGCTCGATCTGGCGGTCAAACGCTGCGTCGATGCGCGAGACGTCTGTGTTGATCCGATCGCTGAGTGCGCTCTGTCGGTTGGCGACAGCTTCATACTGACGGTCGAACAGCCCGGAGACGCGGTCCAGTTCGGTATCAAGGGTAGATGACAGTTCTGACTGGCGCGCGGTCAGTGCATCGAACTGGCGGTCGAAGGCATCCGAGAAGCGGCCCATATCGGCATCGATCGCCGCCGACAGTCCGGATTGACGTTCGCTCAGGCGCTC
>CAZEEC010000082.1:0-9327 GCA_964511105.1 uncultured Mesorhizobium sp.
AGCGCTACCGGGTCTTGCGGCGGCACCACCAGCCCCGTTTCGCGATCCAGATTGACATATGACGTGCCCGAGCCGACATCGCAGGTCACCATCGGGCGGCCCTGACGCGCCGCTTCGGCGAGCACGACGCCGAAGGCTTCGGAGCGCAGATGCGACGGCAGCACCAAGGCGCGGCAGCCCGCCAGGAGCGCGCGCTTGCGTGGCTCGCTCACCTGGCCGAGGAACTCGACATTGGAAAGCCGAAGCTCGCCCGCCCGCCGCCGCAACCGCGCCCCTTCCGGCCCCTCGCCCGCGATGACGATCCGCGCCTCGACGGCGGACGCCGCTTGAAGCAGGAAATCGAGCCCCTTGTAATAGCGCAGGGCGCCGACGAACAGGATGTAGGGGGGCTCGGCCGGCGCGGCCGATCTTTCGGCTTCGCGCAGGTCCTCGAGGCCGAGCGGAATGACGCGCACGCGGCCGGCAAGCCGCCGATCGGACAGAACCGGGCTTGTGTCCACATAGGGAGGCGAGGTCGCGATCACCGCCTTCATCCTGTCCAGCATCGCCCACATCAGCGGCCGGTATGGCTTTTCGAGCACGCTCTGGCGCACGATGTCGGAGTGATAGGTCATCAGCGCCGGAGCTTCCGGCCGCACCGTCAGGTGCAGAAGGTCGGCGAACGGCCACGGAAAGTGGTAGTGGATGACGTCGTTCGCCTTCGCCATCTCGGAAAAGAGCCGCCAGGCGCGCGCGCTGCCGAGATTGCACGAGGCGGGCGCCGCCCAGGACCGCGCGCGCCGGACATCGGCCGAACCCACCACCATCCGCTCCGGCCGCGGCTCGGGCGAAAGGCAAAAGACCGAGTTCTCGACACCGAGTTCGCTCGTCGCGCGCGCGATTTGGGCGATCGCTTCCTGGACGCCGCCCGGCAGCGCCGGATCGAACGTCCGGTAGACGTGCAGGACCCGGATCGGTCTCACTTGCGCTCGGGATAGGGCGCCGCTGAAAACTGCGACCAGTCGATGTCGAGGTCGCCGTCATTGGCCGGCGCCAGCACGCTGTCGAGGGCCGGCACTTTCGGCTTTTGCTGCATCTGCTGCTGGTGCGCCTGTGCGAGCTTGCCGAGCACCGCCACGTTTTGCATCGACAGCATCTGGCAATAGGCGAGCACCAGCGCGCCGGCGCTGCGCAATTCGCCGAAATCGTCGAGCGGCAGCGCGTTGAGCGAAGCTTCGTCGACCTTGAAGAGCCCCTCGACCGGTCGCTCGCCCTGGTCCGTCTTGACCTTCAGTTCCCAGGGCTTGATCACCCCCTTGGCGTCGAGCGCCGCGGCCGCGCGCGCCGTGGCCTGGCGGTTGCCTTCGACTTGGGTGAGGAAATCGACCACCTGCTTGGCCTCACCGCTCAATTCGCCGTCGGCGCCGAAGATCGCCTCGCCCTGCGGTCCTTCGCCCACAAGACCGCTGTCTTCGTCCACGCACAGCACCATCTGGCTGTTCTGCGCGCTCAAGAGGCGGAACGGGTAGGAGCGGAAGGCGGACGGCACGTAAGCGCCCATCCACTGGCCCTGCACCGAGACATAAAGGTTGCGGTTTGGCTCGAGCGACAGGATCGCCGCTGGCATCACGGCGCCGTCGACGCGGATGAAGCCGAGCGGCATCGCCATCATCGCCTTGGGCAGTTCGGCGGCGACGAGCGGCGCCACGGCTGTCTGCGCCGCAAAGGCGTAGGAGGAGAACTTGGTCCAGCTCTGGTCTGCATGGCGCTCGCGGCTGACGGGAACATAATTGGGCATCGGACCTCGCATGCTTCAAAAAGGGCTGTCTTACAGCATCGGCCGGGCAAGGCGAACCCTCGAAAATTCTAATCGAGCCCCTTGGTGCGCACCAGTTCGTCGCGCTCGCCGACGAGCCCGTAGGTCTCGCGCAAAATGCGCTCGGCCTCGGCTTCCGTGACTTGCGGCAGCGTGTGCTTGCCGCCGCGCGGAAAGTGGAGCGTGTTGCCGTCGAGCCGATAGCCGACCTCATAAGGCTGCCGGTCCTCGTCGGTGAAGCGGAACTGCATCTGGCCGTCGATCTCGACCGGGTTGGTATGCTCGAACGGGGCGGCGAGCGCGGCGGGCGTCACCAGAACGCCGGCGGCGGCGCAGAGCGCGAGAATGGCTTTCATCGATACCTCCATGGCGGGAGCGGGAAGAATAGCGCGGTCGCGAACAATTTTAGCCTTTTCCAACGCCGTTTTTTTTACTTCTTACGGTTAATTCGGGTGCCAAACGGGAAACTGACTCATGGCATCCATTCCTGAACTTGCGATCCGGTTTCGCAACCGCGCACGGCGTTTTCGTGGCGACCGCGCCGGCCAGTTCGCGATCATGACGGCGATCACCTTGCCCGTCCTGCTCGCCGCCGCCGGGTTGGCGGTGGACTATTCGAACGCGCTTCGCATCAAGAACCAGATGCAGAACGCGGCCGACATCGCCGTGCTCGCCGTGACGGCCGAGGGTCGTCACCAGACCGAGGCGGATGCGAAAGCGATCGCCCAGCGATATCTGGCTGGCAGCGATTTCCGGCTGGAGCAGGTCACCGTCGACGGCACGGAATGGACGGTCCGGATTGGCACCAGCTACCAGCCTTATTTCGGAGCCTTCCTGAAGTCAGACGGCTTTGACATGCAGGTCGAGGCCCGATCCTCCTTCAACAGCGCCCGCTACGAGATCGCGCTGGTTCTGGACACTACGGGCTCGATGCGAGGCAAAAAGCTTGCCGATATGAAAACTGCTGCAATCGAACTTGTGGACGGCATGACCGGCGGGGCAAAAAAGGGCGAGCCTGACGATAATGGTCTGCGTTTCTCAGTCGTACCGTTCTCCGCATTTGTCAATGTTGGTCCCGACTATGCGCCAGAAGTTCGTTCAAATGGCACGTTGAAAGACGGTGCCCCGTGGCTTGACCTTTATGGCCGCGTTCCCCTTGAAGACCATCAACGCGAACTTCCCTTCGGCCTCAGCCGCTTCAATCTTTACAAGAACATGAATCGAACTTGGCCCGGCTGTGTCGAGACACGCGTTCCGTATGGCGGAAACAATTACGATGTGGAGGACATCGAGCCTGACCTCAGCGTTCCCAGCCAGCTTCTTGATCCCAGCTATCCGAGTGACCGCGCCAAACTTCACAGTTTGTTCGTTCCGACGTTCTACAACGACGAGCCGGATCGATGGCTTTTTCGATATGCTAATGATTATCTCACCGACGGCGCCACATCAGCTAGGAAGCGTTTGGAAAAATATGGCGTTCCCGACGCCACAGACCTCGATCCCGCAACGTTTAGGAACAGTACATCGATTAGACGCAGTTCCTTCAGCGGTCAGCCAATAGGCCCAGGCTTGCTCTGCACCAGCAAGCCTCTCCAGCGTCTAACCGACAACTTCGATGACGTTCGGGCCAAAATCAACGAACTCGAGGCTGAAGGCAGCACCAACATCCTCGAGGGTGTCATGTGGGGCTGGCGCACCTTGTCTCACAAAAAGCCTTTCGCGGATGGTAGTCAGCCAGACGACGATGAGGTTCACAAGGTGATGATCGTGCTCACCGACGGCAAGAACGAGCCAATGCTCGTCGGCACATCCTATGCTTGGAATTCGATGTATTCCTCTATCGGCTTTCTTAAGGACAGACGATTCTTTAGCCAGGAAACACGAACAACCGACCAAGTGAAGACTCTGTTCGATGAGAAAACAGAGCAAGCATGCACCAACGCCAAGGCTACTGGGATCGAGGTTTACACCATCCTCCTTGAGGAAGATGACAACGCCACCAGCCGGCTTCTCGCCAACTGCGCGACGACTGAGGAGCACCATTATTTCAACGCTCCGAGTTCGACACAGCTTCGCGGCATCTTCGACAGCATCAAGAACCGCCTCCAAGGCGTCGTCCTGACTGGCTAAGTCGCCCCGTCTCTTGATGGCTGGCTACCGATGCCGCGCCAGCCGCTCAAGACAAACAGTCAGCATCTGCCGCGCCTGCTCCTCAGCGGCCGCCTCGACATAGCAGCGCAGTTCCGGCGCGTTGCCGGAGGCGCGCAGATGAACGGTGCTCTCGTCGGCGAGCCGCATCTTCAATCCGTCTGTGGGGTCGAGCGAAAGCATGGGCGCGAAACCGTCGAGCAGATCGACGCGCGCCGCTTCGTCCCGCTCGACGGCCTCAAGCAACACTTTGCTCTTCTCCTCGGCGAAATCTTCGATCCGGTTGCTCACGGTCGCCGGCAGACCGAGATCGCGCACATACTGCGAGATCCTCTGTCCCGCGCGGGCGGCGAGAATGCAGCTTGCCAGAAGCGGCAGGAAGCTGTCGCGCGTCGGCAACGGCGCCAGCGGCCGGCCATCCACGAAGAAAGGCCCGTCGATGAGGACGCCGCCATTGGCCTCGAAGCCGACGACGCCGCCGGGAGCATGCCTTTGCATCTCGTCGATCACGAAGGGCGAGCCGACCCGCGTGCGGTGGACGACCCAGGAACCTGCCTTCTCGATGCCCGAGGAAGACGTGACCGGCGTGACGATCGTATTGGCCGCGAGGAAGCGTGCGGCCAGGAGGCCGAGGACGTCGCCGCGCACCGTCTTGCCGGTTTCGTCGGCCAGAAGCGGACGATCGCCGTCGCCGTCGGTCGACACGAAGGCGAAGCAGGGTTCCGCCTGCGCCCATTGGGAAAGGTTTTGCTGCGTCTGGGCGCTGACGGCCTCGGTGTCGACCGGGACAAAAACCGTCGAGCGGCCGAGCGACACGGTTTCGGCGCCCAGTTCGGCGAAGAGACTATGGAGATGATCGCGCGAGACCGAGCTATGTTCGTAGATGCCGATGCGCAGGCCCCGCAAAGGCGGGGTCTCGAACAGGGTCCGGTAGCGCTCCAGATAGGCGACCCGGGCCTCGGCCTGCAAACCGGCGTCGAAGGCCGCCTCGCTGTGCGCCGCGGGAATGTCGTCAAGAACAGACGCGATCCGGCCCACGATCTCAGCCTCATCGGCCTTGCTGATCTCGCCATCGGGCCTGTAGAATTTGATCCCGTTGCGGTCGGCGGGAATGTGCGAGCCGGTCACCATCAAGGCCGGAATGCGCCTGGTGATGGAAAAGAGCGCCAGCGCCGGCGTCGACACTTCGCCGAGAAGAAGGGGATCGAGCCCTTGGCTTTCCACGGTCCGCCGGCAGATGTCGGCCAGAACCGGGCTGCTCGACCGCAAGTCCCACGCGATCGCCACCTGGCCGTCTTGGGCGATCTGCCCGCTCTCGCGCAGCCAGACGCAAAAGGCCCCCACATGGCGGGCGCCGTCGCCTGAAAGCAGATCCGGTACCAGACCGCGCAGGCCGCTCGTTCCGAATTTGCTGGCCATGCTGAAATTCCGTCTCTTATTGCATGCGCGGGTGCTATCCGATCCGCGCCTTGATCACAACATGGCGGGCGCTTGGCGGCAAAAAGCAGATCGTCAGAATTTGCCAAGACGAATCGTGGTCGCTATGTGCTCGCCAGATTGTCACGGACGACCGAGCTTTTCTTCATGCCATTGACCGAAGCCCAGATAGCATACCAGTACCGGGCCATCCTGCGCCGAACACCCAGCGCCGACGAACTGCGCCTGTGGACGGGTCCAAACGGCCGCGACCGGTCGCACGACGACCTTTCCGATGCGCTTTTGCTGCAGGCGACGGAAGTGCGTTCGATCGTCAGGCTCTATGTCGGAATGTTCGGCGGCTACCCAGATGGGGTGGACGCTCTCGGCGAAAACGGCGACGGGCTCACCTACTGGGTTGCGATCCTGCGCCAGGTACGGACCGAGGGCGACGGCATGGCGTATAAGCCGGCTCTGGCGGAGACGATCCAGGATTGGCTCGCCGCGCCACATTATGTCGAGCGAATGGGAGAGGCCAACACGGTGCCTGAACGGGCCGCGCGTCTTTACGAGATGATCCTCGATCGACCGCCGAGCGCGGCCGAACGCGCGCGGCAGATCGAGCCGGGACCAACCGCCGAGCGCAAGCTCGCCGTCGATCTTGGCGAATCGGGCGAGTGCAAGGCGCGCCTGAACGGCGAAATCGACACAAAACTGAGGCGGCTGGCACAAATTGGCCCAATTGATGGCGCTTTAGGGTAGCCGCGCCGGCCTGTGCGGGATGAGGCTTGATTGTGCGACGCCCATTCTTGACCTATAACCGCCAATCGTGCCGCCAGCGTGAGTGTTCGCTGGGAACAGACCGATAAAGGGGCATCCATGGCTTCAAAGACTGCGCAGCAGACGCCGACGGCGCTGGACAAAGCCATGCGCATTGCGAGGCCCGCTTTCGGCTTCGCGATTTTCCTGGGCCTGTTCATCAACATCCTGGCGCTGGTTGCGCCGATGTACATGATGCAGGTTTATGACCGCGTCATCATGAGCCGCAACATGACGACGCTGTTGATGCTGACGGTGGTCGCCGGCGCGCTTTTGATCTCCTACGCGCTTCTCGAAGCCGCGCGCTCGCGTACTTTGGTCCGGGCCGGCATCCTGTTCGACAAGCAGGCGAGCGACCAGGTCTTCGACACCGTGCAGCGCGCGAGCCTCACCACGCCCGGCGGCGGTGCGGGACAGGGCCTGCGCGACCTCGACCGGGTGCGCGAATATTTTACCGGCAATGGGCTGATCGCGCTGTGCGATGCGCCCTGGGCGCCGATCTTCATTTTGGGCTGCTTTCTGCTTCATCCCTGGTACGGCTTCGTCGCGACCGCGGGCGCGATCGTGCTCTTCCTGTTCGCGCTTTTGAACGACCGGCTGACGCGCCACCAGCTCCAGGAAGGCTCGCGCGCCATGATCGGCGCCAACAATTACGCCTCGACGACGCTGCGCAATGCGGAGGTCACCCGCGCCATGGGCATGCTCGGCGCGCTGCGCAAGCGCTGGAACAAGCAGCACCAGGAGGTCCTGGGCTGGCAGGCGCAGGCGAGCGACCGCTCCGGCGCGGTGATGGCGCTGACCAAATTCGTGCGCATGGGCCTGCAGATCGCCATTCTCGGCGTCGGCGCCTATCTCGTCGTCCAGCAGAACCTGTCCGCCGGCTCGATGATCGCCGCTTCGATCATGATGGGCCGCGCGCTCGCCCCCGTCGAGCAGTCGGTCGGCAATTGGCGCGGGCTGATCGCGGCGCGCGAATCCTATAGCCGCCTGAACGACCTGTTGAAGAACGTGCCGGCCGAGCGCGAGCGCATGTCGCTGCCCGCGCCCGAGGGCCGCATCGCGGTCGACCAGCTGATCGCCGGCCCGGTCGGCGCGCAAAAGCCGACCTTGCGCAACGTCACCTTCCAGATCGAGCCCGGCGAAGTCGTCGGCGTGCTCGGCCCCTCGGGTGCCGGCAAATCGACGCTGGCGCGCATCATGGTCGGCGTGTGGCCCTATGCCCACGGGGCGGTGCGCTTCGACGGCACCGAACTGCCGCACTGGAATTCCGAGGAGCTCGGCCAGCATATCGGCTACCTGCCGCAGGATGTGGAACTGTTCGGCGGCACGGTCGCCGAGAACATCAGCCGCTTTGCCGACGAGATCGACCATGAAAAGGTGATCGGCGCGGCCAGGCTCGCCGGCGTCCACGAATTGATCCAGAAGCTGCCGGACGGCTACAACACCCAGATCGGCGATGGCGGCCAGGCGCTGTCGGGCGGACAGCGCCAGCGCGTCGGGCTCGCCCGCGCGGTCTACGGCCTGCCGGCGCTGATCGTCCTCGACGAGCCCAATTCGAACCTCGATTCGGCCGGCGAGGCGGCGCTCCTCGAAGCCGTCAAGCGGCTGCGCGAGGCCGGCCGCACGATCGTCCTGATCACCCACAAGGCCAACATCATCCAGGCCGCCGACAAGGTGCTGGTGATGGCCGACGGCCAGGTCCAGCTCTTCGGCCCGCGCGCCGAGGTGATGGCGCGGCTGGCGAGCCCGCGCGTCGTGCCGCTGCAAAATCCGCAAGCGCCCGCCCAGGCACAATTGACGGCAACGGGAGCCTGACATGGCAGACAAGGTGAAGATTCCGACCGCGTCGTCCAACTATATGGGCCCGGTCCTGTTCGGCGCCGCGGTCGTCTTCATGACCTTCGGCGTCGCCGGCGGCTGGGCGGCGATCGCGCCGCTCGACAGCGCCGTCGTCGCGCCCGGCGTCGTCGCGGTCGAGAACAACCGCCGCTCGGTGCAGCATCTGGAAGGCGGCATCATCGCCGAGATCCTGGTCGCCCATGGCGACCGCGTCGAGGAGGGCGACGTGCTCTTTCGCCTCGACACGACGCGCGCGCAGGCCAGCGCCACCGTCGAGCAGCAGCAATTGACGGCGGCGCGCGTGCTCGAGGCCCGCCTCGTCGCCGAGCGCGACGACCGGCCCGAGATCGTCTTCGCCGACGACATCCTGGCCGAGAAGGACGTCCCCTTCATCGCCCAGGCGATCGAGGACCAGCAGTCGCAGTTTCGCGAGCGCCGCACCTCGATCGCCGGCCAGGTCGGCATCTTGCAGGCGCGCATCCAGCAGTCCAACACCCGCATCGACGGCCTCCAGCAGGAGCTGACTTCGGTGCGCGACCAGATCGGCTATATCAACCAGGAGTTGGAGGGCGTGCGCCAGCTCTACGAAAAGGGCCTCGTCTCCTCCGCCCGCCTGCTCGGCCTCGAGCGCGAGCGGGTGCGCCTCGAAGGCGTCATCGGCCGCACGTTGGCCGAGATCGCCGGCGCCGAATCCACCATTGGCGAGGCCGAACTGCAGATCGAGCAATTGCGCCAGGAGCGCCAGGAGCAGGCGTCGGAGCAGATCACCGAGGTGCGCCGCGCGATCAACGAATTGCGCGAGCGGCTGACCGTGTCGAGCGACGTCCTGCGCCGCACCGCGATCACTGCGCCGCGCTCCGGCCAGGTCATCAATCTGAAGATCTTCACCGTCGGCCAGGTCATCCGCGCCGGCGACACGCTGTTGGAGATCGTGCCGCAGGACGAGGGCATGATCATCAACGCCCAGGTCTCGCCGCTCGACATCGACCGCATCTATACCGGCATGGCGACGGAAGTGCGCTTCGCCGCCTTCGGCGCGCAGGACGTGCCGGTCGTCTTCGGCGAAATCCGCGAGATCTCGCCCGACCGCTTGGTCGACGAGGACACCCGCATGCCCTATTTCCTCACCCGCGTGGTGATCGCCGAGGACGACATCCCCGAGCAGTTGAAGGGCAAGCTCGTGCCGGGCATGTCGGGCGACATCATCGTGCCGACCGGCGAGCGCACCGCGCTGCAATATCTGATCGACCCGCTGCACGACGCGCTGGTCCGGGCGTTCCGGGAGGAATGAGCATCGGACCGAAAAGTGG
>CAZEEC010000083.1:0-9274 GCA_964511105.1 uncultured Mesorhizobium sp.
CAAAAAAAAGAGCCACGGGAAGCGGCTCTCAGGAGTTTAACAGGGAGGCGTCAAACGGAGTGGTCCAACCACTCGGTAAGAATCCAGATCACTGGATAGGGAGAGTTAACGCCCATAAAGCTTAACAAACTCTAAAATTTTCGAAAAATTGAATGGATCCCTCTAATCCGGCGACGAATCAAAGTGCTTTGGCCATCTCCCGTAAGCGGAACTTCTGGATCTTTCCCGTCGATGTTTTCGGCACCTCTCCGAAGATCACCGTGCGCGGGCACTTGTAGCGCGCGATCAGCGCGCGGCAGTGCTCGATGATTTCCTCTTCCGTCGCGGTTCGGCCGGGCCTGAACTCGACATAGGCAACCGGCGTCTCGCCCCATTTTTCGTCGGTGCGCCCGACGACGCCGCAGGAGGCGACCGACGGGTGCTTGTAAAGCGCGTCCTCGACCTCGATCGAGGAAATGTTCTCACCGCCTGAGATGATGATGTCCTTGGAACGGTCCTTGAGTTGGATATAGCCGTCCGGATGCATGACCCCGAGATCGCCCGAGTGGAACCAGCCGCCGGCAAAGGCTTCGTCGGTAGCCTTTGGGTTCTTCAGGTAGCCCTTCATGACGATGTTGCCGCGGAACATCACCTCGCCCAGGGTCTCGCCGTCCCGCGGTGTCTCTTCCATCGTCTCGGGGTCCATGACGGTCAGCCCTTCGAGCGCGGCATAACGAACGCCTTGCCGTGCCTTCCGGGTGGCACGCGCGCTCCTGTCGAGATTGTCCCATTCGCTTTTCCACTCATTGACGGTTGCGGGACCATAGGTTTCGGTCAGGCCATAAAGATGCGTGACGGCGAAGCCGGCGTCGGCCATGCCGGAGAGCACGGCTTCCGGCGGTGGCGCCGCGGCCGTGTTGAAGGTGACGGTCTGGGAAAAGTCGCGCTTGTCCTGATCTTCGGCATTGAGAAGCGTCGCCATCACGATCGGCGCGCCACACAGATGCGTGACGCCATGATCGGCAATAGCGTCGAACATCGCTTTGGCGCGCACCCAACGCAGGCACACATGGGTGCCGATCTGGATGGCGAGCGTCCAGGGGAAGCACCAGCCATTGGCGTGGAACATCGGCAGCGTCCACAGATAGACGCAGTGCCGGTCCATCCCCGCGTGAACGGTGTTCGCGTAGCACATCAGGGCCGCGCCACGGTGGCTGTAAACGACGCCCTTCGGATTCCCGGTCGTGCCGGAGGTGTAGTTGAGTGTGATCGCGTCCCATTCGTCGTCGGGCATCGACCAGGCAAAATTCGTGTCGCCGCTGGCGAGAAACTCCTCGTAGTCGATAGTTCCGATCGCATCGCCTTTCGGGTAAGGTGCGTCGTCGGGATATTCTGGATCGTCATAGTCGATGACGAGCGGCTTGACCGTCGCGAGTTCGAGCGCGTCGGCCACGACTTTGGCATGCTCGCGATCAACGATCAGCACCTTCGACTCGGCATGGTCGAGTTGGAAGGCGATGGCTGGCGCATCGAGACGTGTATTGAGCGAATGAAGCACCGCCTTCAGCATCGGAACGCCATAGTGGGCTTCCAGCATCGGCGGCGTGTTCGACAGCATCACGCTGACCGTATCGCCCTTGCCGATTCCCCGCCCGTGCAGCGCTGATGCCAGCCGCAGCGAACGCTCCCAGAATGATTTGTAGCTGGTGCGGCTTGCCCCATGGATGATGGCGATATGTTCGGGAAAGACCTTGGCGGCGCGCTCCAGAAAGGTGAGCGGCGTCAACGGCTGATGATTTGCCGGCGTCTTGCCGAGGTCCTGCTCGTAAGGGTTCATGCCAAAAAATTTCCTTCTCAAATCGGGTCGGGAGAAGAGCCTGCCGATGGCCTATCCGTCAAGAAGCCCGCCCGCGCCATCATAAATCAGTTTCAGCGCGACGATGAAGACCATGCCATACATGAAGGGATAAAAGGTCGCTGCGTTCATGCGGCGCACGATCCACGCGCCCGCGAAGGTGGCAATGGGCGCTGCGGGCATCAGTGCGAGTGAGACCGTGAGATTTTGAGCATCGAACTGGCCGAGCGCGAAATAAGGCACCAGCTTTACGGCGTTGACAACGGCGAAAAAGATGACGCTGGTGCCGACATAAAGGCGCGGCTCCTGGCCAAGCGCCAGCGCATATACCTGGAAAGGCGGGCCGCCGGCGTGGGCGACGAAACTCGTGAAGCCGCTGACCATGCCCCAAAAGCTGCCGCGCGTGACACTGTGGCCGGTGCGATGTTCGTCGCCGGTCATCCGCGTGGCGAACCAGCGAACGGCAAAGACCAGCGCGACAATGCCGACGACGAGCCTGACCATCGATTCGGTGACGATCGAAGCGAGCAGCCAGCCGATCGCAATGCCGAGAAGGGCGCCAGGCAGCATGTAGCGCAACGTGGTCCAATCCCGGTTGCCGCGCCACAGCCACAAGGATACGAGATCCATCAGGATCAGGATGGGAAGCAGGATGGCCGCCGCCTGAACCGGAGGGATGACCAGCGCCATCAGGGGAACGCCGACTAAGGCCGATGCGCCGCCCAGCCCGCCTTTCGACAGGCCGACAAGGACAACGGCGGGCAAGGCGGCAGCGTAGAACCAAGGATCAGTAAGCAAGAGGCGGTTTCCTGAGGTCCTGGCTCGCAGGCTTCTGGTCAAGCGGTGTTGCATGTGCTTATGCCGTATTCGCAACAAGATCGACCGCCAAACGACCCCAAACTTGAAATGAGAGTGCAATGACCGACGCCGTGATTCCCAATCGCTGTCGCCTCGTTCTGATCGCGCCAGCCTCGGGCGAGGCAGCAGCGATCGAATCGGCGCTCGCCGGCGGCGACGTGGCGTCGATCATACTGCCGCGCGGCGAACGTCAGGAGCAAGCCTATCAGGCCTTTGTCGACCGCGTGACGCCCGCGGCGCAGGTTAGAGGTGTGGCCGTCATTGTCGAGGGCGACGCCCGCATCGCGATGCGCGCCAAGGCAGACGGGCTGCATTTCGAGGGGCCGAAAGCGGATCTCGCGGATCTGGTCGAGCGTCACGGCGCCAAGATCATGATCGGGACCGGCGGCGTGAAGACCCGAGACGAGGCACTTGAATTGGGCGAAGCCCGGCCCGACTACATGTTTTTCGGCCGCTTTGGCTATGACGGCAAGGCTGACGCGCATCCGCGCAACCTGGCGCTCGGCGAATGGTGGGCCGAAATGATCGCGATTCCCTGCATCGTCATGGCGGGGGCATCGGACGACAGCGTATCGGCCGTGGCCAAAACGGGTGCCGAATTCGTGGCGGTCGAGCAGGCGGTGTTCGGCTCGGACGAACCGTCGGAGCGGGTCAAGGCACTGAACGCGCTTCTGGACGAGGAGGCTCCGCGTCTTTGATGCCAAGCAGGCGCCTTGTCAGCATCATCCTTGCGGCCGGCCTGGTTGCGGCGCCGCTGGCGCACGCCCAAGATGGCGGGTCGGTGACCGCGCCACAGGCCTCCGAGGTTGCGCCGAGCCGCTTCGGGGAGCGTGGCGCGGATGAAGCTTACGGAGCCTTTCAGCGTGGCCTTTACATCACCGCCCTGAGGCTGGCACTGCCGCGCGCGGAGGCAGGTGACAAGGCGGCGCAGACGCTGGCGGCTGAGATTTATGCACGCGGTCTCGGCGTCCCCCGTGACGGCGCGCTGGCGGCCAAATGGTACGAGGCTGCAGCCGAGCAAGGCGTGCCCGAGGCGCAGTTCCAGACGGCGCTTCTGCTCCTCGACGGCGATATCTTGCCGCGCGACCCGGAGCGCGGCCTTGAGTTGATGACTGCGGCGGCCGAAGCCGGCAACCCGATGGCCCGGTTCAATCTCGGACAGTTGATGCTGGCGCGTGCCGGCAGCGAGGCCGAGGAAGCGGAAGCCATTTTGCATTTCAAAGTCGCGGCGGAGGCGGGTCTTGCCGACGCGCAATACGCGCTTGGCATGTTCAAGGCCCAAGGAGCCGAACCCGACTTTGAAGCGGCGCGCCATTGGCTCCTACGGTCGGCGCAGCAAAATTACGACACCGCCCAAGTGGAACTTGGATCCTGGCTTGTTGAAGGCATTGGCGGTCGGCGGGACATGGAAGCAGGCTTTAGCTGGATCCGGCTTGCCGCAGTCAGCGGCAATGTCGCGGCGCGCAACCGGTTGGCCAAACTCTATTGGGCCGGCATGGGCGTCGAAGGCGATTCGGTGGCGGCGGCCGCCTGGTATCTGCTCGCCCGGCGCGACGGACTCATTGATCCGGTGATGGAAGACCATCTGGCTGGCCTCAGCAACGCACAAATCGAGATGGCCATGAAGCAGATGACCGAACTCGAATAGCACGAAGACGCGCCGCCCTTGCTTGATTTACCGATCTATGATCTTGGAAACGCCGATTCTGGCTGTTGCAGCCGCTACCCAAGAACAATCACGAAAGACGTCCATGGCGAAGATCAACGGCAATGAAATCCGTCCCGGCAATGTCATCGAGCACGATGGTGGCCTGTGGGTCGCGGTCAAGACCAATGCGGTGAAGCCCGGTAAGGGAGGCGCCTACAACCAGGTTGAACTGAAGAACCTCATCAACGGCACCAAGTTGAATGAGCGCTTCCGCGCGGCGGAGACGGTCGAGAAGGTGCGGCTCGAACAGAAGGACTTCACGTTCCTCTACGAGCAGGGCGAGGCGCTCGTCTTCATGGATACCGAGAGCTACGAGCAACTCGAACTCGACAAGGACTTTGTCGGCGAGCGCGCGGCCTTTTTGCAGGACGGCATGACCGTCACGGTCGAGTTGCACGAGGAGCGCCCGATCGGCGTGTCACTACCCGACCAGGTGACGCTCACTATCGCCGAGGCCGATCCGGTCGTGAAGGGCCAGACAGCTACATCCTCCTACAAGCCGGCAGTGCTGGAAAACGGCGTGCGCGTCATGGTGCCGCCGTTCATTTCAGCCGGCGAAAAGATCGTGGTCGATACGAGCGAGATCACCTATCTTCGCCGGTCCGATTGATTGGGCGATCGGCAGTCGGGCAGCTATTTTTTCTTCGTGTTGCCGGCGGCCGATCCGCCGAATGCCGTTGCTTCGATCGATCCGATAACGAGACATAACCGAAATGGCACGTTCCGCACTTCTCAACGTCATGGTCCAGGCTGCAACAAAGGCCGGCCGGTCGCTTTCGCGCGACTTCGGCGAGGTG
This sequence comes from uncultured Mesorhizobium sp., assembly GCA_964511105.1. Lineage (GTDB taxonomy): Bacteria > Pseudomonadota > Alphaproteobacteria > Rhizobiales > Rhizobiaceae > Aliihoeflea. The sequence continues at coordinate 5,198 of CAZEEC010000083.1, forward strand.
CAGAACCTGCAGGTCTCTCTCAAGGGCCCCAGCGACTATGTGAGCCAGGCGGACCGCAAGGCCGAAGAGATCATTCACGCGGAATTGTCGCGCGCGCGGCCCGGCTATTCATTTCTAATGGAAGAACGCGGCGTGATCGAAGGCGACGATGGCCAGCATTGCTGGATTGTCGATCCGCTCGACGGCACGACAAACTTCCTGCACGGTATACCGATCTTTTCGATCTCGATCGCGCTCGAGCGCCAGGGTCAGGTCGTTGCCGGCGTCGTCTACAATCCGGCGATGGACGAGCTTTATACGGCGGAGCGCGGCGGCGGCGCATTCATGAACGACCGTCGTTTGCGTGTCGCCGCGCGCTCGAAACTTTCCGACGCCGTGGTTGGAACTGGCATTCCGCATCTGGGGCGTGGTCATCATGGCAAGGCGCTGGTCGATCTGCGCAACGTCATGGGCGAGGTCGCCGGTATCCGCCGCTTGGGTTCGGCGGCGCTGGACCTGGCTTATGTCGCCGCCGGACGGATGGATGGCTACTGGGAAGACTGGCTGGCTTCCTGGGACATGGCGGCGGGCATGCTTCTCGTCCGTGAAGCGGGTGGCTTCGCGTCCGACCGCAATGGCGGCCAGGACATCCTGTCAGGCGATTCAGTTGTTGCCGGCAATGAACGGATCCACAAGGCGCTGTTGAAGGCACTTGCGAAACCGGTTTGATGGCCGCAGGTGCTGGCCGTCAATTAGCACCCTGCTGTTCCTTCAATCTTGCCACGATTGCGTTTACAGTCGCGCGCAAGTGAAATTGTCACGAATCCGGGGCACGTATGGCCTTACTCAGAAACATGGGCGTTGATCGTCTGACCGTCGACGTGGAGTACGATCCGCGTGGGCTGTCCAGCCCCCAGGTCTTTCTTTTTTCGATGATCATCTTTTTGGCGATTGTAGGGTTCGTCGCCGCTATACTTTATCGTCAGGTTTCGTCCGCCTTTCAGACCAATCCGGGCCTGAACGGTCTGATTTTTGGCGTGCTTCTCATCGGCATTCTGTTGGTTTTCGGGCAGGTCATCCGGCTTTTTCGCGAAGTAAAATGGGTTAATTCCTTCCGCGCGGGCTCCGCCAAGTCGGATCCAGTCCTGCTGGCACCGATGAAGACGCTGTTGGGACGATCGCAGAGCACGGCGCTGTCGACGAACGCGCTTCGCTCGATCCTCGACTCCATCGCCACGCGCCTCGACGAAAGCCGCGACATCTCGCGCTACCTTATCAGCCTGCTCGTCTTTCTCGGTTTGCTCGGGACGTTCTGGGGTCTGCTCGGCACGATTAGTTCGATCGGCAACACGATCCAGACGCTTGATCCAGGCTCGGGCGACACGACTGACGTGCTCGATTCACTGAAAGTTGGGCTCGCCGCGCCGCTTGAAGGCATGGGGACGGCATTTTCATCGTCACTCTTCGGCCTTTCCGGCTCCCTCATACTGGGCTTTCTGGACCTTCAGGCCGGGCGCGCGCAGAACCGGTTTTATACGGAGCTCGAGAACTGGCTGACGTCCGTAACGGATCTGGGTTCAGATGTGACCATCGCTGACCCGGCCAGAGCGAGTTCGGCCGACGAGATCAAGGCGATATCCGATCGCTTGCGCGCCATGCAGGAGCAGGGCGGCGGATCGAGCCCGCGCGTCGCCGCGGCCATGGCCAATCTCGCCGATGGCATTTCCGGTCTGGTCAAGAACATGCGTTCCGAACAGCAGATGATGCGCGACTGGGTCGAAGGTCAGGCGAACGAGCAGCGGGAACTGCGCGCCACGCTCGAACGCATCGCGGGCGCGCTCGAGAAGCGGGATCACAGCTAGGATGGCTCTTGCGCGAGGCAGGCGCAGCCAGCGCAATGTCGATTACTGGCCGGGCTTCGTCGACGCCCTTTCGACGCTGCTCCTCGCCATCATGTTCCTGCTGTCGGTTTTTGTGTTGGCGCAGTTCCTGCTTTCGCAAGAGATCAGCGGCCGCGATGAGGCGCTGATCCGGCTCAACGCCCAGATCAACGAACTGACGCAGTTGCTGGCGCTGGAGCAGTCGGCCAGCCAGGACATGGAAGATGCGCTATCGACGCTGCAGGCCTCGCTGGCGCAGGCCGAAGGCGAGCGCTCGCGCTTGCAACAATTGCTCGACGCCGGTTCGGGCGCGGGTGCAGCGGCCGAGGCTGAGATCGGCTCGCTGACGGGGGCGCTGGACGAAGAACGTCAGGTGTCGCAGCGCGCGCTATCGCAGGTCGAGCTCCTGAACCAGCAGATCGCCGCCCTGCGCAGCCAGATCAGCGCGTTGGAAGCGGCCCTCGATGTCTCCGAGGCGCGCGATCAGGAAGCGAGCGCCAAGATCGCCGATCTCGGGCGACGTTTGAACGTGGCGCTTGCCCAGCGCGTGCAGGAACTCAACCGCTACCGCTCGGATTTTTTCGGGCGGCTGCGCGAGATATTGTCCGATCGTGAAAATATCCGCATCGTTGGTGACCGGTTCGTCTTCCAATCGGAAGTGCTGTTTCCGCTGGGCTCGGACGTGATCAATCCAGCGGGGCAGGAGGAGATGGGCAAGCTTGCCGCAGCGATTCTCGATCTGCAGCGCGAAATCCCGCCGGAGATCGATTGGGTTCTACGCGTCGACGGGCACACCGACAACATACCCCTGTCGGGAACCGGGCGCTTCCGGGACAATTGGGAGTTGTCGGCTGCGCGCGCGATTTCCGTCGTCAAATTTCTCGTCGAGGCGGGTGTCCCGGCCGAGCGTCTCGTGGCGGCGGGCTTCGGTGAATTCCAGCCGCTCGACGAGAGCGACACGTCCCAAGCGCGCGACCGCAACCGGCGCATCGAATTGAAGCTTACCGAGGGATAGGCTGCTTGAATGCAGGGCGATAGCATGCTTGCTTCTGGTCGACCGCAGCGCAGCGGCCGAAGCCGAATAGGGTATGTCTTTCATGCATCTTACCAACAGTGATATCGCCGAACTCACCGCGTGGCGCCGCAGACTCCACCAGCAGCCGGAAATCTCGGGCGAGGAAGAGCAGACGGCGCGCGAAGTGGTCTCCTTCCTGACGCCAACCGAGCCGGATGAAATTTTGACCGGCCTTGGTGGCCATGGCGTCGCGATAGTCTACGACAGCGGCAAGCCCGGCCCGACGGTCCTTTTTCGCTCGGAACTGGATGCACTGCCGATCGAAGAGATTTCCGATGCGCCGCATCGTTCACAGGTACCGGGCAAATCGCATATGTGCGGCCACGAAGGTCATAGCACGATCCTCGCGGCCGTCGGCCGGATTTTGGGTCGCCAAAGGCCGGCGAAGGGTCGCGTGGTCCTGATGTTCCAGCCGGCGGAGGAGACAGGGGATGGCGCGGCCGGTGTCATAGCCGATCCCCGATATGAGACCATTGCGCCGAATTTCGCTTTTTCCTTGCACAATCTGCCGGGCACCCCCTTTGGCCATGTCCGGCTCAAGGATGGGGTGGTCAACTGCGCCTCACGCGGCATGCGCATCATCTTGACCGGCAAGACCGCCCATTCGTCGATGCCCGAAACCGGAACTTCGCCGATGCTGGCCTTGAGCGATTTGATGCCGAAGCTCGCGGCCCTTGGCGGCGGCAGCTTCGACGTGGATGACTTTGCCATGGTTACCGTCACCCATGTGTCCATGGGCGAACCTGTGTTCGGCGTTGCGCCGGGCCACGCGGAAATCCGGGCGACATTGCGTACCCGACTTGACGAGCGGATGGCCGATCTTTGCGCCTCTGCCGAGACGCTGGTTCGGGATGCCGCCGCGCGCTCTGGCCTCGGCTGCGAGATCGACTATCACGAAATTTTCGTGGCCAGTCTTAATGCGCCGGAAGCCGTTGCGCATCTGCGCGAGGCAGTGGATGCCGAGGGCATAACCCATGACGAGAATGAGCTTCCGATGCGCGCCTCGGAAGATTTCGGTCACTTCGGCCGGCGAGCAAAATCGGCGATGCTTTTCCTCGGTGCAGGCGAGGCCCACCCGCAGCTTCACAATCCCGACTACGATTTTCCCGACGACCTGATCCCGATCGGTGCCCGGATTTTTCT
>CAZEEC010000084.1:0-9245 GCA_964511105.1 uncultured Mesorhizobium sp.
TGAAAAGCCGATCGACGTCTTGCGGCCACGGTCGGAGATGATCTTATCTAGGCCGGCAAACGCGCCGCCGCAGATGAACAGGATGTTGGCCGTGTCGACCTGCAGAAATTCCTGCTGCGGATGCTTACGGCCACCTTGCGGCGGCACTGAAGCGACAGTGCCTTCCATAATCTTCAAGAGCGCCTGCTGCACGCCTTCGCCCGACACGTCGCGCGTGATCGACGGATTGTCGGACTTGCGGCTGATCTTGTCGATCTCGTCGATATAGACGATGCCGCGCTGCGCCCGCTCGACATTATAGTCGGCCGACTGCAGGAGCTTCAGGATGATGTTCTCGACGTCCTCGCCGACATAACCGGCTTCCGTGAGCGTTGTTGCGTCGGCCATGGTGAATGGCACGTCGATGATGCGCGCCAGCGTCTGGGCGAGCAGCGTCTTGCCGCAGCCCGTCGGACCGATCAGTAGGATGTTTGACTTCGCCAATTCGACGTCGTTCGACTTCGAGGCGTGGGCCAGGCGCTTGTAGTGGTTGTGGACAGCGACGGAGAGCACGCGCTTGGCATGCGGCTGGCCGATCACATAGTCGTCCAACACTTGCAGGATTTCTTGAGGCGTCGGCACACCCTCGCGCGACTTCACCATCGAGGATTTGTTCTCCTCGCGGATGATGTCCATGCACAATTCCACGCATTCGTCGCAGATAAAGACCGTCGGGCCTGCGATCAGCTTGCGCACCTCGTGCTGGCTCTTGCCGCAAAACGAGCAGTAAAGCGTATTCTTGGAATCGCCACCGCCGTTGCTGATCTTGCTCATTTGGTACGTCCTTTCGGCACCGCTCGTTGGCGCCCCGATATGGCGCCTAACTCCAATTCTAAGGCGGGCGACCCGTCCTGCCAAGAACATCGCGTCAGTGAACCCAATTCGCGACGCGATGCAAAGTGCGAATCCGCGGTTCCTGAGCAATTCCCCAGCAAACCGCTAATCCCGGCCACTGAACATAGACTTAACCTAGACGCGGTCACCCTCAACAAACAGCCGATTGTGACTTAATTGCCGCGATAGCCGGCGAAAACAGCGCCCCCGACGCGCCCGCAACGGTCAGGACTCCGCCCTTTCGCTTTCGTCGGCCTCGCGTTCGGCAATGACGCGGTCGATGAGGCCCCAACTTTTCGCTTCCTCGGCAGTCATGAAGTGATCGCGATCCAGCGTGCGCTCAATCGTCTCGTATTCCTGCCCGGTATGCTTGGCGTAGACCTCATTGAGGCGACGCTTCAGCTTGATGATGTCCTGGGCATGACGTTCGATGTCGGACGCCTGGCCGGAGAAGCCTCCTGAAGGCTGGTGCACCATGATGCGGGCATTCGGAGTGGCAAAGCGCATATCCTTGTGGCCGGCGCATAAGAGCAATGAACCCATCGAGGCTGCCTGGCCTATGCACAGCGTCGAAACCGCCGGCTTGATGAACTGCATGGTGTCGTAGATCGCCATACCCGACGTCACGACGCCGCCAGGCGAGTTGATGTAGAGGTTGATCTCTTTCTTGGAGTTCTCCGCCTCCAGGAAAAGCAACTGAGCGCAGACGAGCGTCGCCATGCCATCCTCGACCGGGCCGGTGATGAAGATGATCCGCTCTTTTAGAAGGCGCGAAAAGATGTCGTAGGCGCGTTCGCCGCGATTGGTTTGCTCGACCACCATCGGGACGAGGCTCATATAGCGTTCGACGGGATCTCTCATGTCTGTTCCTTAAAGGGATTTTCAGCCCGGCCGGACCGAATCTGGATATTTGCTGCTGAGCCCTAGATAGGATGGCAGGTTCGGCTCGCGCAAGAGTGGCATCAGCTTGCAAAGATGCCTACGCGGCAGCGCGCCCGACGGACGGCAGCGTTTTTTTGGGCCGACGGACTGCAAGCAGCGGCGATGGCACAGGTTTGCCAGCCGCGGTCGGTTGGCTCCATGGGAGCGACAGGACATGTTCGCCAAAAGACCAGGGGCACGGCGGCGCACAGGCCGCGTGCCCCCGGACACAGAAACTCAGATCTTGGCAAGTGCCTGTTCGAGATCCGCGATGATGTCGTTGACATCCTCGATGCCGACCGCAAGGCGCACAACGTCCGCCCCCGCGCCCGCTGCGGTTTGTTGATCGTCGCTCAATTGCCGATGGGTCGTCGAAGCCGGATGGATGATCAAGGATTTGGTGTCGCCGATATTGGCCAGGTGCGAGAACAACTCGACACCTTCGACGACCTTGACGCCCGCCTCATATCCACCCTTGAGACCAAAGGTGAAGACGGCGCCGGCACCCAGGGGCGCGTATTTCTTCTGCAACGCGTTGTTCGGGTCGGACGCTAGGCCCGGATAGGAAACCCAAGCCACCTTGTCGTGTCCCGATAGCCACTCCGCGACCTTGAGCGCGTTGTCGCAATGGCGCTGCATGCGCAGCGGGAGTGTCTCGAGCCCGGTCAGGATCATGAAGGCATTGAACGGCGAAATCGAGGGCCCGAAATCGCGCAGGCCCAACACGCGGCAGGCGATGGCGAAGGCGAAATTTCCGAACGTCTCGTGCAGAACGATGCCGCCATATTCGGATCGCGGCTCCGACAGCATCGGATAGTTGCCGGACTTGGACCAGTCGAACGTGCCGCCGTCGACGATGATGCCGCCCATCGAGTTGCCATGCCCGCCGATGAACTTGGTGAGCGAGTGAACGACGATGTCCGCGCCATGTTCGATCGGGCGCAGCAGGTAGGGCGAAGCCATCGTGTTGTCGACGATCAACGGCAGGCCACGCTGATGGGCGATCTCGGCGATCGCCGCGATATCCACAAAGGTGCCGCCGGGGTTAGCGAGGCTTTCGATGAAAATGCCGCGCGTCTTGTCGTCGATCTGGTTCTCGAAGGTCGACCGATCCTGCGTATCGGCCCAGCGCACTTCCCAGCCGAAATTCTTGAACGAGTGCCCAAACTGGTTGATCGAACCGCCGTAAAGCCGCTTGGCCGCGATGAAATTGTCGCCAGGCCGCATGATGGTGTGGAAGACCAGGAGTTGGGCCGCATGACCCGAGGACGTGGCAAGCGCCGCCGTGCCGCCTTCTAATGCTGCGACACGTTCTTCGAGAACGGCCTGCGTCGGATTTGTGATGCGGGTGTAGATGTTGCCGAATGCCTTCAGCCCGAAGAGCGAAGCCGCATGATCCGCATCATCGAAGACGAAGGATGTCGTCTGGTATATCGGCGTGGCGCGGGCGCCGGTCGCCGGATCGGGCTGCGCGCCCGCGTGAACAGCCAATGTGTTAAAGCCGGGTGCGCGCTGCGTCATTTACAATCCTCCTGATGGGGTACAACTCGAATGGAGGCTAGTCATCGCAAAGCGACCGCCTAAAAGCAAAGACGAAAGTTTCCGTTTTCGGCAAGACGGGAAAACGCTCCGGTGCCAAAACTGGCGGATGCGCAATAGGATTCCCGCGCAAGATTAGCGCTGTCGGATGCCGAAACTCTGGAAGTTGCCGCGCATGATCGGCTTCCTGGCGGAAATCACACCGCTATTGACGCCGTTCCAGCCGATCTCACCGGCAAGCCGCGCATATTCGATCTTCGGGCAGCGGTTCATGACGACTTGTAGCCCGGCCTCTTCCAGCCGCTTCGCCGAGACGTCGTCGCGCACGCCCAATTGCATCCACACGACCTTCGGCCGGGGATCGAGCGCCAGCACCTCGTCGACAACTCCGGGCACCGCATTTGACGCGCGAAAGATGTCGACCATATCGATCGGCTCGGCGATGTCAGAAAGTTTCGCATAGGTCATTCGGCCGAGGAGCGGCTTGCCAGCGTGACCAGGATTGACTGGAAAAACGGTATATCCCTTGCCGATCAGATATTTGGCGACGAAATAGGATGGTCTCACCGCGTTCGCCGAAGCTCCGACGATCGCCACGGTCCTGACGCCGTTGAGGATCTCCGAAATATAGGAATTGTCGTAGGCATCGTGGTTCATCATGGCAATGCGATGCGCCCTTCTTCGTCGATCGGAAAGCCCGGATTGTGCGCGACTTCCCACAGATGACCTTCCGGATCGGCGAAATAGCCGTACCAGCCGCCCCAGAAGGCGCGTTGCGCGGGTTTGACTATGCGGCCGCCGGCCTTTTCCGCGGACTCCAGGACCTCTGCGACTTCGCCGTCCGATCGGGTGTTGTAGGCGAGCGCCACGCCGGAGAATCCCGGCCGGCTGTCTTCGACGCCGGCGTCCGCCGCCAGCTTTGCGCGCGGCCAAAGCGCCAACAGCGTGCCGCCCATCTGGAAGAATGCGACATCGTTCGGCACCTTCATGCCGGCCTTGGGACCCATTGCCTCGTAAAACGCGATCGCCTGTTCGAGATCCTCGACGCCGAGCGTGACGATGGAGATGCGCGGCTCCATCATGCGTCGGTCCATTCCGGCTTGCGCTTCTCGACAAATGCGCCAATACCTTCGGCCGCATCCCGCGCCAGCATATTCTCGACCATGATCCGCCCTGCATAAGCATAGGCGTCCGACAGGCTCATCTCGGCCTGGGCATAGAAAGCCTCCTTGCCGATCTTGAGCGTCAGGGCCGATTTGGAAGCAATCGTTTGCGCATATTTGTCGACGATCTGATCCAGATATTCCGGCGGCACGACCCGGTTGACGAGGCCGAACTCGCGCGCCGTGGTGGCATCGATCATTTCACCCGTCAAAAGCATTTCCATCGCATGCTTGGCCGAAACGTTGCGGGACAGCGCCACCATCGGCGTCGAGCAGAACAGCCCAATATTGACGCCCGGCGTGGCGAATGTCGCTTCGGTGGTCGCGATCGCCAGATCGCAGCTCGCCACGATCTGGCACCCGGCGGCTGACGCAACGCCGCCCACGGCGGCAATCACCGGTTTGGGATGGCGAACGATCTCCTGCATCAGCGCCCCGCACTCGGCCATCAGATCGGCGAAGAAGGCGCGGCCTCGATCCGCATCGGCGCGATGCGTGGTAATCTCCTTGAGGTCGTGTCCGGCCGAAAACACCTTCCCGTTGGCCGCGATCACAATGACGCGCACGGCTGCCGTCTCGGCCGCATTCGCCAGGTGCCCGCGAAGCGATGCGATCATCGCCATCGACAGGGCGTTGGCGGGCGGTGAATCCAAGGTTATGCGCAGAATCGGTCCAATTTGTTCTGCCCGAGCTCGTTCGGCTTTCAGCGGTGCGACTGTTTCAAGATCCATATGCGGATACTCCTTCACCTCGGCGAAAGCTTACCAGCAAAACGCGCAATTCGCACCTTCCGATGAAGACATGCGGGATTGCCATTGATCGATTAAGCATGTTCCTTTGACTGAAGTCGCCACGGTTTGAACGAAGGAGGAATGAGGCGTGCATGGAATGAAGCCCCGGAAGGCACTGACGCCGGTCATGACGGCCGATGAAGTCAACGAATTCCTATCCGCTGTCTATCCGCAGCTCAACGAAGCGACCGACTATCGCGCAGTCGATGTTTTCCCCGGCGGTTGTACCGTCCGCTTGGAAGCCGATCACCGCCATTTGCGTCCGGGCGACACGGTTTCGGGCCCCTCGCTTTTCACTTTGGCGGACATTGGCGGCTATGTGTGCGTGCTTTCTCACGCGGGTCCGGACGCTCTTTCCGTCACGACCAATCTGTCGATCAACTTTATGCGCAAGGCCGGTCCAGGTGCGATCGACGGTCATTGCCGCATCCTCAAACTCGGCCGCAGCCTGATGGTCTTCGATGTCGAGATGGTGGCGGGACCGGACAGTGCGGTGGTGGCACACGCGACCGGCACCTATTCAATCCCGCCGAAGCGAGACTGACCTGACATCAGCTTCTTTCGGAGTCCGGCTCAGCCGTTCCAGCCTGTGCGACCTCGCTGTCATGCGAAGTCCGTCCTGGCTTACGATCGCCGCCCCGTCGCAACCCATCGACCGGTGCAGGAAGCCCCTCCCCGTTTGCGCCGAAATAGAGCTTGACGTGCGGGAAAGGAATTTCGATCCCGGCTTCCTCGAAGCGGCGCTTGACGATGGCGTTATACTCGCGCCCGATCGCCCACTGCATGCCGGGCAGAGCCTTGATGCGCACGCGCACCACCACATGCGACTCGCTGAGTTCGGCGACGCCGTGGATCTCCAAGTCGTCCATGACGCTGGCGGCATTTGGAGAATGCGTGCGCAATTCCTCAAATCCCTCTTTCAGCACCTCGATCACCGCATCGATGTTCTCACCATAGGCGACGCGATAATCACCTACGTGGAAGCCGAATCCGCGCATGAAGTTCGACACCGTATCGACAGACGAAAAGGGTATCAGGTGATAGGTGCCCGAAAGGTCGCGCAAGCCGACAGAGCGCACGGTCAGTTTCTCGACGACGCCGGTAATGCCGGCGGCCGTCACCACGTCACCCGTGTAGATGGCGTTCTCCAATTGGATGAAAATGCCGGTGATGACATCCTGCACCAGTTTCTGTGAGCCGAAGCCGATGGCGAGGCCCAGAACGCCCGCACCCGCCAGAAGAGGGCCGATGTCGAGTCCGATCTCGGAGAGCGTGATCAACGCCGCCATTACGACGAGGGTGATCGTGAACGCGTTGCGGAACAGCGTCAGCAGGGTACGTTCCCGGGCACTCGAGGCGGCGGTCCGGCCGCCCGGTCCAGGGCTTAGCCTCTGTTCGATCCAGGAGGAGACCAGCAACCAGAGGATGAAGGCCGCCGCAATGATGAAGGCGATGGTCGTCGCAGTGCCGACGAAGCGGAGACCACGGTCCGATCCGATCCAGGCAAAGAGGTCGAATATCTGCCAAGCGTCAAGCACAAGCGCGATGACGACCAGCGCAATGACGATCCGCACCACCTTGAGCGTGGTCGGCACAAAGGCATTCAGCCGCTCCTCCAGCAATGGGAATTGCTCGCGCACTTCAGGCTTCAGATGGATGCCGAGCGCGATCGCCTTGTCGACTACCGTTGACAGGAGCATGCCGCCAGCCACGGCAAGGATCGTTTGCAGAGTCGCTGCGACGATGAAGGATATCGCCGTTTCAGGGTGAATGAGCAGGAGGAGGACGAGCACGGCGAAATAGGCAATGACGAGAATGTGCCAGATGCGCGCCAGCGTCCCGAGCAGCATCTTCGCAAAGCCGATCCGTGCCCGGACTGCCGCGGCTTTCAATTTTTCGCGTACGGGCCGGCGGTTCTGGCGCACGACGATGATGACGAAAATCAGCGCGACGCCATGGACGAAAATGGACACGATATTGCCGGCCGCCGGGCCAAGATTGAAGGCAACGATCGGCACGATGACAAGAATTCCGTAGCCGGCGAAGGTGGTGAGCCGCGACAGCCATGTATTCCAGTAGGCCGCATCCTCACCTCGGACGGGCAGCAGTCTTAGCCCGTCATAGCGCGTTGCAAAGAACAGCCGGATCACGACCTTGATGGCTTCGATGACAAGAAAAGCATTGAGGAAGAGCGACTGGCGCGTGTCCATGAGACCGCCCTCGCCGACGACAAAGAGGGCGGCGAGATAGCCGACCACCCATCCGACGGCTACGATGATCAGATCGAGCATGCTGCAACTGATCGCTGCGACGCTGCGCCTTAGCCAAGGTCGCTCGCGGCTGGCCAGCACCCAATCCGACGCCCGCCGATAGACCCAGCTTGCCGGCAAGCGAGCCGCCCACATCACCGCGACAACAACGACGATGACAAAAGCGAGATCAAAAGCGGCCTGGGTAAGATCAACGACACCCTCAGCGGTGACTGCGACGCTGTCGAAGTTTACGACCCGGTCATAGGCTTCGCCGATCTCGGCGACGGCCTGTTCGGCAAAGCCATGGGTGAAGCGCGCGATCTCGCGCGAAAGCGAGATGTCCTCGGCAGGCGGCGCGGCGATCTCCACTTCTCCAGCCAGCCGCCGCAATTCGTCGATCAGACTTGTGCGAACCTGATCGTCCTCCAGCATGTCGGCGAGCGCCCCGTAGCCGGGAGAGGCATCGACCGCCCCGTTTGCGGATGGTGCCGGCTGCGCAACGGCGCCCTGTGCGACAAGAAGGCATACGAAAAATGCAGTAAAGCGGTTGAGCATGCCGATGACAAAATCCGGTTTAGATAAAGCGCCAGCCGAAGCCGCCGAAGTGCGAGGAGCATAAGGGTGCACCGGTCTAATTCAACCTCGGGAAGAAGCATCGTGATCGATCTTGATGACTTTGACGGAAACAGACGGCGACCAAGGGATACTGTGGTATTTTTATACCGTATACGGTAACTCATTGAAACGTCGTGCATTTCTACAGACTTCGCCCCGTTTGGTGCCCTTGACCGTATATGCGCTTGCACGTATAAGCCGCCACGGAAGCTGCGGCTCCTTCGGCCGCGCTTTTGTTTGCCGCTCGTCAATATGCTGGCAATCAAAGCAACAAGAAACGCCCTCCTCCGGGAAGGTCCAAGACGGAACCACAACCATGAAAACCTTTTCGCAGAAGCCTGCGGACGTGGTGAAGAAGTGGGTCGTGATCGACGCCGAGAATCTCGTCGTCGGCCGCCTCGCCTCGATTGTCGCCAATCGTCTGCGCGGCAAGCACAAGCCGAGCTATACCCCGCATGTCGATGACGGCGACAATGTCATCATTATCAATGCGGACAAGGCCGTCTTCACCGGCAATAAATATACCGACAAAATCTATTATTGGCACACCGGCCATCCCGGCGGCATCAAGGAGCGCACGGCGCGCCAGATCCTCGAAGGCCGCTTCCCCGAGCGTGTCATCGAGAAAGCCGTCGAACGCATGATCCCGCGCGGCCCGCTTGGTCGCCGCCAGATGAAGAACCTACGCGTTTACGCCGGTTCCGAGCATCCCCACACCGCTCAGTCGCCCGAGGCGCTCGACGTCGCCGGCCTGAACAAGAAGAACACGAGGGTCTCCAACAATGGCTGAACTCAACTCCCTTCAGGAACTGGGACAGGCAGCCGCTTCGGTTGAACAGGCCGCGCCGGTCCACGTCCAGAAGCTCGACGCCCAGGGGCGTGCCTACGCAACCGGCAAGCGCAAGGACGCGGTCGCCCGCGTCTGGGTCAAGCCTGGCTCAGGCAAGATCATTGTCAACGACAAGGAATTTGCGGCTTATTTCGCACGTCCGGTCCTACAGATGGTGCTGCAGCAGCCGATCGTCGCGGCTGATCGGAACGGTCAGTACGATGTTGTCGCCACGGTTGCCGGCGGAGGTCTTTCCGGCCAG
>CAZEEC010000085.1:0-9051 GCA_964511105.1 uncultured Mesorhizobium sp.
ATAGGCGCGGTCTTCATCGGCAATGCCGTCCTCGGTGACTGCAGTGGTGAGAATGCGCCCGACTTCGCCACGAAGGTCCTCATTGGCTGTGTCCGCGGTTGTACCTGGGCGCAACAGGCGATCCGCCAGCATTGCGTTCGGATCAAGCTCGTCCACCGCGCTGGCGGCCCCCATTGCGGCGCCACCGGCGGCGGTCCCGATCGCGTTGGCTGCCGTGCCGAGAACAGCGGACGCGCCAGAGAAGGCGATGAAGGCGCTGACCAGTACCCCGAGCCCCCAGACCAGCAGGCCGTGAGAGCCATCGCGCATGTCAGATTCCTCCTCGGTCGCATCGTGGTGGCGGCGACGCAGGCGCCCAGTGAGATAACCACCAGCCATGAAGGACGAGACTTGAACCCAGATGAGCCACAAGGCGGCGGCAATGGCAAAGCCGACGAGCGACATGCCGGAGCCTTCGTAGGCGGAAGTGAAGGTCAGCCCGAGTGCTGACCCAAATGCCAGCAGAACGAAGGAAATCGCCGTCGCCAGTACCGTACCGCCGATGATAGCGGGCCAGTCGACGTAGGACTTCTCGTCATTGGAAGCGGCGGTCGTCGCTGACACAGATGGTGAGCTAGAGATCGGGTCCATGGAACGTCTCCAATTGAAAATCAGCGTAAGCCGAGAAGTGACAGAAGGAAGAGAACGACCACGACAAGGCCGACGAGATAGATGATACCGTGCATGACAAGCTCCCGAGTTTTAGTTGCTGCTCAACAACACATTTATTTGTTCTTCGTTCCCAGGTCAGCCACATAATCGCCACGTCGTTGTCGGGCGCTGCCGAAGTTGAAGCGAATTTGGGGAACCGCCGCAGCGATGATGCGTTTTTCGGGCCAATGAAGCTGAGATAAGCGTCATGACCGGAAGGCGACCGATGAGCGATGCATCCAGAAAGCAATTTGGGAAATTTGCGGCGGCGGGACTGGCCGGCATGATCATATTTCCCGCAGCAGCGCTCGCTCTAAACTTGCCGCATCATGGTCCGGTTCCAACCCCTCGGCCTGCGGCCGAAGCACAAGACGGCCTTCGAATTGTACCGGAACGCACGGTTGTCCAGATATCTACGCGGATCCAGGAGATGCCGGAGGAGCGCCGCCATGTGCGCGTGGTCGGTCCGAAATTCCTGCCAGATGCCGGCGCGGAAATTGACTTCTCCGCCGTTACCGGCCAGCAGGCGGCTGCCGTCGACTATGCGGAATGGCTGGTCATGACGACGATCACCCGCATATTCGAGGCAGGCGGCGCAGAAAAGGATCTGCACCTCGCCTCGAAGTGAGCTTGCATAAAGCTACAGGATTTCGAGTTGCACCGAAGCCACGCCCTGGTTCAGGATGCCAACGTCTTGGGCCGCGCGACGCGAAAGATCGATCACGCGCTTGCCCACGAACGGGCCGCGATCGTTGATGCGCACGACGACCGATTTGCCGTTGCGAGGATTGGTCACCTTGACCTTGGTGCCGAATGGCAGCGTCTTATGGGCCGCAGTGAGCTTGTTCATATCGTAGCGCTCGCCATTGGCGGTCGTGCGACCGTGGAACTTCCCGCCATACCACGATGCCGAACCGGTGATCGTCTGGAGCGCGGCGACCTTGTCGCTGGCCTGAACGGGGAGCGCGGAAAAACCGAGCGCGCACGCGATCATCGCGGCGCAAGCCGCTTTGCAGTGGAACATAATTTGAAGACCCCTGTTATTTAACCCATGTTAACGGCGCTCATCTGACCGCCGGTTTTGGCTTGAAGGTGGGCCTTATGGGGCAATTCGGTGACCTTTCCCGGGCAGCGTTGCCGTGGAAGCTGAACATGCCGCAGCGGCAGATCCGGCTTTTACGACAGTGAGCGGCACCCCTTCCGAAGAAACAGGAAGTGCAGGTTTCCTGCGGGATGCAGGGCGGGCGTTCGGCGGCGCGCTGATCTTTTCCCTGCCGATTCTCATGACGATGGAAATGTGGCACCTCGCCTATACGATGGAGGCGTGGCGACTGGCGGTGCTGTTTGCCGTCTCCGTGCCGCTCCTGATCGGGCTCGCGCGCGTCATAGGGATTGAAGATCGCAACAATCTGAGCGACGCCACCATGGACGCTTTTTTTGCCATCGGCGTCGCCGCACTTACAAGCGCGATCATCCTGTTCGCGTTGGGTGTCATCGAGCCTGGAATGTCAGGTGACGAAATCGTGGGGAAAATCGCGCTTCAATCGGTGCCGGCTGCAATCGGAGCTCTGCTGGCGCGCGATCAATTGGGCGGCGGCGAGGATGATGCCGATAAGAACGGCGAGGAATCCTACGGCGGCGAACTTTTCCTGATGGCGGCGGGCGCGCTGTTCCTGGCATTCAATCTGGCTCCGACGGAGGAGATGATTCTTATCTCCTATCTGATGACGGAAATGCACGCGGTCGGCCTGGTCGTCGTTTCTATCCTCGTAATGCACGGCTTCATTTTCGCCGTGGAGTTCAAGGGCGGCAGCGTGTTGTCGCAGGAGACGCCCTGGTGGAGCGCACTGCTTCGCTTCACCTTGCCTGGCTACGCAATCGCAGCGCTCATCGCCTTGTTTCTCCTTTGGGTCTTCGGCCGGACCGCCGGTCTTGGGATGGAGATGGTGGTCATGGCCGTCGTCGTTCTTGCCTTTCCAGGCGCCGTCGGTGCGGCTGCCGCGAGACTGATCCTGTGAGCCGACGATGACCGACAAATTAGATCGCGATCGGCAGTCCGCCAAGAACGAGCTGCATCCAATCGAATGGGTCACTGGCGCAGTCTCCGCCATAGGGGTCGTCGCCTTGCTCGCCTATCTGGTGATCGTCGCCATTTGGGAGCCCAACGGCCCGGCGGTCTTCGAGACGACGGTGGACGAGATGTTCGCCTCGGATGGAGGCTGGCAGGTGCGCGTCACGGTGCGCAATGTCGGCTACAAGACCGCGGCGGATGTCGTGTTGCGCGGCGAGGCCGGCGCGGGCGAGGCCGAAAGCGAGATGACGTTCGACTATGTGCCGGCCGGCTCGCAGCGCAGCGGCGCGCTGCTCTTTGCCGATGAGCCGGAGGGACTTGCCCTGACGGTGCGGTCCTATACCGACCCGTGAGCGCCCAGCCAGGGAACAACTCGCCGGGTCTTGCTGTTGGTCCTCCGGCAATCTGCGAGGTCCACAGCCTTCGCCATAGAGGAGAGACAGTCCCCATGATTCGTCTGATGCTGATGGCGCTCGGCGCCTATACGCTTTATCGCATGTATGTGCCGTTGGACGGCAACGCCGCGCCCAAGGAACTTCTGTCGGATCTGCGCGACAGGCCTGAACGCAAGCCGAACCGCACTGCTGCTGGGGGGGAGCGTTCATGACCAGGATCGTCTATCAGATCGTCGAGCACGATGGCGGATGGGCTTACAAACTCGACGACGTCTTCTCCGAGACCTTTCCGACGCATGAGGCGGCCCATGCAGCCGCCGAACAAGCCGCAGCCGAGCAGCAAATCGGAGGCGAGGACGAAACCATCGAATACCAGGACGGTGAAGGAGTGTGGCGGGAAGAGCGGTCGAGTGGGGGCGATCGCCCTCAGGCCGACGTCGAGGACTGACCGGAGTCGGTTGGAAAGCTGCGGCTGAGAAAGGGCGAACCTGCCTCGCCGAACCGCCATGTCAGGTCGACTGCCTTCGAAATGCCGATGCGGCGTCCAGATATGACGAGCGGGCAGCGCTGGCGGTGCAGATATCCCCGGAGCGGCCGCCCGTTCCAGCCGGCATCGATCGCCAAGGCCTGGGCGAGCCGACCGGGACCTGCGCACAAAAGCCGCACGCTTTCGACGCAGCGCCGGCTGCGCATCACGTCAAGTCCGTGTGTCGGTTCCAGCCCCCGTACGAGAACCGCGCTGCCGGGCGTGCAGACGATATTGAAGCACCAGTGCAAGCCATAGGACCGGTAGACATACGCCGTTCCGGGCGCGCCGAACATGGCAGCGTTGCGCGGCGTCGGTCCGCGGAAGCTGTGTGAGGCCGGGTCATCCGGCGCATAAGCCTCTGTTTCGACGATGATGCCGGATGTCTCTCCAGCCGTCAGGGCGCAACCGATCAGGTCGCGTGCGACTTCCACCGGATGCCGAAAAAAAAAGGTGGTTCCGAACCTATCGGACATGCATCGGCGGTTCGTTCTGTTCGTCAGGGTTCGGATCTGGTGTCTCGTCGGGCAGCCGCTCCGGCTTCGGCTCATCGATCGGCGGCGGGGGTGGCACAGGCGGCAGGTCCGGCTGTTCGGGCGGGCGCGGATCGGGGATGTTCTGGCTCATGTCGCATCCTTTACCTGTAAGACGCTCAAACCGTGGCAAGCGTTCCGTGCGAATTAGCCGGCGGCAAAATCGATCAGCAGCTTGACGGCCAGCGCGCTGAGCAGACCGAGAATGACGCGGTCGAAGGTCTGTCGGGAAAGCCGACGCGCAAGGGCTGCGCCCACCGGCATGAATGCGAGGATTGGAAACATCGCGGCGAACGACAGGACCAGTCCCTGCCACGTCAGCAATCCCAGCGTGCCCATGGCCGGAATCTGCGCGGCCGTCATGACGGCGAAGAACACAGAGACCGTCGAAATGAATTGCACCCGCGTGAGGCCGATCGCGTTGAGGAATGTCAGCGAAATAGGGGCCGACAAGCCGCCGGAGCCTTGCAGAACGCCGGCGGCAAGGCCTGCTGGGATTGCAAGCCGTGCGGCCAGAGCTCTGCTCAAGAGAAGGTCCGGCCGCGCCAGGCGCGTGACGATGTAGAGCAGGACGGCGACGGCCACGACGAGGAGCAATGCACGCGGCGAGAAGGAGGCCAGGATCACGGTGCCGGCAATGACGCCGGTGGCGCCGGCGACGGCGAACCCCCACACGAACGGCTTCGGCAGACTGTGCGAACGATAGTGCCAGGCTTGCCAGATATTGGTGAGAAGGTTGGGGACGAGCATCGTCATCACCGCGAAGCGGACATCGAACATCATCGCCAGCGCCGGAACCGCCAGAACGGGCGCTCCGGCTCCCGTCGCGCCTTTCAGGATCCCGCCGGCGGCGAGACAGACCGCCGCGATGACGATCTCGGGCGCGAAGGACATGAGGTTCATTTTAAATGGCCTACGCTGGTGAACATCCTTGCGGAGCTACGCCGCCCTGGTGGATTGCGCAAGGCCGCGGCGCACGCTCCCCCTTGCACTGCGTCATCCAAGGGGAGAAGCTCGCGACATCATCACCTTGGGGGTAACGCCATCATTCGTTCTCGCCGCCGTCGACGCCTGGCGCCCTGGCGCAGCGCCATTTGGCATCGCCGCTCGATGGCGAGCGACTTTGCCCTCGGCGTGGTCCTGGCCTTGGTCGCAGGCGCGATGAACGCTGGCGGCTTTGTGGCCATCGGCCAGTTCACCTCACACATGACCGGCATGATCGCCATGATCGCCGACGACATCACGCGCGGCATCACCGGCTTCATCACGACGGGCGTTATCGTCATTACCTGTTTCATCTTGGGCGCGGCCGCATCGACGATCCTCATCGCCTGGGGTCGGCGCAACCGGCGGACGCGGCAGTTCGTCTATCCGGTGGTGGCCGAAATCCTGCTCATTCTCGTCTTTGGCGGAGTTGGCCTCGTCAGCCTACGGGTGCCGCAAGTCGCCATCATTTTGATGCCGATACTGGGCTTCATGATGGGTTTTCAGAACGCCACCATCACCCGCATTTCGGATGCCCGCATCCGCACCACGCATATGACCGGCATGGTGACCGATATCGGCATGGAACTCGGCCATGTCTTCTCGAAGAGCGGGCCGAATTGGACGAGTTTGCGCATCCACACGGGTCTCGTTGCCAGTTTCTTCATGGGCAGCCTTTTAGGCGGCATCGGCTTCTTGACGATCGGCTTTTCCTTCGCCTTCTTCGCCGCGCTGCCGCTGGTCGTCATCGTGGTTTTAGGTTTCCTCAGCCGCCGCGCGAAGACGCGACGGAGAGCGCGCTGAGCACGAAGCTTGCGGTTCGGCGCGCGTAATCGGCGGCGGTGACGCCACGTCTGGCATATTTCGGGCGCTTGACATACCAGTCCTGCAAGAGCGGCTTGATCAGCGCAGCGGTGAAGTCCGGATCGTCGGTCACGAAATGCTTCCCGCGCGCGCCCTCGGCGAGCACGGTCGCAAAGATCGCCTCGGTCGCGGCTTCGCTCGCCACCGCGCGCTTGCGCGCCTCGGCTGGAAACGACTTCGCCTCCATATACGCAAAGACGAACCAGGGCTGCATCACTTCGGTCAGTAGGACGTGCATGTCGATCAGCCAGATTAGATGAGCCACGGGATCCGCGCGGACATCGTCGGGTGCGCCCTGAAGCAATGTTTCGGCGGCCGATGAAACTTCGCCGAGGATCATGACGAGCAGCGTCTCCTTGCTGTCGAAATAGGAGTAGAGCCCGCCCATCGACAGGCCAGCCGCATGAGCGAGGTCGCGCAACGACATGGCTTGAAAACCGTGTCGGTTCGACAATTTCAGCGTCGCCTCGATGATTGTCGACAGGTTGGCGATCGCGACATGCGGCTTGCGGGTGCGAATGCGGTCGCGGTGCCGTTCGAAGATCCGGGCGCTTGCCGCTTCAAGGGAGTAGTCGCCATAGGGTCGAAGTCGCTTTACAGGAGACACGTAGGAGCCTTTCGAAGATTGCGGCGGATCATTCTCGCAACGCAGGTCGCCTTGCATTCTAGCAAAAACCGTATAATAAAGCGAGCGCTCGCTTGGTTTATTGGAGGTGGAATGTTTAGTGATCTTGCGGGGAAACGTGCGCTGGTGACCGGAGCCTCATCGGGGCTGGGGCTGCATTTCGCAAAGTTGCTTGCCGCACAAGGCGCGTCCGTTACGCTCGCCGCTCGACGCATCGTCGCCCTGGAAGAAGCGTGCGCCACCATCGGCAATGCCGGCGGCAAGGCGTCGGCCGTGGAACTCGACGTCACCGATCCAAAGTCGGTCGAGAAGGCGGTCGCGATCCCCGGCCGGCTCGACATCGTGGTCAACAATGCCGGCATTTCCATTGCCGAACCGGCGCTGGAAACAGAGGCCGAAGATTGGGACAAGGTCGTCGACACCAATCTCAAGGGCACCTTTCTCGTTTCCCGAGCCGCTGCACGCCGCATGGTTGCAGAAAAGCGCGGCGGCGCGATCGTCAACATCGCGTCGATCACGGGCCTGCGCGTCGCGGGCGCGATCGCGTCCTACGCCGCCTCGAAAGCCGGCGTGATCCAACTGACCAAGGCGCTGGCGCTCGAATGGGCGCGCTACGGCATCCGCGTCAACGCGCTTTGCCCCGGCTACATCGAGACCGACATCAACCGCGAATTCTTTGCCACCGAAGCCGGCAAGGCACTGATCAAGCGCATCCCGCAACGACGGCTCGGCCGCGAAAGCGACCTCGACGGCGCGCTGCTTCTGCTCGCCTCCGATGCCGGCACCTACATTACCGGAGCAAGCCTCGCCGTCGATGGCGGCCATCTCGTTTCGTCCCTGTAAGGATTACATCATGGATTTCACGCTCTCCCCTCGCATCGAGGACTACCGCCGCCGCGTCGCAGCCTTCGTCGACGAGCACGTATTGCCGTTGGAAGCCGACCGCGCGAATTTCGACGATCATGAAAACATCCGTCTCGATGTCCTCGACGCCGTCCGCGAGAAGGCCAAGGCGGAGGGGCTCTGGTGCCTGCAATTGAAGAAGGAAAGCGGCGGCCAGGAACTCGGACGCATGGGCATGGCGGTCTGCTACGAGGCCATGAACCGGTCCATCTTCGGCCCGGCTGTATTCAATTCGGCGGCGCCTGACGACGGGAACATGATGGTGCTCGAAGCAACCGGCACACCTTACCAGAAGGAGCGCTGGCTGAACCCGATCGTCGACGGCAAGGTCCGTTCCGCCTTCGTCATGACGGAGCCATCGCCCGGCTCGGGCTCGGATCCCTCGATGATGCAAACAACCGCTGAAAAGCGCGGTGATTCCTATGTCATCTCTGGCAAGAAATGGTTCATCACCGGCGCGGAGGAAGCGCAGCATTTCATCCTGATCGCGCGCACTTCAGACGATGCCCGCAAGGGCCTGACAGCCTTCCTGTTCGACCGCAATCAGCCCGGCTGGCGGATCGATCGCCGCATCGAGATCATGGGGCCGGAGGAACATGGCGGGCACTGCGAACTCACCTTTGACGGGCTGGAGATTCCGGCCCGCGACGTGATGCTGAACGAGGGTGACGGCCTCAAGGTGACGCAGATCAGGCTCGGGCCGGCAAGGCTGACCCATTGCATGCGCTGGCTCGGCCTGTCGAAGCGTTGCGTCGAGATGGCGACAGAATATGCCGCGCGGCGCGAGGGCTTCGGCCAGCGGCTTGCCGATCGCGAAAGCGTGCAGTTGATGCTGGGCGACCTTGCCATGAAGATCGAGATCGGGCGGCTTCTGGTGATGAAGGCTGCGTGGGCGCTCGACCAGGGTTCGTTCGCGCGCAAGGAAGTGTCGATGGCGAAAATCCACGTCGCCAACGTGCTGCACCAGGCAGCCGACACGGCGCTGCAGATCAACGGCGCGCGCGGCTATTCAAAGGACACGGCCATTGAGTGGATCTACCGTTATGCCCGTCAGGCACGGCTCGTCGACGGTGCCGACGAGGTGCACAAGATGGTGCTGAACCGACACCTGACCGAAGAGGGTTCAGACTTCTGGCACTGGCCGGTCGCGGACTGATCACTAGGTCCGATATCCCCTCGCTTGCGGCAAGCGAGGGGTCTTTGCACGGAAACGTTCAGGCGTTGCGCTTCCGTGCCGCCAACGTGCGCAGGCGCAGCGCGTTGAGGCGGATGAAGCCCTCGGCGTCCTTCTGATCGTAGGCGCCACGGTCGTCCTCGAAAGTGACGAGCGCGTCGGAATAAAGCGACTTTTCCGAGCGGCGTCCGGTCACGATGACATTGCCCTTGTAGAGCTTCAGTCGGACCTCGCCCTCGACGTCTTCCTGGCTCTTGTCGATCAGCGCCTGCAGCATCTCGCGCTC
>CAZEEC010000086.1:0-3546 GCA_964511105.1 uncultured Mesorhizobium sp.
AGGCCGACGGCGAGGTTGCGCCGCTTCAGATCGTTGAAGAGCCCGAGCGTGTTGTCACGGTAATAGCCGAGCCTGTCGACGCCAGTTTCCTGAAGAAAGGCTTTCGGCTTCGTGTCGTCACCCGTGTCGATGTTGACGGCCACAACCTCGAATGCATCGCCGCCCATATCGACCTGCAACTGGTTCAGCGCCGGCATCTCCTCGCGGCAGGGCGCGCACCAGGTGGCCCAGAGATTGAGAAGCACCGCCTTGCCGCCGAGATCGGACAGCCGCATCGGGTTGCCGGCCGGGTCGTTAAAGGCAAGGTCCGAAACAAGGCGGGGCGGATCGGCCGGCAGCATTGCTGCGACCTCGCCATGGACGGCCGCATCGACGCGCGCCACCGGCTCGGTCTTCGCCGCGCATGCGGCAACCGCATCAGGATCCGGCTCGCTTCCAGCCACCATCGGGCTGTTGTTGCCAGAAGGGCCGCCCATCACGTATACGCCGAGCGCACCGGCAAGGACGCCGGCGAGGGCCGCGATCCCGATCAGCCGGCCTGCCGGAAAGTTGGAATTGCCATCAGCCATAACTTCATCTCCGGGAATGCGGATATCACGATGAGCGAAAAGAAGGCCAGCAACCAGATGTGGGGCGGACGATTTGCCTCGGGTCCCGCCGCCATCATGGAAGCGATCAACGCCTCGATCGGCTTCGACAAGAAGCTGTACGCCCAGGATATCAGGGGCAGCTTGGCTCAGGCCGATATGCTGGCCGAAACAGGCATCATTTCGACGAAGGACCGTGACAAGATCAAAGTCGGCCTCGGGCAGATCCTGGGCGAGATCGAAGCCGGGACCTTCGAGTTCTCCGCCAAGCTCGAAGACATCCACATGAATGTCGAGGCAAGGCTCACCGATCTGATCGGCCCAGCCGCAGGCCGCTTGCACACCGCGCGCTCGCGCAACGACCAGGTGGCGACCGACTTTCGCCTCTGGGTCAAGGAAGAGTTGCAGCGCGCCGCCAAGGCGCTGACCAGCCTCATCGAAACATTTCTTCTACGCGCCGAAGAACATGCCGCAACCGTCATGCCGGGATTTACCCACCTTCAAACGGCGCAGCCCGTCACCTTCGGCCATCATTGCATGGCCTATGTCGAAATGTTCGGCCGCGATCTGTCGCGGGTGCGCGACGCGATCGAGCGCATGGACGAAAGCCCGCTCGGCGCCGCCGCGCTCGCCGGGACCGGCTTTCCGATCGACCGGGAGATGACCGCTGGCGCGCTCGGCTTCCGCGAGCCGACGCGCAACTCCATCGACACCGTGTCCGACCGCGATTTCGCGCTCGAATTCCTATCCTTGGCTGCGATCTGCGCTACGCATCTCTCACGGCTCGCCGAAGAGATCGTGATCTGGTCGACGCCGCAATTCGGCTTCGTGCGGCTCTCGGACCAGTTTTCGACCGGCTCCTCGATCATGCCGCAAAAGAAGAACCCGGACGCCGCCGAACTGATCCGAGCTAAGACAGGCCGCATCAACGGCGATCTCATCGCGCTCCTGACCGTCATGAAGGGCCTACCGCTCGCCTATTCCAAGGACATGCAGGAAGACAAGGAAGCGGTGTTCGACGCCGCCGAGACGCTCGATCTGATGATCGCCGCCATGACCGGAATGATCGCCGACATGACCATTCAGGCGGACGCGATGAAAGCGGCAGCAGGCACGGGCTATTCCACCGCGACCGATCTTGCCGATTGGCTGGTGCGCGAAGCGGGATTGCCCTTTCGCGAGGCACACCACGTCACCGGGCGCGCCGTGGCCCTGGCCGAGGAGAAAAATGTCGCCCTGGACGAACTGCCGATCGAGGCGCTGCAGGGCATCGATGCACGCATCACGAGCGGGGTCTTCTCCGTTCTTTCGGTCGAGGCTTCGGTCGAAAGCCGCACCTCCTTCGGCGGCACGGCGCCGCAGCAGGTGCGCGAGCAGGTCGACTATTGGAGGAACCGGCTAAAACAGGATGCAAGCGACCGCGAACTCGGCTAAGGACGAGACTGCAATCGCATCGATCCGGACAGGCTTCATGGCATCTGGCAGACTCTTCGCATCCATCGCCCTGCTGGCGGCATTGGCTATCGGTCTTTCGGCCTGTGGCCGCCGCGGTTCGCTCGAAACGCCCTATGAGGCCGCGGTCGAAGCACGGCAGGAGGCAATCGACAACAACCAGCCTGTGCCGCCCGAACCGACGCCGCCTGTCGCCGATCGTCCCTTCATCCTCGATAGCCTGCTCTAAGAAGTCGCTAACGTGAACCATTTCGACTACAGGAACGGCGTTCTTCACGCCGAAGAAGTTGCCGTCCCCAACATCGCGGCTGCAGTCGGCACGCCCTTTTACTGCTATTCCACGGCAACGCTCACACGGCACTACACCGTCTTCGCCGGCGCCTTCGCGGATATGGATGCGCTTGTCTGCTATGCGCTGAAAGCGAATTCGAACCAAGCGGTCCTGAAGACGCTCGCCAGGCTCGGCGCCGGCGCCGACGTCGTCTCGGAAGGCGAGCTCCGCCGTGCGCTGGCTGCAGGCATTCCGCCCAGCAAGATTGTCTTTTCGGGCGTCGGCAAGACGGCGCGCGAGATGGATTTCGCGTTGCAGGCTGGCATCCACTGCTTCAATGTCGAGTCGGAACCTGAGCTTGAATTGCTCTCCAGTCGGGCCGAGGCAGCCGGCAAGATCGCGCCGATCTCGTTGCGCATCAATCCGGACGTGGATGCCCGAACGCATCGTAAGATCTCGACCGGAAAGGCCGAAAACAAGTTCGGCATCGCTTGGCAGAATGCGCGGGCCACCTACCGACGTGCGGCCAAGTTGCCTGGCCTCAAGATCATCGGCATCGACACCCATATCGGCAGCCAGATCACCGAACTGCAGCCATTCGACGACGCGATGGCACTTCTGGTCGACCTTGTCGGCGAATTGAAGGCCGACGGCCATGCAATCGAACACATCGACATCGGCGGTGGATTGGGCATTCCGTATAAAACGGACAACACGCCGCCGCCTTTGCCCGACGCCTATGCCGATGCGGTGCGTAGGCGGCTCAAACCTCTGGGGTTGAAAGTCATCTTCGAGCCGGGCCGGCTGATCGCGGGCAATGCCGGCATCTTGGTGAGCGAGGTCATTTATCTCAAGGAAGGCGACGCGAAGAACTTTCTCATCGTCAATGCGGCGATGAACGACCTGATCCGCCCGACCCTCTACGATGCCTTCCATGAGATCCGTCCGGTCGTGGAAGCCGCCCCCGATGCGCCGCGCATGACAGCCGACATTGTCGGACCTGTTTGCGAGACGGGGGATTATCTTGGCCTCGACCGGGACCTGCCGAGGATGAAGGCAGGCGACCTGATCTATGTCGCGACGGCGGGCGCTTATGGCGCGGTTCAGGCGGGCACCTACAACACGCGCCTGCTGGTGCCCGAAGTCTTGGTCAGCGGCGACCGGTTCCACGTTGTGCGTCCCCGTCCGACCTATGACGATCTTATCCGCCTCGATTCCATTCCCGACTGGCTCTAG
>CAZEEC010000086.1:3646-8816 GCA_964511105.1 uncultured Mesorhizobium sp.
CCGTCCGACCTATGACGATCTTATCCGCCTCGATTCCATTCCCGACTGGCTCTAGAGCGCCGTGCGTCCGAATGGACGCACAAAGGACGCTCTAGCTGTTTCATTGAGCATCGGAATAATCCGAAAACCGCGTACACTTTTCGGTCCGATGCTCTAAGGCCCGCTTCACGATTTGGTGGACCGCCTCGCCTTCGCCGCGTTTGCTGCTATCTTGAGCCTTGACCGCTCGGCAGCGGGATGAAGCGGACGGCAGATGGCATTCGACGCGCGACGACTAAGCAACTCTTTCACCAGCCGTCCGTTTTCGGCTTTGCGCCGGACACGGCTATCGACGCGTCTGGCCGTGCTGGTCGAACGCCTTTGGCCGTTGGTGCTGCCATTGGTCATCCTCATCTCCTTGTTCGCAAGCCTCTCCTGGCTCGGCCTTTTTCGCCTGCTGCCGGACTGGCCGCGGCTCGCACTGGTCGCTCTTTTCGCTGTGGCGGCGATTGCGGCCCTCCTGCCCCTACGCCATTTTCGCCGCCCGACTGGTGGCGAGATCGACCGGCGCATCGAACAGATCAACGCCTTGCGCCACACGCCCTTGCGCAGCCAGGACGATCGCCTGAGCGGCCAAGCTGATCCATTTGCATCGGCCCTTTGGCAGGAACACCGCAGGCGTCTGGCGCACGATTTGGAAGGGTTGCGGGGGGACCTGCCGCGCCCGGGCATCCCCGAGCGCGACCCATGGGGACTTCGGGCGGTGGCTCCCCTCCTGCTTGTCGTGGCTTTTGCCTTCTCGCTCGGCCCCGGCGGCGGCTCGCTCACCGACGGATTTCGCGCCGCTGCCGGCCCGCAGACGATCCCGCCCCGCATCGACGCCTGGGTGACGCCGCCGGCCTATACGAGCAGGGCGCCGCTCTACATCACCGCCGATGCCAATCAGAGCCAGAACTTCTTCACCGTCCCGGCCCAGTCGGTGGTCTCGGTGCGTGTCACGGGCGGCACCGGGACCGAGACATTGACCTATCTCGACGCGCATACGGCAGAGGAACTGGCCTTCGATGCCGGGGCTGCGCCAACTGCGACGTCCGCCGCCGGCACCCCGACCCAAACGACCATTCAGTTTTCCGGATCGCTCGTCGCGGACGGTCTCCTGTCGCTGCGACAGGATGCGGAAGGCGACGGGATCGCGAACTGGTCCTTTACGGTAACGCCTGACGATCCTCCCGAAATCCGCCTGTCGGACGAGCCAAGCCGGGCGGTGAACGGGACGCTCCAACTCGCTTATGAGGTCGAAGACGATTACAGCGTCGTTTCGGCTCAAGCACTTTTCGATCGTGCCGCCGCCGATCCGGATGCACAGCCGCTCTATGACGCGCCGGAAATGCGCCTGACCCTCCCGCGCCGCGGCGACAACGCCGCGCGGACGTCGCTGGACCTGACCGAACACCCGTGGGCGGGCGCCGAGGTGGTGTTGACGCTTGAAGCGGAAGACGGCGCTGCGCAGATCGGATTGAGCGAGCCCCACCGCATCATCCTGCCGGAACGTCCGTTCACCAACCCGCTCGCACTCGCCCTGATCGAGCAACGCCAACTTCTGGCGCTCGATGCCCATGCGAAGCGGCGCGTTCTGAGCCTCATGGACGCGATCACCTTGCGCCCCGAAGACACGATTCCGGAACTGAGCCATTATCTCGGCATCACGACCGCTCGGTCTCGGCTGAGCGCCGCGGAAACCGACGAGCAATTGCGCGACGTCGTGGACTATCTCTGGGAGATCGCGGTCACCATCGAGGATGGCGCGCTAACCGATGCCGAACGCCGCCTGCGGATGGCTCAAGAAGCGCTGCGCGAGGCGCTGGAGGAAGGCGCCAGCGACGAGGAAATCGAAGAATTGATGGCTGAACTTCGCTCGGCGATGCAGGAGTTCCTGCGCGAATTCGCCGAACGCGCGATGCAGAACCCACAATCCGCCATGCCCATGCCTCAGAATGGCCAGGAACTGCGCCAAAGCGATCTCGAGCGGATGATGGATCAGATCGAGGATCTGGCGAAGTCCGGCGCCCGTGACGAAGCCCAGCAACTGCTCTCCCAATTGCAGGACATGATGAACAATTTGCAGGCCGGTCGTCAGCAGCAGCAAGACGGCGCACAAAGCGAGATGCGCCAGCAAATGGATCAACTTGGCGAGATCATGCGCCAGCAGCAGGAACTGATGAACGAGACGTTCCAGTTGCAGCAAGGTCAACAAGGCGATCAGGGCCAGATGCAGCAGCCGGGCGCGCAGGGCGATCAAGGCGAAGGCTCGCCCATGACGCCGGAAGAATTCGCGGAAGCATTGCGCCAGTTGCAGGCGGGCCAAGGCCAGTTGCGCGAGGATCTGCAAGGGATGATGGAAGCGCTCCAAGGCATGGGTATCCAACCGGGCGAAGGTTTTGGCGAATCGAGCGAAGCCATGGGCCGCGCCGGCCGTTCGTTAGGCGATGGCGAGGGCGAGCGGGCCGTCGGCGAGCAAGGCCAAGCGCTCGAAGCGCTGAGGCGCGGGGCGCAAGACATGATGCAGCAGATGCAGCAGGCCATGGAAGGTGAAGGCGGCGGACAGCAACCGGGCAGCCGCAGCCGCCAGGGCGCGGACCGCGATCCGCTCGGCCGTCCGCGCGCCACAAGCGGCCCCGATTTCGGCGACACGGTGCGTGTCCCCGATGAGATCGACGTGCAGCGCGCGCGCCGGATACTCGAGGCGATCCGCCAGCGGCTAGGCGATGCGCTGAGGCCGGAACTGGAGCGCGACTATCTAGAGCGGCTGCTGGAAATCCAGTGAGGCCGGGATCAGTGCGCCAGCGCGCGCGACACTGCCAACCGGATTTCAGTTAGAGAGAACGGCTTGTCGACCACGTCGAGCACGATCTGCTCGAGTTCGCTCGCACGCTCCCGCTGGTCGGCATAGCCCGTCATCAACAAGATGCGCAGCGCGGGAAACGATGCCTTGGCTTCCTTCGCCATTTCGATGCCGTCCATCGCAGGCATCCGGATGTCGGACAAGACGAGATCATAATCTCCCGCATCGCGCGCGAGAATTTCCAGGCCTTCCAACCCGTCCTCGGCCATTTCAACCTGATGACCGTCGACAGCCAGAGCGCGCGCGGTGAACGCGCGTACCGAAGCATCGTCCTCGACGACCAGTATCCGCTTCATTTTGCGTCTCCCTTGACCACGCCAACGAAGGGAAGCTCTCGAAATGCATGGGCGGCGTCCATTCCATAGCCGACGACGAAGTAGTCGGGACATTCAAAGCCGATGAAATCAGCGTCTAGTTCGGTCTGGCGGCGCATCCTCTTGTCCAGAAGGACAGCGATCGACACGCTCTTCGCGCCGCGCGAAAGCATGAGCTCACGCGTAAAGCGCAGCGTCTTGCCCGATTCCAGGATGTCGTCGATCAGCAATACGTCGCGACCTGACACCTCATTGTCGATATCCCGCAGGACGCGCACCTCGCCACTGGTGGTGCCGGCGCCATAGCTCGATATGAAAATGAACTCGACTTCCGGCGACAGTCCAGTGTCATGCATCGCGCGGATCAGATCGGCGGCGAATATGAAGGAGCCCTTCAAAATGGAAATGACGAGCAAGTCACTATAGTCCCGCCCCCCGATCTCCTTGGCGAGTTCAAGGTTTCGGCGAGCGATCGCCGAGGCGGAATAGAGGATTTCGATTTCCTTGCCACGGACGACGGGCATTAGTGGCTTCCTTCGCCGAATGTTATCGATACGGACGCCACCCCTTTACCGGGCGCGTCAAGACGACTGGAAAACGGATAGGAATGGCCCGCTTCCAGGACTGACTGATTCGTCTCCAGATAATAGCGCACCGTCGGGCCATCCGCTTCGGAAACGGCAATGACGATGGAGGGCAGCGTCAACGGCTTCTCGCTGCGGTTGCGGGCGACCCCTTCGACGAACAGATGCGCGACGCCGTCGCGCCGTTCGATACGAGTCGTCACATCTTCAATCTGCAAGGCCTGCGCTGGCGCATTTTGTATGGTCGCAGCCAGCGGATCGAGAATCAGACGGTGACCGCCGGAAATCCAGAAGACCAGGAATGCCGCGAGCAGTCCGGTTGACCAGAAGAGAAGCGGGCTCGCCTTGCGGCGTAAGCGATCTGTCGCAGCAAATCCCGGAAGAACTTCCGATGGATCGGATGAACGGGGTACATCGTCATGGACGGACGCGCCTGCGCCCCCCGCTTCCGCGGGCAGGACTTCTCCGGCGACGAGCCGAGGCTGATCCGGGTCACCCTGCATGAAACAAACTGTCTCCACCGTCGAAATCGTTCTCGCTCCACTACGCCCAAACTGGTTAAAGCTTCGCTTGGAGGGTCCGCGGTAGTCTCGGTTAACATCTCATTAACCACGCGGCCCCAAGCTGCAACCCGCACCAGGCTGTGCGCAGTTGTGATTCCGATGAAGGTCGGTGCGGTGATCCAGTTCGAAAATGTCGGTTTGCGTTACGGCATGGGCACGGAAGTGCTCCGCGACGTCTCGTTCCATGTCCCCCCCCGCTCCTTCCAGTTCCTCACTGGTCCCTCGGGCGCTGGAAAGACGACGCTTCTGCGTCTGCTGTTCATGTCGCTCAAGCCGACGCGGGGCCTGATCACGGTTTTTGGAAAGGATCGAACGCGTATTCCGGCAAGGGAATTGCCGCTGATGCGCCGGCGGATCGGCGTTGTCTTCCAGGATTTCCGCCTGCTGGACCACTTGACGACCTATGAGAACGTTGCCCTTCCCTTGCGCGTGCGCGGTCGCGAGGAGACAAGTTACCGTCAGGATGTCGCTGAGCTTCTGAAATGGGTGGGTCTCGGGGAGCGCATGCATGTCCGCCCACCAGTCTTATCCGGGGGAGAGAAGCAGCGCGTCGCCATCGCCCGAGCGCTGATCGAACAGCCGGAGGTGCTCCTGGCCGACGAGCCGACCGGCAACGTGGATCCCTCCCTGGCGCGGCGCCTGCTCCGTCTCTTCATCGAACTGAACCGGCTCGGGACAGCGGTTGTGATTGCCACCCACGATCTGACCTTAATGGACCAGGTCGATGCGCGACGCATGGTGCTGACGGGCGGCAGGCTCGAGATCTATGACTGACCTCGCCGACCAAGCCGGAAGCATGGCTGCTCGCGCCAAGCGCCGCGTGCTGAC
>CAZEEC010000087.1:0-8790 GCA_964511105.1 uncultured Mesorhizobium sp.
CAGCATCGCGACATAGTCGTTGGCCCGGGCGCGCGCTTCCATCTCGGCCTTGGTGAAGCTTTCCGACGACAGATCCGGCAGGCCGACATCGACGATCATCCACCACATGTCGCGCGACAGCGGCAGGCGCATGACGATGCCGCCATCGGTGCGCTGGATCGGATAGGCGCCGCCTGCATTGTAGCGCGCGATCGCCTGCTGGAGCGCCGTGCGGTCGATCTTCAGATCCTGCGCGATGCCGCCGACGCGGATCGGCATGGTCAGCGCCTGAAGCCGCCCTTCCCCGTCGCCAGTGCGAAACGGGATGCCGGCGAGCATCGCCAGATTGGCGTCGCCGCTGGCGTCGACAAAGGCTTCGGCGACGACCCGCGCGCGCCCGTCCATGCCGGCCAGCGTCACCGCTTCCAGCCGGTCGGCGGTGCGCGCCACCGAGGCGACGCGGGTATGAAGCTGCACGTCGATGCCATGGCGCCGGACCAGATTGTCGAGGGCGAATTTGAGAATCTCGCCGTCGAGAAGGACGATCCAGTTGCCGGTCGTTTCGGAGCGATGCGCCTCACCGTCGAGCCCGTTGCGGCGCAATTCCGCGACCACCTCCTCGCCGACGCCGCCGACGGCCTTGACCGGTTCCAGCCCCTGCTGAAAAAGCCCGCAATAGGCGTAGACCTGCGAGGTCGTCGCCGCCCCGCCGAGGAAGCCGTATTTCTCCACCAGGCACACCTTGGCGCCGGTCTTGGCGGCTCCGATCGCCGCGGCGACGCCCGCCGCTCCGCCGCCGCACACGACGACGTCGTAATCGGCTTCCACTCGCTTGGTCATGTCGGTCCCGTCAGGTTCGCCAGTTGAGGAAATGCTGTTCCGCCTTGCCGATCAGCCAGCTGATGGTGAGCCCAAGAATGGAGAGCAAGGCAACGCCGGCGATCAGCTGATCGGTGGCGAAGATCGCGCCGGCCATCAGGATATAGGCGCCGATGCCGTATTGGGCGCCGATCATTTCCGCGGCGACCAGGAGCACGATGGCGATCGAGGCGGAGATGCGAAAGCCCGACAGGATCGCCGGCAGAGCGCCCGGAATGATGATCTTGCGCACGATCGACAGCCAGGAGAGCCCGAAGGATTGGCCCATGCGGATCAGGTTGCGGTCGACATTGTCGACGCCGCCATAGGTGGCGATGACGGTCGGGAAGAAGGTGCCGAACAAGATGGTGGCGACCTTCGATCCCTCGCCGATGCCGAACCAGACGATGAAAAGCGGCAGGAGCGCGATCTTGGGAATCGGAAAGAGCGCCGAGACGATCGGCGACAGGCCCGCCCGCGCGACCGAGAACAGGCCGATCGCCAGACCCACCGTCACGCCGAGGAGCGAGCCGAAGAACCAGCCGACCGACAGGCGGTAAAGGCTCGCCTCGAGGTGGGTCCACAACTGCCCGGTGCGCACCAGATCCCGAAACGCGCCGAACACTTCGGATGGGGCCGGCAGCGCGATCGGGCTGATGATTCCCGTTTGCGAGCCCGCTTCCCAGATGGCGATCAGCACGATGAAGACGAGCGGGCCGACATAGCCGAACTTGCGCGTCTTGAATCCGCCGCCGCGAAACGGCACCGGCTTGGCGCTCGCCGGAACGCTGGCCTTGCCGGCCGCGCGCATATCGTGCACGGAAGTCATGGTCTCAGGCGACATCGGCCAGCTCCATGTCGGCGGCGCGTGCTTCGTCGCGCATCAGGTTCCAAAGGTGGCGCTGGGTCTCTTCCAGTTCGCCAAGACGCTCGACCCGCTCGGTAAGCGGCATGTCGATCTCGACGACCTGCCTGATGCGGCCGGGGCGGCGCGACAGGACGATGATCTTGTGGCCGAGCCGAACCGCTTCCGCGAGATTGTGGGTTACATAGCAGGCGGAGAATTTTTCGCGCGACCACAATTCGACGAGATCGTCGAGGAGAAGCTCGCGCGTCTGACTGTCGAGCGCGGATAAGGGCTCGTCCATCAGCATCACGGCCGGGTTGACGGAAAGCGCGCGCGCGATCGCCACGCGCTGCTTCATGCCGCCCGACAATTGGCGCGGCAGCGCCTTGCGGAAATCCGCCAATTTGGTGCGGCGAAGGACGTCGTCGATGATGGCGTTGGCCTTGGCGCCCTTGATGCCGTGATCCTCGAGCACGAGGCTGACATTTCCTTCGACGGTGCGCCACGGCAGAAGCGCGAAATCCTGGAAGATATAGGTCAAGGGGTTGAGCGAGCCGGCGGGCGCCTCGCCCGAGATCATGACGCGCCCGGAGGTCGGCTGCTCGAGCCCGCCGATGAAGCGCAGCAGCGTCGACTTTCCGCAGCCCGACGGCCCGATGATGCAGACGATCTCGCCGCTCTTCAGCTCGAAGCTGATATTCGCAAGCACGTCGGTGCGGCCGTAGCTGTGCGTGATGTCGTCGATCACCAGATCCATGTCCGGCTCCTCGCAGTTGAAACAACCGGCCGCGCGAAAGGGCGCGGCCGGTCTCATTTGCTGGTTAGAAGGTCTCGACGAAGCTCGCGTCGACGAGGTTTTCGATCGTAGCTTCTTGCGGCACGAGGTTCTCGGACTTGAACCACTCCAACTGGTCCTCGATGCTCGCCATGTTGAGCCTTGCGCCCTCATTGATGCGCATCGCGCCGGCGCGGATCGCCGGATCGGCGTCCTCGAGCGGACGGTCGGTGTAGACCCACTCATGGATCATCGCGACGATTTCCGCGCTGTCTTCCTCGCTCATCGTCTGGTCGACGAAGGCGGCGTTGTAGTCGCTCACGCCTTTCGAGAAGGCTTCGAGGAAGCGCTCGACCAGTTCGCCATTGTTCTCGGCGATCTCCGTCGAGGTGAAGACCGTCGTCGTCTGGTAGCCGTCGATATAGTCGGAGATTTCGCCGATCTCGAAGACGTCGCCACTGGCGACGAGGCCGCCGGCGATGTTCGGCACGATCGACCAGGCGTCGATCTGGCCCGAGCGCAGCGAGGCGATGACGGCTGGAACCGCGTTGAGCGGCACCAGTTCGAGCGACGAGCGCTCGAAGCCTTCCGCGTCGGCGATCTTGTGCGCCATGTAATGGAAGGATGAACCGGCCGTGGTGATGCCGAAACGCTTGCCTTCTAGGTCAGCCGGCGTGGTCACGCCGGCTTCATGGGCAGCCTTCGACACCAGGATCTTCTGCCCTTCGATTTCGGGCGTTTCCTGCAGCGCGCCGCCGATGATCTTCACCGCGCCGCGCTCGGCCAGGCTGATCAGGCCGGCGGTCATCGCCGTCATGCCGAAATCGACGTCGCCGGACGCAATGGCGACGGCCATCGGCTGGGCCGCCTGGAAGGGCACGAACTCGACTTCGAGATCCTGCTCATCGAAATAGCCCTTGCCCTCGGCGATGATCGACGGCGAGTGCGAGGTCAGCGACAGGATGCCGACCTTGACCGGCTCGGCGCTGGCGGCGGAAACGCCAAAAAGCATCGTGGTCGCGGCAAGTGCGCCGAAGGTTCTGCGTGTCATCGAAAGCATGTTGTCCTCTCTCTCAAGTTTGGTAATGGCTTTACCTGGATTGCCGGCATGAGCCGGATTTCAGCGCGCCAGAGCGCCGAGAATATGTTGGGCAAGCTGCCCGCGCGCCGCGTCGGCATCGCGCGCCAGCGTTGCCTCGACGACGGTGCGCAGATCGCGCGTTTCCCGGGCCAGATCTATACGCCCCTCGACGAGCGCCGCATATCGAAATCGACGGCTTTGCGTGTAGAGCCGGTCCTGGAAATCGATCAGACGCGGCGACCCGCAGGCCGCGACGAGCGCGCCGTGAAACCGGCGCCCGGCCTCGTCCCACTCGACGGCAAGACCCGCGCGGTCGCCGTCGGCCTGCTCGCACAGCCGCGAATAGGCATGGAAGGCGGCCAGCACCTCGCCCTCCCAGCGCAGGTCCTCGCGCTCGATCGACCAGCCAAGCCCGAGCGTCTCGATCTCGGCGCGCAGGCGGCAGA
Organism: uncultured Mesorhizobium sp.; assembly: GCA_964511105.1. Classification (GTDB taxonomy): domain Bacteria; phylum Pseudomonadota; class Alphaproteobacteria; order Rhizobiales; family Rhizobiaceae; genus Aliihoeflea. The sequence continues at coordinate 3,987 of CAZEEC010000087.1, forward strand.
TGTCTTCAAGGTCGGTTTGCGTCGCCGATGCGACGCGAAATCCGCGCTGCGCGTTGGCCTCGACCAGCCCTTCATTGGCAAGCAGCGTCAGCGCCTCGCGGAAGGAGTGCGCGGAGCCGCCATAACGCTGGCGCAGATCGTCGATCTTCAGCCGCGCGTCGGGTTCGAGCCGGCCGATCGAGATGTCGCGGCGCAACTGGGCCGCCAGAAGCCGGACTACCGTATCGGATTCGCTGATCTGCCTCCCGAACACGCCGTGCCTCCAACACGAGAAAAAATCTTCAACTTTCGACGTGTTATTGCATTATCCATAAACGCGTCAAGCAAAGAGGGAACTGTGAGCCAGAGGGACAGGATCATCACGGGGGCTGCCCGCATCGTCTTCATGATCGGCACGCCGATCGCGCAGGCGCGCTCGCCGCTCCTTTTCAATCACTACTTCCGGGAAAAGAGCATGGATCGCGTGATGGTGCCGCTTGATGTCAGCGAAGCCACCCTGCCGGCTTTCGTGGCCATGGTGCGGGACGCGGCCAATTGCGACGGTTTCGTCGCCACCTTGCCGCACAAGCGGGCGCTGCTTCATCTCGTGCAGGAGGCAAGCCCCACCGCGCGCGCGCTCGAAAGCGTCAATGTCGTGCGCCGCCGACCCGACGGAACGCTTTTTGGCGACATGGCCGACGGTTCCGGCTTCTGGAACGGAGCGGCGCGAGCGGGATTCGAGCTGGCGGGAAAATCGGTTGTTCTTGCGGGGGCGGGTGCGGCGGGCACCGCGATCGCTTACGAATTCGCCAGGCGCGGCGGCCGGCGGATCGCTGTCTGGTCGCGGACGCGCGAGGAAGCCGCTGCCTTGGCCGCGAAGCTTTCGGCGACGGGGCTCGAGGTGGAAACGGACATGCCGGCGGCCCTCGACACCTTCGACATGGCGATCAACGCGACGCCGCTTGGAATGGCGCACGCTCCTGGACGCGCGTTTTCAGCGCGATTGCTGGCGAGCCTCCCGCCCCACGGCTTTGTCGCCGACGCCATAACGGAGCCGGAGGAAACGGAGTTGCTTCTTGACGCGCAACGTCAGGGGCTGCGGGTCATTCGCGGCCATGACATGACGCTTGGCCAGTTCGAGCATCTGAAGTGGGTGCTGGGCCTTTAAGATCAGGGTCAGCCGGTTCCCGGCTCGACCGAGGGTTCGCCTTCCGGAAGCACGCCCGCGCCGGGCGTCGAAGCTTCGTTGATGTCGTCGGGATCGACGCCTGGCTGAGGGTTTTTCTTTTCGTCGCCGTTCTTGAGAGCCTCCGGCGCCGGCTCGTCCGGCTGCCCATTTGCGGCTTGCACCCAGCCCGGGATGAGTTCGGCGGCGAGCCCACGCAATATGTCGTTCATCATGTCGCTCCCTGAGCATCGGATCGGTCCGCTGCTCGAACAAACCGTCCGCAGCAATCGTCCCCGTCTCGATCAATTCCTGCCGGCAACGAATGTTCCGCCGCCCGAACCCGCCGACGGGGAACAAAACAGCGCCGTGGCGCTTGGATCAGGAAGGTGACGCGCGCGCCACACGAAAGACGCGTGTTCCTGAAGGAGATCATTCGCAGGAGTGACGACATGCCAGATCGCAATTCCCCGCGCCGACCGGCCGATCCCTCCAGCCGCCGCCTGAACACCCGCGTTCTGATCATCGTCGCGGCAATCGTCGTCGTCCTACTGGCCTTGTTTCTTCTGTTCGATTTCACCGACACCGCCACCAATGTCGACTCCGGCGGTCCCGATCCGGAATGGCAGGCGGATCCGCAGCCGATCCCGCAGCTTCCTCCCGAGGGGCAAAGCCTCGACGAGCCGGCGACCACCGAGTAGAAGCGACCCGTTCCCGCGCGACGGAGGCTCCGCCTTCTGATTTCCGCGCGGGTGATGTGAATTTTAGGGCGCGTTGATGATCTATCTCCTGCTGGCTGTCGCGATCACCTTCGAAGTCGTCGGCACGACGGCGCTCAAACTGTCGGACGGGTTCACCAAAGCTGGCCCTTCAATATTGGCGCTCGCCTGCTATGCCGTCGCGTTCTACTGTCTGGCGGTGGCGATGCGGACGCTGCCGGCCGGCATCGTATACGCGATCTGGTCCGGCCTCGGCATCTTCCTGATCGCCATCATCGGCTGGCTTTACCTCGGCCAGTCCCTCGACGTTCCGGCCGTCATCGGCCTCGCCCTCATCCTCGCCGGCGTGCTGGTGATCAACATGTTCTCGAGGACGGTCGTTCATTGAGGGACGGCTTCAGCGCGTCCGCTTCACCATATTGAGATAGAGCGGATCGAAGCCGCCGAAATCGGCGAGATAATCCCAGTCGTGGATATGGACCGTACCGCCCTGCCAGTCGATGGCCCCGGAAGCGCGAAGCTGCTGCAGGCTGCGGTTCGTATGCACGATGGACAGGCCCAGAACGTCGGCCAGGGCCATCTGGGTGATCGGCAGGCGAAAGGCCATGTCGCGAGCCTTGCCAACGACTTCAAGCCGAAGATAGAGCTCGCACATAAGCCGTGCCATGTGGCGGGCGGCCATGTTGCGGCCGAGATCGACGATCCAGATGCGCTGGATCGCGGCGTCGATCGCGATCGTCGTCATCAGCATCCGCCACAAATGCGGATGAAGCGCAGACAGAGCCCTCAGTGCCTTGTGCTCGACGGTGGCGAATTCGCAGTCGGTGAGCGCGATGACCGAATGATCCATCACCTTGAGCAGCAGACTGTGGAGGTCGATGAAATCGCCCGCCACGTTCAACCCGGTGATTTGACGTTCGCCGGTGCGCAGATGGCTGGCGCGGGCGGTATAGCCGTCCAGAAGAAGAATGCTTTCCAACGGCTCGCTCGCCTCGCCGACCATCTCCGTTCCGGCCGCGACCTCGCGCATCCGCAACGGGAGCTGCTCCAGCGCGGCCCGCTCGGGGTCGGTCAGAACATCGCGTTTTTCCAGACTGCGGATCAGCGGCAAGATCGCGCCGTCACGCATGCATCGACCTTTTGCTCATGGCTTGCGCCCCCCTTCCGCTACTTCCCCACCTGGACGGAAGGATGCGCGCTTGACGCCAGCGTATCAAGCGGAATCGCAAGCGAGCCTCGGCAGTGCCCTTATAGCATCAGCCGGCCGCCGGTGACGGGAATGATCGCGCCGGTGATGTAGCTCGCGCCCTCGCTGGCCAGGAACACATAGGCGGCGGCGAGTTCGGCCGGCTGGCCGGCCCGGCCGAGCGGCGTGTTCTTGCCGAAGCTCTCGACCTTTTCGGGGGGCATGGTGGACGGAATGAGCGGCGTCCAGATCGGACCTGGCGCCACCGCATTGACCCTTATGCCCTTGTCGGCGACGAGGCCTGACAGGCCGCCGGTGAAGTTGGCGATCGCGCCCTTGGTGGTCGCGTAGGGCAAGAGGGTCGGCGACGGGTCGGCCGCGTTGATCGAGGTCGTGTTGATGATCGAGGAACCGGGCTTCATCACCGCGATCGCCGCCTGGCTCAGATAGAACATGGCATGGACATTGGTCCGGAAGGTGACATCCCATTCCTCGGCCGTGATGTCCTCGATCTTGTCGAGCGTCGCCTGGTGGGCGGCATTGTTGACGAGGATATCGAGCCGGCCGAATTCCTCCATCGCCCGGTCGACGATCCGCCGGCAATGGGCCTCGTCCTTGATGTCGCCCGGCATCAGCACGGCGCGCCGGCCGGCTTTCTCCACCAGGGCCGCCGTGTCCTTGGCGTCGTCGTCCTCGTTGTAATAGGAGATGACGATGTCGGCGCCCTCGCGCGCATAGGCGATCGCCACCGCGCGGCCGATGCCGGAATCGCCGCCGGTGATGATCGCGACGCGATCCTTCAGCTTGTCGGCGCCGCGATAGCTGTCCTCGCCATGATCGGGAGCCGGCGTCATCGGCGCGGTCGTGCCGGGCATGTCCTGTTGCTGCCGAGGCTGCGGCGGTTGCGGATGTTTGGAGCTCGGATCTTCAGCCACTGCTTGGTCTCCCGGGTTTGGTTGACGCGCCAACGGAAGGAGCCGCATATTGTTCCCTGAACCGGCCGGAACAATTAAGGCGCGAGCGGGTTCGCATCGGGCAGGAGAACCGGTTCCAGGGGAAGCCTTTTTGAGCACGTCGCAGACGCAAAGCCCGGTCATCCAGAAACTCGAGGAAAAGGACACCTCGTCGGCCGTCGCGGTCGCCGGACACCCGATCCACGCCATGTCGGTCCATTTCCCGATCGCGCTCGTCATCGCGACGCTCGGCTGCGACCTCTTCTACTGGTGGACGGGCGACCCGTTCTGGGTCCGCGTCAGCGTCTGGTCGGCCGGCTTTGCCTTCTGGACCGGCGTCGGGGCGGCGATTGCGGGCACCGCCGAACTTCTGCTCGTCCCCGGCATCAGGGCGCGCGTCGCCTCCTGGACCCATGCCGTCTCGGCGATGACGCTCCTGGCGATCGCCGGCACCAATTGGGGCCTGCGCCTCGTCGACGAAACGGCGGTCCTGCCCCACGGCCTCCTGCTTTCGGTGCTGGCTAGCATCTTCACCGGCCTTGCCGGCTATCACGGCGGCAAGCTCATCTTCCATCACGGCGTCGGCATCATGGTGTCAGGCGAGGAATGAAGGGTGGCGTGGAGCAAACGGAAAACGGAGGCTCGTCCCAATCATCTGTTGAAGCAGCCGGCCGCTTCGGCTATGACGATCCCGGTTCCAGGCGCCCCGGCGCCCTCACGCACCCGTAGCTCAGCTGGATAGAGTGCTGCCCTCCGAAGGCAGAGGTCACAGGTTCGAATCCTGTCGGGTGCGCCAATAAAT
>CAZEEC010000088.1:0-8591 GCA_964511105.1 uncultured Mesorhizobium sp.
TCCTCTCCTGGGCACCACGGCTTTGCTCCACCCTTAATGTTGCCACTGGTGACTGGTCCCTCTCCCTCAAGTTGCCTACATGGTCGTCGCGGCAGCGGCAGGTGCCACCGGCTCGAGGGAATAGCCGAATGGTCCGCCTCGTTTGCTCCTCTCGCCTAATGGCTGAGATTGGACTATGTTCGCCTCAAAAAGGGGAAATCCCGTCCATTCAACTTCAAGAGGTATCGATGTCGGAACAACGCCGCTCTCAAGGCAATCGGGCCACAGGCTCCACCACGGGTTGGGGAGCGCCCGCCCCAAGTGACCGCAATTCTCTCACCATTGGCGCGGACGGCCCGATCCTGCTTCACGATGTCCATTTCCTCGAGCAGATGGCCCATTTCAACCGGGAAAAGGTCCCCGAGCGCCAGCCTCACGCCAAAGGTGCCGGTGCCTTCGGCGTTTTCGAGACGACCGAGGACGTTTCCCAATACACCTGTGCGGCGCTGTTCCAGAAGGGCGCAAGGTCGGAGATGCTGGCTCGTTTCTCGACTGTGGCGGGCGAGATGGGGAGCCCCGACACCTGGCGCGATGTGCGCGGCTTCAGCCTGAAGTTCTACACTGACGAGGGCAACTACGATCTCGTCGGCAACAACACGCCGCTTTTCTTCGTCCGCGACCCGATGAAGTTTCCGCACTTCATCCGCAGCCAGAAGCGACTCCCCGATTCGGGACTCCGCGATAACCACATGCAGTGGGATTTTTGGACGAGCAATCCGGAAAGCGCCCACCAAGTCACCTATCTGATGGGCGTCCGCGGCCTGCCACGCACCTGGCGGAACATGAATGGCTACGGCTCGCACACCTTCATGTGGTACAATACCGAGGGCGAGAGGTTCTGGATCAAGTATCACTTCCATACCGACCAGGGCATGGAGTTCCTCACCAACGGGGAGGCCACCGCCATGTCGGGCTCGGACGCCGATTTCCACCGCCGCGACCTTTTCGAGGCGATCGAGCGGGGCGAGTATCCGAGTTGGACGCTTTCGGTGCAGGTCATGCCTTATGAGGAAGCCAAAACCTATCGCTTCAACCCTTTCGACCTTACCAAGGTCTGGCCGCACAAGGACTACCCCCTGCACCGGGTGGGCAAGATGACACTCAACCGCAATCCTGAGAATTTCTTCGCTCAAATCGAACAGGCCGCCTTCTCGCCCGGCAGTACGGTTCCGGGAATCGGCCTTTCGCCCGACAAGATGCTTCTGGGCCGCGCCTTCGCCTATAATGACGCGCAGCGCCGCCGGATCGGGACTAACTTCCACCAGCTCCCGGTGAACCAACCGAAGGTGCCGGTGAACACCTACATGTTCGACGGCCATATGACCTACCACCACGGTGGCAACGCGCCCGTATATGCTCCCAATAGCGGCGGCCGTGAGTGGGCGGACGAGACCGGCCCCGTCGCCGATGGCTGGGAGGCGGACGGTGCGATGGTCCGCAGTGCCTATACGTTGAGGACCGATGACGATGACTTCAGCCAGCCCGGGGCTCTGGTGCGCGAGGTGATGGACGAGGATCAGCGTGCCAAGCTGGTCGATCAGGTTGCCGGCAGCCTGCTCGGCGGTGTCCGTGAGCCGGTGCTCAGCCGCGCTTTCGACTACTGGAAGAGCATCGATGCCGACGTCGGCCGCCGCATTGAGGAGAAAGTCCGCAGCGGCAGAGCGCCGGAGCCGGCCGAGGGCATGGGCGAAGGTTGATCGTCTAACCTCGCCGAACGATCTTGCTGGCCCGCTTCCCATATGCGTTGCGGGCCAGAGAAAATGTAGGGTAGCAAAAACCAGTAGTAGGCAGGCCTCGTGGCTTCGGCTGATCTCCCGTGAGTACCGATCGACCGCAGGGGACCTGCGTCTCTATACTAATTCGTTTACATCTTGCTCCGACTAGCCAACGGCTTTAGCCGTGGCGGCTCCGGCAGTGTGAACATTCTCGATCGCGGCAGGACGTCCGAGGTGGAAGCCTTGCATGGAATGGACGCCAAGGCGCTGTACGAGTCTCTTCTGCTCTTCAGTCTCCACGCCTTCCACGAGCACGCTATGGCCTTGGTTGCGTAGTAGGCGGACCATGTCCTGCAACATCTGGACGCCCTGATGGCCGTCGCAATCGTGCAGGAAGCTGCGATCGATCTTGACGAGGTCGAACCTGAAATGTCGCAGCCATGCGAGGCCCGCATAGCCCGCACCGAAATCGTCCAGCCACAGTTGCACACCCAAGGTGCGAAGATGCTCTAGATTGCGTGTGGCCGTCGCATCCCGAGCGACACTCATGCTTTCGGTTATCTCGAGTGCGAAGGCTCGTGCTGGCACGTTGTGCTTCTGCAGGATGCTTGCGACCTGCAGGGCAAAGCCGGGATCCTTCAACTGAACAGCGGAAACGTTGACCGCTATGACCGTCCCCGGGTCGCGGATTCGAAGATCGCTGCATACTTTAGCGATTACCCAGGCGCCAAGCTTCGAAATCAGGCCGGTATGTTCGGCGACCGGGATAAAGATCGTTGGTGCTATTGTCGCGCCATTGCGATCTCGAAGACGCAAGAGGGCTTCATAGCCAAACGGCCGCTCGGGGCTCGTTTCGAAAAGGGGCTGATATGCGATGTAAAGGCGATTCTCCGCAATCGCGGTGGAGAGCAGTTCAGCAAGGTTCTCGCTGGCCCGGTCCTCCTCAACGGTGGCTGGATCATAGACCGTTGCTTTCGCACGACCCGAAAATTTCGACATGTAGAGCGCGCGGTCGGCTTCCTGCAGGAGAAGCCGGAAGTCGAGGCCATTGTCAGCTCTCGTCATGGAGGCACCCGCGCTGATCGTGACGATGTCGCGATGATCGTTACGGTCGGGATGGGCGATCCCAAGCTTTTCAACGGCCTCGCAGAAGCCACTGGCGATTTCCGCAAGATGATCAGGCCCGCTTGTAAGACAGAGCACAACGAATTCTTCGCCACCATAACGGGCGGCAATCCCCTGATGGGACGCGGCGGTCTCTTCCAGGACACCGGCTAGATCAATCAGACATTCGTCCCCGCGCTGATGGCCCAGGCGATCATTGAACCGCTTGAAGAAGTCCACGTCGATCAGAATCAGACCGACCTCATAGCCGTGAGAGGCGTACTCCTGGCTTAAACGCAGGAATTCCTGCGCGATCGCGCGCCTGTTCTTCAAGCCCGTCAGGGGGTCCGTATACGCCATCTCATTCAGCTTCTGCCCCTTCTCGATTGCTGCTTGCTCCTGAGACAGAGCGTGAAGGTAATGAAGGAAGGAGCGATAACGCGCTACGCTCAACCGCCACGATAGATACAGCGAAAGAACCAGTGTGTTGGCGAAGTAGAGGGCAATGACGAGCTTTATGCCGAAGCTGACGTCGACGATGAACATGGCCGCAGCCATGAACGCGACCGTGACAACTGTGGACGAAAGGGCTGACAACCACAGCCGAAAATTGAAGAAAAGATTGGCGCCGAGGACAAAGATGGTGCCGAATACCATGAAGACAGCCAGCGACAGCTGGTGCTCGGTGGCTATGGCGGCCAATAGCCACCCTAACCCACCACAGACGATCGCCAAGGCGGCAACCAAATGCAGCGTTGCCATCGTTGCGCCGGTGCGTACGCAAATTTCTAACAGGATGAGAAAGAACGCCCCTAGGACGGCCCGCGTCAAAACGACTTGGAAGCCGACGTCCGGGAACAGGAACCAGTCGAAAATGCCGTAAATCATATAGGATAAGACGGCAGCCCATATTCCGACGCGCACGAGACTGCGATCAGAATCTACATTCCTCTCATCAAGCAGCGCCAGAAGTGCCGGCTCAGCCGGTTTCCAGCGGGGCTTGGCGAGTGCGGCCGTGACCCTCCGGCTGATCTCGTCCGAAATTTGCGGTGGGAAGTTCATCACCTGCCCTTCGTGGCTGAGCGAGCATGTCCAGTCGCCGCATCTTCATAACCCCAAGATCGCTAACCACAGGTGAATGGCCGGAACTCCGCCGGCGGTTCCCGCCGGACAGCAGGCAGCCATGGGCACTTCTAGTCCATATTTACTAGAACTTTAGCGATTGCTGTGCATAGTGCAGCTTCCTCTGGCAATTCATGAGCATGCAATGTCCCGCAGTGAAGAGCTCAAATCCGACGGGTTCGACTTCTTAGACACCCATTCCCACGACACCTTCGAAGCACAGCAGAGTCAATCCGACGCAGCGACGGAAGGCGCGGCGAGGTTGGGGCTGGTGCTCAACCTTGCCCTTCAAGCTTTTCAACAGGGAAAACCCCCACGCGAGACCGTGGATCGCCTCGCAAAGCGGCTCCATCAACTGCGCAGGGAGCTTCCCGCTTCCCAATGGAAAAGGCTCGTACCTGTCGCTCAGGAACACCGCGTTGCAGATTATCTGCTGCAGGACCCGTTCACGAGGTGGTCCTTCGAAAAACCGCGCGGTTACGCTGGCGATGCGGGCTTGCTCGACATTTACTACAAGCACCACAGCGCTGACGATTTGCTTGCCGAGGCGACGCCGCTTGGCCAGGAAATCTACGCCTACACGAGTGACGTGCCGAGCGCCGTGGCGGGACGTGAGCGGCGTGATATCCTCACCCGCACAGTAGATCAAATCGCCGCGGATACCGAACAGGCCGAGGTGCTCTCGATCGCTTGCGGGCATATGAGGGAGGCGGAAAATTCCGATGCATTGTCTTCCGGAAAGCTGAAACGATGGATCGGCCTTGATCAGGATCCCGTCAGCGTCGGCATTGTCAAACGCGATCAGGCCGGAACGGCGGTGGACGCGATCGACGGCACCGTCCGCGGTATTCTTCGTAGAGCATACAAGCTGGGGGAGTTCGACCTTGTCTACGCGTCAGGCCTGTATGACTATCTGCCCAGGCCGATCGCGATCCGTTTGCTGCAGCGTGCGGTTGAATTGGTCAGGCCGGGCGGCCTGTTCCTATTCGCTAATTTCAGCGACGAGATTACGAGCGACGGCTATATGGAAACCTTCATGGACTGGCCGCTCATACTCAGATCCGCGGACGACATGTGGGACATCGTCAACTCGTCCGTCGACCGAAACGAATTCGAGGCGGAAGTCTACTACGGCTCCAATCGGAACATCGTGTACGGCCAGGTTCGGAAGAAAGCACGATGAATGGAGCATGCGGAGCCGCGAGCGCGGCTCCGGGCCACGCTAGGGATGGCACGCGGCAGTCTTGAACTTGGCTGGACTCAACTCTCATACCCTTCGATGATCGTCAATTCTCCGTCCGCCACCTCCTGGCGGATAGCCTTGGCGGCCTGGTATTCGGCTGAATTGTAACAATCAAGCGCATCCTGCAGCGAGGCGAACTCGATCACGACATTGCGGGAGCGGCCCCTACCTTCCATCGCATGGAAGGTTCCGCCGCGCGCCAGAAATTTTCCGCCGTGGCGTTCGAAGGCCGGTTTGGCCGTGGAGATATAATCCTTGTAGCGCTCTGGATCGCGGACATCGACATGCGCGATCCAATATCCTTTAGCCATGATCTTCCTCCTGGACAGTGGTTATTTCTTCGAGAATCGCGGTGGCCGCCGCCCGACGGTCCGGAGCCTGAAGAATCGGACGCGCGACGACGAGATGGCTGGCGCCGGCGTGAAGCGCCGCACCCGGCGTGACGACACGCTTCTGATCGCCATGATCGGCACCGGCTGGCCTAATGCCAGGCGTGACGATGGCCATGTCAGGCCCCCCAATCTGCCGCACGGCTGCCGCTTCGGCGGCTGAGCAGACAACGCCGCCCATCCCCGCATCACGCGCCTGCGTGGCGCGCATTGCGACCAGCGCCGGTGGATCGTCGCGATAGCCAGCTTCAAGAAGGTCGGCGGCATCCATGGAGGTGAGGACAGTCACGCCGAGGAGGCAGAGGCCGCTTCCTTGTGCAGCGGCGACGGCGGCGCGCATCGCCTTTGGATAAGCGTGCAGCGTCAGCATCGTCATCTGCATCTTCGCAATATTTTCGACAGCCCTGCCGACCGTATGGTCGATGTCGAGCAGCTTCATGTCGAGAAAAACGCGCTTGCCGTCGGCGACCAAATCCTGCGCGAATCCTAGACCGCCTGCGAAGGCGAACTGGTGGCCGATCTTGTAGAAGCTGATCAGACCATCAAGGTCGGCAACCACCTTTTCGGCCTCGGCGATGGTTGCCACGTCGAGCCCAACGATCAGGCGGTCGATCGCACCCATTATTCGAACCTCGGCGCCAGGAGTCGCGTGCGCGCGATCAAGGTCCGGCAGACATTTTCCATGGCGCGCTGGGTCCGCTCCTCTTTGAAACGCCCGGATTCATCAAAGGCGTCGCCGGCGCGTGGCACCGAGCATTGCGGCGTAATCACCTCCACGCCGCAGCTCAACAAGACCGCGCGCAGATGGTAAAGCCCCCTAACACCAGCAAAGATACCGTCCGATGACGAGCATAGACCGGCAACTTGATCGGCGAAAGGCTTGAATGGCTTGCCGTTGTCGGTTCGAACACGACTGACCCAGTCGATTGCGTTCTTCAAGAGCGGCGGGATCGAGGAATTATATTCCGGGCTGGCGATCAGTAATCCGTCATGGGCGGCGATCTGCCGTGCCAGCTTGAGTGCGTTCTCCGGCACGCCTCGCTCACGCTCCAGATCCTGATCCACAAGAGGCAACGGGAAATCCGCCAGCGAAATGCGCGTGACATCGGCGCCCTGGGCGCCGAGTTCCGATTGGGCGACATCGGCGGTGCGGACGCTAAAAGCGCCCGTCCGGATCGATCCTGCGAAGACGAGAACTCGTGGTGCAGCCTGCATAAATGCCTTTCACAGTCTGGTGCGATATCCGAGCGGCGAGGCCTTGTCAAAAACCGGATGGATTGCAAACGAGAGCACCAGCAAAGCCAGCCGATGTGCTAGCTGCCGAACGACTCGAAAAAATCCTTCATCCGGCTGAAAAAGCCGCTCGATTGCGGGTTGTTTTCGGTCGAGGACAATTCCTCGAACTCTTGCAGCAACTCCCGTTGACGCTTGGACAGGTTCTGTGGTGTCTCCACGGCTACCTGGATGTAAAGGTCCCCGATCTGGTTCTGGCGCAGGACCGGCATTCCCTTCGCCTTCATCCGAAACTGGCGTCCGTGCTGAGTTCCTTCCGGCACTTTAACGCGGGTTTGAGTGCCGTCGAGCGTGGCGACTTCGAATGCCCCGCCCAAAGCCGCGGTGGTCATGGAAATAGGCACCTTGCAGTAAAGGTCGGCGCCATCGCGCTGGAAGAATTCATGCGGCCTCAAGGACAGGAAAATGTAGAGATCGCCGGCGGGGCCACCGCGCAGGCCGGATTCGCCTTCGCCGGTAAGCCGGATCCGCGTCCCGTCCTCGATACCTGCTGGTATGTTGACCGACAGCGCCCGTTCTTCTGTCACGCGACCTTGACCGCTGCATTTCAGGCACGGGTCGGGAATCGTCTGGCCGCGGCCCTGGCACTGCGGACAGGTGCGCTCGATCGAGAAGAAGCCTTGGGCGGCGCGAACCCGACCTGATCCCGAACACATCGCGCAGGTGACCGGCTGTGTGCCCGGCTTGGCGCCGGTGCCGACGCACTCATCGCAGGTAACCGATGCCGGTACGCGGACTTGCGCGGTCTTGCCCGTATACGCCTCCTCGAGCGTGACTTCCATGTTGTAGCGCAGGTCAGCGCCACGATCACGTCCGCCGCCGCGACGACGCCCCCCCATCATTTCACCGAAGATATCTTCAAAGATATCGGAGAACCCGCCTGTTTGACCGAACCCGCCGGCGCCAAAGCCACCTCCATTTTCGAAAGCGGCATGGCCGAAGCGGTCATAAGCGGCCCGCTTCTGGGGATCCTTCAGCGTCTCATAGGCTTCATTCAGTTCCTTGAACTTGCGCTCAGCCTCCGAATCCCCGGCATTGCGATCGGGATGGAATTGCATGGCCAACTTGCGGAAGGCGACTTTCAGTTCCTTCTCGTCAGCACCCTTTTGCACTCCGAGCGTCTCGTAATAGTCGGCCTTCATAGTCATTCCTGGTCGGTCTCAAGACTGGCGAGAGAAGGACGTGGCGCCGCCATAAGGATCAGGCCGGCACCACGATGGGAGATTTAGGAAGTTGGATGCGGAGATGCCATAGGCGAAGACACCTGGCGCAAGAATTCCGCTACCTCTTTTCGGACGTTCTGCAACGAAAGAAACCCGGCGCTAGGCCGGGTTTCTTGTATCACATGACGATCTTAGGCCGACTTCTTCTTGTCGTCCTTGTCGTCGATTTCCTCGAAGTCGGCATCGACGACATCCTCGCCGGCTGCCTCGGCATCCGCCTTTGCATCGGCTTCGGCCGCCTCGGCCTGGCTCGCCTCATACATGGCCTGGCCAAGCTTCATCGAGACCTCCGCCAAATGACTGGACTTGGCGGTGATTTCTTCTACATCATCGCCTTCGGCCGCCGTTCGCAATTCGGCAATCGCTTCCTCGATCGATTTGCGATCCTCGCTCGACACCTTGTCACCGTAATCCTTCAGCGACTTCTCCGATGAGTGCAGCAGGCTTTCGGCCTGGTTCTTGG
>CAZEEC010000089.1:0-8516 GCA_964511105.1 uncultured Mesorhizobium sp.
CAAGGAACAAGGCTTCTGGTCGAGCCGGATGAAGCTTAGGTGTTTGATTCCAGATGTTGGTTGCAAACAGTGGACTTCAGAGCCGGATCGATTCATCATCAATCCAATCCATCAAATGCCGGGACTGACACCTAGTTGAAGCGGGCCACCGACATGAATTGCACGGCCGTGCCGGAGAAGCGGTTGCTGTCCGGCTCGGCGTCGGCGCGCTGGAACCCGGTCGTGTAGATGATCGCTGGCGGTGTGCGGACGATATTGTAGGCAAAGGAGGGCGCGGTCGTTGCGGATGAGATCTGTTCCACCCGACCTGGCTCGAGCGCCCAACGGGCGACCTGCGGCGACGCCTCGACCGCTCGCGACCGGCGGGTTAGACGCGCATCCTCGGCTTTCGGCTTGCCGAGCTTGGCGGTCGTGCGCACGCCCGATTCGATCGCATGCATCGGCGATGTATCGTCCGCGCGTGATAGGAGAGCGGCGCGCGGCGAGGCTTCGAGCGCGGCGACCTGGCGATCCTTGATCGCATCGGCGGTCTGCTGTGCTTTGGCATTCAAGGCCTGCGTCCGGCCGGTGTCGGGCAGTGAAGCGAGCGCGAAGATGTCACCTGCCGTCCGTGCGTCCCCTTTGGCCGTCTCAATTGAAGCGGCGTCGAGGTCGCGTTGAACCACCACGTCGGCTCCGGCTGTCCGAGCTTCCTCTTTCAGCAATTGACTGATCGCATCGGAGCCGCCCCGGCTCGGGCGTTCTGCGAGGAGCGCCGCGACTGGAACGCCGGCTTCCGGCGTCTTGATGCTCGCCACAAGAGCTTCAGCCGCCTCGAGGGCCTCGACCGGCTCCGGTGCATAGTCGGGGCGGCGCGTCGGCAGCGGAATGTTGAGGGCCACCTCAACGGCCGCTGGTGAAGCCCCGGGAGCGGATGCCGCGGCATCGAACTCATCCGCCATTGCGGCTGCGGCGACGGTCGGAGCCGGCGCCGCAGCGCCAACTTCGCCTTCCGGGCGCGGCGCGGCGAGCGGCACGGGAACCGCGCGCGCCGGCAGTGCGGCAACGACCGTCTCGGGCGTCTGGACGGCGGGAGCAACCGGCTCTGGCGCAGGCTGACGTTGCGGCCCAGTTGCCGGCTGAGGCGTCGGTCGCGGCGTTGGCGCGGCAGCAACGGCAGTCTCTCCGCCGCCGCTGGCTCCGCTGCCCCCCCGGAAAAGCGTCGCCAGTAGGCCGCCGCCGCCCCCGCCGCTGCCACCGGCACTGGCGACCGCGAAGCCACCGGAGCGCTTACGCGACTCATAGGCGGCCAGGGCCTGTTTGTAACCCGGCAGCGGCTTGCCGTCCGATGGGACGTGGATCGTGGTCCCGTTCGGGAAAAGCGCCATCAATTCGTTGCGGCCCATGCGCGGCCAGTGACGAACATTGCCGGTATCAAGATGCACGAAAGGCGCGCCCGAGGACGGATAATAGCCGACCCCGCCGCCTTCCATCTTTAGTCCGGCTGCGCGCAGGGTCGAAAGCTTGACGCCGGGAATGTAGAAATCGACGGCCTTGCCGCGCGTGTGCTGGCTGCTGTCCGCGACTCCCGACGAGCGCGACCGCAGCATCTTGTTGGTGTTCGGCGAACGATATCCCGAGACGATGTGGATCGGTTCGCGCCCGCCAACATGCTGATAGACCTCCCACAAGAGATCCATCAGTTGCGGATCCATCTTGGTGGATTCGTTGCGCCGCCAGTCGCGCATGAACCGGTTCAACTGATTGAGCCCGTTCTGGTCGTAGCGATTGCCGTGCTTAAAAGTGATCTGCGCGCGTTCCTTGGTATGGATATTATAGAGGTTGAGCGTGCGCGTCTGCGCATCTGCACCGGCCGTGGCGTGGAAGATGAAGACCAAGGCGAGCACCAAACCCGCCATGGCCGAGCGGGCGATGCTGCTCCTCAATCCCCAGACATGTGGCATTCGAGCGATACTGATCAAAACATCTCGCCTTGTGGGCTGTTGAGTGTCCCGTACCGATTTCCGGACGGCTTCATCGTCCAAGTATCAGCGCCAATGGTTAATCAGCACTTAGTGCGGTCAGATAGGGTTCAGCGCCCGATGCGTATGCGAGATGGCCACTGTGCCAAACTGCCTGAAAGAAGGGCTACCTTTAACCTTGGCGAATCGTCAAGATGCAAGCCGGCCCACGCGCCCGTCATCGGCATCGAGACCCAGTTCCTTGAGTTTGCGATAGAGCGTCGAGCGGCCGATACCGAGACGTCGCGCGACTTCCGACAAGCGGCCGTCATAATGATCGATGGCGGCTTCGATCGCTTGCTTCTCCAACTCCGCCAGCGAACGCATCTCTCCACGAGAATCGAGCAGATTCAGGACTTTTTCAACGTCGGGTTCGGCTATCGGCGGCAGAGCAAGGGTGCCGGAAGGGGCGGCATCGTCTTCGCGGAGCGGCGGCAGGGCGCCGACCTCGGCGGCAAGCTGGGGAAAATCGGCTGCCTCAAGCAAGTTCTCCTCGGCGAGGACGGCTGCCCGGAAGATCACATTTTGCAACTGTCTGATATTTCCAGGCCAATCGTATGATTCGAGCAATCGATTTGCCTCGGGCGACACGCCGGATGGGGTAACCGGCGCGGCGGATCGCGCCTGATCGAGGAAGGTGTCGGCGAGCTTGGCAATCTCGCTTGTCCGTGCGCGCAAGGGCGGCACGCAAAGAGCAAGCACGTTCAGCCGGTAATAGAGATCCTGGCGAAACCGTCCGTCAGCCGTCCGCGCTGCCAGATCGCGGTTGGTGGCCGAGATCAGCCGCACGTCGACCTTGACGGTCTGGCGGGCGCCGACCGGGTCGACCTCGCCTTCCTGGATGGCGCGTAACAGCTTGACCTGGGCATCCAGGGGCAGTTCGCCCACTTCATCGAGAAAGAGGGTGCCGCCATTGGCCTCCGCGAACTTGCCGAGATGTTTTTCGGTTGCTCCCGTAAAAGCCCCTTTCTCGTGGCCGAAGAGGATGCTCTCCACCAGATGCTGCGGTATCGCACCGCAATTGACGGTGACGAAAGGCTTGTCGCGCCGCGCCCCCGCCGCACGAATGGCGCGCGCCAGGATTTCCTTGCCGACGCCAGTCTCGCCTTCGATCAGGATCGGCATGTCGGTTGCCGCGGCCTTGCGGGCGAGGTCCGTGGTTCGTCGCATGGCGGGCGACGCACCCAGCGCGTCGAGTTCGAGCGCATGCTCACCGCGCGTAGCGCCGCGCGCCTTGGCCTTGCCATGGAGCGCGCCGACCTTGATCGCAGTCTCGATCGCGCCTTTGAGCCGCTCGGGCGCGACCGGCTTGACAACAAAATCGAACGCGCCGAGACGCATCGCAGAGACGGCGGTATCGATGGTTCCCTGCGCCGTCTGCACGATCACCGGCGTTGAAAGCCCCGCGCGACCCATCGCTTCGAGAACTTCGATGCCGTTCAATTCAGGCATGCCAAGATCGAGCACGATCGCTGCGATTTCGCCGGGAAGCGCTGCCTGCAGACGATCGAGCCCGATGCGGCCATTCTCGGCCGTCAGCGCGCTGAAACCGAACCGGGTGACGGCGGCGTCGAGCAGCCGGCGCTGGACGGGGTCGTCGTCTATGATGAGAATGGTGCCTGCCATACCGCCGCCACGACCTTTTGCGTTGCCTGATCCGGTCTATATGCTCCACACTGGCACAACTCCCTAAACAGGCGCTCAAGAAGACGGGTGAACGAACCCTTACCGAGCTCAGAATCTGCCGTTCCACGAGGATATTTGATGACACCCACGCAATCCCCGCTCGCGCCTCTTAATGCCCCTGCTGCAGCAGCGCGCGGTGCCGCGTCCGAATTCGGCATCCTGCCCGAATGGAACCTGACCGATCTTTATGCATCGATGGACGCACCCGAACTCCAGGCCGACATCGCGCGTTCGAAGACCGACGCGCAAGCTTTCGAGGCCCGCTGGAAGGGCAGGCTGGAAGCCGAAGCGGCCAAGAACGCGGATGGCGGCCTCGGCCAGGCAATGCGCGAATATGAAGCGCTGGAGGAACTGATCGGCAAGGTCGCCTCCTTCGCCGCCCTCCTTTACACCGGCGACACCTCCGACCCGAAGCGGGCGAAGCTTTACGGCGACGTGCAGGAGAAGCTAACCGACGCTTCCTCGCATCTCCTCTTTTTCACGCTCGAGCTGAATCGCCTCGACGACGCCATGGTCGATGCAGCGCTCGATGCCGACCCTGCTTTTGGTCATTATCGTCCGTGGATCGTCGACCTGCGTCAGGACAAGCCCTACCAGCTCGAGGACCGGGTCGAACAACTTTTCCACGAGAAATCGGTCACCGGCCGCGGCGCCTGGAACCGGCTTTTCGATGAGACCATGACAGCATTGCGGTTTTCGGTCGGCGGCGAGACCCTGCCGCTCGAACCGACCCTGAACAAGCTGCAGGATCCCTCGCAAGCAATCCGCCAGCAGGCCGCCGAAGCGCTCGCCGAAACCTTCCAGGAGAACCTGCGCACGTTCACGCTCGTCACCAACACGCTCGCCAAGGACAAGGAAATTTCCGACCGCTGGCGCGGGTTCAAGGACATCGCCGACGCGCGGCACCTGGCGAACCGTGTCGAACGCGAGGTCGTCGATGCGCTGACATCGGCCGTGCGCACCGCTTATCCGCGCCTGTCGCACCGCTATTATGCGATGAAGGCGAAGTGGCTCGGCATGGACCAGATGAACCATTGGGACCGCAACGCGCCGCTGCCGGAGACACCCAAATCGGTCATATCATGGGAGGACGCGCGCGAGACGGTGCTGTCGGCCTATCACGGCTTCGATCCGAAGATGGCCGAGATCGCCGGTCATTTCTTCGACCGCAACTGGATCGACGCTGCCGTCCGCCCCGGCAAGTCGCCCGGTGCCTTCGCGCACCCGACGGTGCCGTCCATCCACCCGTATGTGATGATGAATTACATGGGCAAGCCGCGCGACGTGATGACGCTCGCCCACGAGCTCGGCCACGGCGTCCATCAGGTGCTGGCCGCCGATCAGGGGGCGCTGATGGCCTCAACGCCACTGACACTGGCCGAAACCGCCTCCGTCTTCGGCGAGATGCTGACCTTCCGCTCGCTTCTCGACCGCACCAGCGATCGCGCCGAACGTAAGGCGATGCTTGCACAGAAGGTCGAGGACATGATCAATACGGTCGTGCGTCAGATCGCCTTTTACGAATTCGAGCGCAAGGTCCACACCGAGCGCAAGAACGGAGAACTGACGTCGGAGCAGATCGGACGGTTCTGGCTTGACGTGCAGGCCGAAAGCCTCGGACCGGCGATCGCGCTGCGCGACGGCTACGAGACGTTCTGGACCTATGTGCCGCACTTCATCCATTCGCCCTTCTATGTTTACGCCTATGCCTTCGGCGACTGCCTGGTGAACTCGCTCTACGGCGTCTACAGCCAAGCTGAACCCGGTTTCCAGGAGAAGTATTTCGCGCTGTTGAAGGCCGGCGGGACCAAGCATCATTCCGAGCTTCTGGCGCCGTTCGGCCTGAATGCCGCCGAGCCCGACTTCTGGAGCAAGGGCCTGGCCGTGATTGAGGGGCTGATCGACGAACTGGAAGCGTTGGACCGGGATTAACGCTGTGCCCGCAATCCAATAAAGACGCTGGCCGTGTCGCTCTCGCGGCCTGCGTCGCTGCTCGTCAGACTCTCGTAGCGGCCGCGTCCGGTCAGCCCCAGATAGCGGTTGAACCAGTAGGTCAGCGCCACCTGCCCGCTCCAGGTCAGGTCATAGGCCGACGATTGCGCATAGTCGCGATAGTCGAGCCCGATGCCGGCGCTGCCGGTCAGGTTGGACAGGATGTCCTGCGTCACCGACAGACTGGCGGCATAAAGCAGCGCCCCGCAGTCGCATTCCGTCGTCGCCGCTTCGACGCTGGTCAGCGCGCGGAGCGCGACGATCGTGCCACGCAAGGGCGACCAGGCGAGATTGCCGCCCAGTTCGAGCCCCGCGACCTCAGCCAGATTGTCATCGTCCGCCCTTTCCGACAGCCAGCCGGCATGGACTTCGCCGCTCCACTTGTCGCCAATGTCGATCGCAACGCCGCCGCGAAGCGCAAACCGGTCGGCCGAACGCTCGTAGCCGCCAGCATCGATGCGGTTGTCATAGAAGCGCCGGCCGATCTCAACCTCGGCAAAGGGGATCAGCGCCGGCGACAACTCATAGCCGGTGCGCAGGCGCAGGCTCGCCAGCGTGGTATTGCGGTCCTCCTGGCTGAGCACCGTGCCGTCCGGCAGTTCGGCGTCGGAATACTGGTCGCGCACGAGACTGCCGGCGAGCCCGAGCCGCAGCCGCGCGACGTTGCGGGCGATGCCGACTTCTCCAGCCAGCGTGTCGCGATAAGGCCGCGCTGCCCCCGACGTCAGCGCCACCGGCGAAAATGCCGATTCGAGCCGATGAAGATAGCTGAGTGCCGCGCGGCCCTCATGGCCGGCGGCGAGGTCGAGCCGCAATTCGCCGTCGATCCCTGCTTCCCTCTCGCGTATCTCTGCACCCGAAAGATCGCGACGCAACGTCGTGAAGCCGTTGAAAAAGGCTTGGTGCCGCGACCAGTCAGAACGCAGATCGAACCCGGCGGTCGTCTCCGAATAGACCGCACTTTCGCCGTCAGCCACGCCATAGGCATTCGACGTCCAGCCGATCCCCTGCTCCAGCGTGGGCAAAAAGGCGAACGTGCCAGTGCGTAAGCCGAGGGGCGCGAATGGGCTGTCCGGCGTCACCCGCCGCATGGTTTCGATCGCATTGACACGGCTGCCATCGCTGCCGATACGCAGCACCCGCGCCAAGTCGTCGGCATCGATTGCGGCTAGCGGAACGGTGGACCTGCCCAGTTCGCCGACGTCATCAGCCATCGAGCCCCGCAGGCCGATGGCGCCTAACCGATTTTCCGGGCGAGCACGAAGACTAGGACGCGCTTGCAACGTGGTCTCGATCTCCACCTCATCCGCTCCGGCTGGGGATGCGTCATCGGTCGCTTCCGGTTCTTCGCTTGCCAGCGATTCGCCGGACGAGATGGCACCTTCGTTGAACGGCTGATAGCCGCCATCGGCTTGCTCCTGTTGGGGCTGTGCCGGCTGCGCGCTCGTCGTCGGTCGCTGGAGAAGGTCTCCGGCTGGTTCTGTGCGCAGATCTCCGCGCAGCGGCATTTCTTCTTGTTGGGCAGAGGCGATTGGAACGGCGGCAGTTAGACTCACGACCGCCGTTACGGCGAGCATGCCGGCAAGGCTGCGAAGCCGGGAACCTTGATCTGCCATCAGTGCGTGCCGTTCGTCGAAGCGAGAAAATCAGTCTTACCAAACCGTAAACCGGCTTGGTTAACCGAATGTTGATGCTCCGGTCCGCGACGAGGCGAATGGACAGACGGCTCAAGGGGCGCTAAGCGCCTTCCCATGCTGCGACAAAACGCAAACACTACGCCTGACCGCGACCGGATCGTCCAGTCGGCTATCCGGACGCTGGCGACCGAGGCCGCTGGCCTATCGACCCTCGCTCAGGCTTTCGAAGGCGGGCTTGCCGATGCCTTCGCCGAAGCTGTCGAAATCATCGCGGTCATCACGGGCCGCGTCATCGTGACCGGGGTCGGCAAGAGCGGTCATATCAGCTCCAAGATCGCCGCAACGCTGGCCTCGACGGGCACGCCAGCCTTCTTCGTCCATCCGGCCGAAGCCAATCATGGCGATCTCGGCATGATCGCCGAAGACGATGCCATCGTCGCTATTTCCTGGTCGGGCGAGACGACCGAGCTGAACGGCATCGTCGCCTATGCCCGGCGTTTTTCCATC
The DNA here is from genome assembly GCA_964511105.1 of uncultured Mesorhizobium sp. Taxonomy (GTDB): domain Bacteria; phylum Pseudomonadota; class Alphaproteobacteria; order Rhizobiales; family Rhizobiaceae; genus Aliihoeflea. Next base: position 7,823 of record CAZEEC010000089.1, read on the forward strand.
CCCTTGATCGCAATCACCTCGGGCGCACGATCCGCATTGGCGCGGGAGGCAAGCGTGGTGCTCGCGCTGCCGAAGGTCGTGGAGGCCTGCCCCCACGGGTTGGCGCCGACCACCTCGACCTTGATGCAATTGGCTACCGGCGATGCGCTGGCGGTCGCCTTATTGGAGGCGCGCGGCTTTACGCCCGACCATTTCAGGACCTTTCACCCGGGCGGCAAACTGGGCGCGAGCCTCACCCAGATCGGCGAGCTGATGCATACCGGCGACCGCATGCCGATCGTGCCGCTTGGTACGCCGATGACGGAAGCGGTCCATGTCCTGTCGCAAAAGCGCTTCGGCTGCGTATGTATCGTCGACGCCGTCGGCAATTTGGCCGGCATCGTGACCGAGGGTGATTTGGCGCGCAATCTGCATCGCAATCTGGCGGCGCTGACCGTCGACGACGTGATGACGCGCCAACCGAAGACGGCGGGCCCCGACATGCTTGCCGCCACCGCCACCGGCATCATCAACGAGAACGGCATTTCAGCGCTTGTGGTCTGCGAGGGTCCCCGCCCCGTCGGCATCGTGCATTTCCACGATCTCCTGCGCGTCGGGGCGGCCTAGACTAGGTGTTCGGGCGCGCTCGGGTGGCGTTTGTCATCCGCGCTTTGAAGAGCAAGCGCAGGCGCTCAAACCATCGAAAGACCGGTTG
>CAZEEC010000090.1:0-8458 GCA_964511105.1 uncultured Mesorhizobium sp.
GTCGGCGTCATGGGCGACGGGCGCACCTATGAATTCGTCTGCGCGCTGCGCGCGGTGACCTCCGTCGACGGCATGACGGCGGATTTTTATCATTACGACATGGAGTTCCTCGGCCGCGCCGCGACCCGCATCATCAACGAGGTCAAGGGCGTCAACCGCGTCGTCTACGACGTGACCTCAAAGCCCCCGGGCACGATTGAGTGGGAATGATTCAGGCCCATCCGAACGCCGCCGAAAATGTGCCGGTGTTCGACATCACGCACCGAAGCTGATTTCGAAGTACCGTCACGTGTCGTACTCGGTATCGAGGTCTTCGGAGCGGGTTGTTGAGGTTCGATGAACCCAGGCGCACGAAAATGTCGTCGACAACGAGCACCTTCGAGTGGATCAGAACCTCGCATTCCGAGCCATCTTCGTCGGGAACGGACCGCATACATGACCCTCAGCCAAGGCATCGGCGCGCTTCAGGCGCCTGATCAGGCGGTCGCGATTGCGATCCGGCGTGCCGGAACCGAACCAGGCAAGGCCCGTTCTGCCTCAACGTCTTTGTCGGCGAGGCTACCATTCCTATCGCAACCATTGCCATTGCCCTTCTTGCCGGAACCGGGCTCTTCCTCGCCTACGAGATCGCGGGCACGCTCCTCCTGATCTTCGCCGGCGTTCTTGTGGCAGCCATTCTGGATGCCGGAACCGTCGGGCTCGGCCGCATTCTGCCGATCGGTCGCCTGTGGCGCCTCGCCATCGTCAGCACGGGCGCATTGGTGATTCTGGCGGGCGTGGCGGTTCTTGGCGGCCTCAATCTGGGAGAGCGTATCGTCGATCTCATCAACATGGCGATCGAACAGATAGAGGTCCTCGGCAAGCGGCTTGAAGACAACGGCTTCATTCCCGCGCCTGAATCGGCTGAAGGCGAGGGCACGACAGGGATCGGGACATTCCTTCCCGATCCGGAAACCCTCTTCGGGCATGCACAAACTGCCTTTGGGCTGACGACCGGCGTGCTGACGAACACCGTCATCATTTTGTTCCTGGGCCTTTTCTTCGCAGCCAATCCGTCCGGCTACCGCGACGGCTTTCTGAGATTGCTGCCGGTTGATCGTCGGGCACGCGTCCGGGAAGTCAGCATTGAGGCGGGACACAGTCTGCGCTGGTGGCTCCTCGGCCAGATCGCGATGATGGTTCTCGTCGGCGTTTCCATCAGCATCATGCTGGTGATCGTGGGCGTGCCGAATGCCATTCTTCTTGGAGCGCTCGCCGGCCTCTTGAACTTTATCCCGTTCCTCGGTCCGATCCTGGCCGCCATCCCCGTTTTCCTGGCGACGATGCCGGAAGGGATGATGACGCTGGCGGTCGTCATGGGCCTTTTTGTCATCATCCAGTCGATCGAAGGCTACCTGTTTGCGCCGCTGATCCAGGAACGCGCCGTTCATCTGCCGCCGGCCTGGAATCTCGCGGCGTTAGTCATTTTCGGCGCCCTGTTCGGAGCCATAGGGGTCGCGCTGGCAACTCCTTTGCTTGCCGTCGCTCGAATCTTCGTCCTTCGCCTTTATGTCGAGGACGCTCTCGAAAAGCGCCCTTTGTGAAGACGCTTTGGCAAGAAGCGCGATGCCTGTGTTGACACTCTGTCGACGACACGCGACTGGCAAGGTTGGCGAGGAAGGTCGATATTGGCGGCAACGAAAGGAGGCCGCATATGAACCTCACCGGCATTCACCATCTGACGGCGATCACCGCAGACGCGCCCGCCAACAATCGCTTCTATACGGAGACGCTGGGACTTCGGCGGGTCAAGAAGACCGTCAACCAGGACGATACCTCCGCCTATCATCTGTTCTTCGCCGACGGGGCAGGCAGCCCCGGCACGGACCTGACCTTCTTCGACTGGCCCGTGGGGCGCGAACGGCGCGGCACCCATTCGATCAGCCGCACCGGACTGCGCGTCGCGGAGGCGAGCCTCGACTATTGGGCGGCGCGCTTGCGCGACAACGATCTGGCGACAGGCGAAATCACGACGCTCGACGCCCGAACGAGCCTCGACTTCGAGGACCCGGAGGGCCAGCGTTTCCGTCTGACCGCAGATGAGCCGGGCAAGGCACATCCCTGGGAGCGCAGCCCGGTTCCGATCGAGCACCAGATCCGCGGGCTCGGGCCGATCACTATTTCGGTTCCCGATCTCGGCCCGACCGAGACGGTGCTCGAGCACGTGATGAACATGCGCCAGGTGCGCGACTATGACAGCCCCGACGGGGAGGGCCGGGTGCATGTGTTCGAGATGGGCGAAGGCGGTCCGGCGGCCGAGTTGCACGTCGCAGTTCAGCCGGACCTCGCCGTCGCGCATCAAGGCGCGGGCGCGGTTCATCACGTCGCCTTCCGGGTTCCCGACGCCGCGGCGATCCATGACTGGGCGCAACGCCTCAACGAGTTCCGCGTTCCGTCCTCGGGCGAGGTCGAGCGCTACTATTTCCGTTCGCTCTACTTTCGCGAGCCGGGCGGCAATCTGTTCGAGATCGCAAGCGACACGCCGGGCTTCGCGGTGGATGAGCCGTTTGAGACGATGGGCGAAGCGTTGTCGCTGCCGCCGTTCCTCGAACCGCGCCGCGCGCAGATCGAGGCCGGGCTGAAGCCGCTCGCATGATCAGAAAATGAACAAGGCCGATGAAGGAAACATATCATGACGCTCAAGGTCTATTTGTCCGGTGAAATCCATACCGATTGGCGCGACCAGATCATCGAGGGCGCACAGGATCTCGATGTCACCTTCGATGGTCCGGTCACGGATCACGAGGCAAGCGACGATTGCGGTGTCGCGATTCTTGGGCCAGAGGACGACAAGTTCTGGCACGACCGCAAGGGCGCCCAGATCAATGCGATCCGCACCCGGCGCGGCATCGGCCAGGCCGATGTGGTGGTCGTCCGCTTCGGCGAGCAATACCGGCAATGGAATGCCGCCTTCGATGCGGGCATTGCCTCGGCATTGGGAAAGTCGCTGATCGTGCTGCACGCGCCTGAGCACCAGCATGCGCTGAAAGAGATCGATGCGGCCGCTCTCGCCGTGGCGGAACGACCCGAGCAGGTTGTCCAGATCCTGCGTTATGTCTTGACCGGCACGCTGCCGGAAAAGCGTTGAACGAGGCGGGATCGTGAGCGTCACGATCTATGGCATCCGCACCTGCGATACGATGAAGAAGGCCTTCGCCTGGCTCGATGCCAATGGCGTCGATTACACGTTTCAGGATTATCGGATCGACGGGATCGGGATGGACGAGATCGCCCGCTGGTGTGAAGCCGCCGGCTGGGAAAGGGTCCTGAACAAATCGAGCCGCACCTTCCGCACTGTGCCCGAGGAGGTCCGCACCGATCTCGACGAAGCCAAGGCGATCGCGCTGATGGCGGCTGAGCCGACGATGATCAAGCGGCCGGTTCTCGTCACTGGGCAGACGCTCGAGATCGGTTTCAATCCGGCCCGCTATGCCGAGATATTCGGGCGCTGAACCGGGCGAAGCGATGTTATGCATTGCGCCGCGCTGATGCCACGCTAATCTTGCCGTAGCATGCACACACCGCTACCGGCCGTTTCCCCGCTTCGCATAGCATTTGCCGGAATGCTGTCCATGGCTGTCGCCATGGGCATCGGCCGCTTCGTCTATACGCCCATCCTGCCGGGGATGATGGCCGCGCTCGGCCAGACGGCGTCCGAGGCCGGCGCGATCGCGGCCGCCAATTATGCCGGCTATCTGTTCGGCGCGCTGATCGCCGGCGGCGGCTGGGCGCATGGCCGCGAGCGCCCGATCGCGCTTGCCAGCCTCGCCGCGAGTGGCCTCCTGTGCCTTGCCATGGCCTTGACGGACAACCTGCCCGTGTTTCTGGCGGTCCGCTTCGTCGCCGGCGTGGCCAGCGCCTTTATCATGGTGATCTTGAGCACCATCATCTTCGGCAGGCTCGCCAGCGCCGACCGCTCGCACTTGCAGTGGATGCATTTCGGCGGCGTGGGGCTAGGCATCGCGCTCTCGGCAGTGCTGGTGGCGGTTCTGTCATCATCCGGTTTCGGCTGGCGCGCCGAGTGGATCGGGGCGGGGCTGGTCTCCTTCGCCGGCCTCGGTCTCGTCTATCTGTTCCTGGGTCGGGCCGGGGGCGGGGCGGGGCAAGCGGCCAAGGAGCCGCCGCTTCGCTATACCCCCGCCTTGCGCAGCATCATCTGGGCCTATGGCGTGTTCGGCTTCGGCTATATCGTCACGGCGACCTTCCTGATCGCCATCGTGCGGGCCAATGCCGCCGGCCCGTTGCTCGAATCGTCGGTCTGGCTGGCGACCGGGCTGGCCGGCATCCCCTCCGTGCTGGTCTGGGGGTGGATCGCCGGCAGATGGGGCCTGCGGCCGGCCTATGCGGCCGGGTGCCTGGTCGAGGCCGTCGGCGTCGTCGCGAGCGTCGCGCTTGGCGGGCCGATCGGGCCGCTGATCGGGGGCGTCCTGCTCGGCGGCACGTTCATTGCCGTCACCGCGCTTGGCCTCCAGGCCGGGCGCATGCTGGCGGGACCTTCGCCGCGCAAGGCGCTCGCTGTGATGACGGCCGCTTTCGGCACCGGCCAGATCATCGGCCCGATCGCCGCCGGCGTCGTCGCCGACTGGACCGACGGCTTTTTCTGGCCGTCGCTTCTGGCAGCCGCCGCGCTCGTCTTGTCCGCCGCCTTGGCGCTGACGTCGCGATCCGCGCCCGCGCGGACTTGACGCTGAACAATCGGACGTTCCCTATGCGCCACACAAATAGAGGGACGAATTGATGCTGATCCTGATCTTGGGGCTGATCGTATTTCTGGGCATCCACTCGGTGCGCATCTTCGCGCCGGGGCTTCGCGACGAACAGGTCGCGGCGCGTGGCCTGGGGGCGTGGAAAGGCATCTATTCGGTGGTTGCGCTCGCCGGCCTGGTAATGATCGTGTGGGGCTACGGCATTGCGCGCCAGACCGCGCCGATCCTTTACGAACCGCCGGTCTGGACGCGCCACATCAATCTGCTCTTGATGATCTTCGCCTTCATCGCTTTGGCAGCGGCGGAACTGCCCGCGGGCCGCATCAAGGCGGCGCTCAGACATCCGATGCTCGTCGGCGTCAAGCTGTGGGCGTTCGGCCATCTGCTCGCCAATGGCGACCTAGCCGCCCTTTTCCTGTTCGGCACGTTCCTGATCTGGGCGATCGCGGCGCGCATTTCGGCCAAGCGTCGGGGCGATCTGGGGCCCGCGCCCGGCCCGGTTAAATGGGATGTCGCAGCCGTCCTCATCGGCGTTGTCGCCTATCTCATTTTCGTCTTCTTCCTGCACGAATGGCTGATCGGCGTGCCTGTGATCGCGTGAATTTGGCGGCCGGCCCTTCCATGGCCGGAATTTTTCGATAGAACCCTGCCGAAGGCGGGTGCGCGAACACCTTTTGGGCGCCATTTTGTAGGAACGGTAGGTTCATGTCCGACGACAGCTTCATTCGCGAAGTCAATGAAGAGCTTCGCCAGGATCGCGCCCGCGAGATCTGGGATCGCTACGGCCTGATGGCGATGGGCGTCGGCATCGCAGTCGTGCTGGCGACCGGCATCTATGTCGCTTGGGACTGGTGGACGACCCGGCAGGCGAACGCATCCGGAGACCGGTTTTCGCAGGCGCTGACGCTCGCCGATCAGGGGCAGACCGACCAGGCGCTGGCGCAACTGGCCGAACTTCAGGACGACGGCTATGGCGCCTATCCGATGCTGGCACGCTTCCGCACGGCGACCGTCCAGGCCGATTCGGGGGATTTCGCCGCCGCGATCGCCTCGTTCGATGCGGTCGCCAATGACAGCTCGACGCCGCAGCCGATCCGCGAGGCCGCGCGCCTGCGCGCCGGCTATCTGCTGGTGGATCACGGTTCTTACGAGGATGTGGCGGCTCGCGTCGAGGCGATGACGGCGGACGGCGACGCCATGCGCCACTCGGCCCGCGAGGCGCTTGCGCTGGCTGCCTGGAAGGACGGGCAGGCCGACGAAGCGCTGCGGCTTTTCGAGTTGATCATTGGCGACGGCGACAGCCCGGGCAGCATGCGCCAGCGCGCCCAGATGATGATCGAACTCATTCGCGGCAGCCAGGCGCCGGCGTGAGTTTCAAGCTCGCCATAATCGGCCGCCCCAATGTTGGCAAGTCGACGCTTTTCAACCGTTTGGCGGGGCGAAAGCTCGCCCTGGTGGATGACACGCCGGGGGTGACCCGCGACCGCCGCTCCCATCCGGCCAAGCTTTACGACCTCGAATTCGAGGTGATCGACACGGCCGGCCTCGAGACGGCGGAGGCTGCGAGCTTGGCGGGGCGTATGCGCCAGCAGACGGAGGTAGCGATCGAGGAGGCGGACGTCGTCTGCTTCGTGGTCGATGCGAAGTCGGGGCTGATGCCCGACGACCGCGCTTTTGCCGATGTCGTGCGCCGGTTCGGAAGGCCGGTTGTGCTCGCCGCCAACAAGGCCGAAGCGCGCGGCGCGCAAGGCGGCTACTTCGAAGCCTGGGAACTGGGGCTCGGCGAGCCGATTCCCATTTCGGCCGAGCATGGCGAGGGCATGGTCGATCTGCGCGATGCCATCGTCGCGGCGATCGGCGAGGATCTGGCCTTTGGCGACGAGGCGGAGGAAGAGATCGAAGCCGACCGCGCGCTGGTCGGCGAGGATGTCGCCGATGACGATGACGATGCGGTTCCCGCCTATGATGAGACGAAGCCGTTGCGCATCGCCGTCGTCGGAAGGCCCAATGCCGGCAAGTCGACGCTGATCAACGCTCTGGTTGGCGAGGACCGGCTGCTGACAGGCCCCGAAGCCGGCATCACGCGCGACTCGATCTCCGTCGACTGGGACTGGAAGGGCCGCAAGATCAAGCTCTTCGACACCGCCGGGATGCGCCGCAAGGCGCGCATCCAGGAGAAGCTCGAAAAGCTGTCGGTCGCCGACGGCCTGCATGCGATCCGGTTTGCCGAGGTGGTGGTCATCGTCTTCGACGCGACGATCCCTTTCGAAAAGCAGGATCTGACGATTGCCGATCTGATCATCCGCGAGGGCCGGGCACCGGTCATCGCGTTCAACAAGTGGGACCTGGTCGAGGACCGTCAGGAGCGATTGGCGGAGTTGCGCGAAAAGACCGGCCGGCTCTTGCCACAGGTGCGCGGCGTCCAAGCGGTGACGGTCTCGGCGGAGACCGAATATGGCCTCGACAGGCTGATGACGGCGATCGAATCGACCCACCGCGTATGGAATACACGAATATCCACAGGCCGGCTCAACCGCTGGCTGCAAGGCGTGATCGCGCATCACCCGCCGCCCGCCGTCGCTGGCCGCCGCCTGAAGATCAAGTACATCACGCAGATCAAGACGCGCCCACCGGGCTTCGTCCTGTCCTGCACGCGGCCCGATGCGGTGCCGCAAAGCTATATCCGCTATCTAACCAACGAGTTGCGCCAGTCCTTCGAGATGCCCGGCGTGCCGATCCGCATGGTGGTGCGCGCGTCGGACAATCCGTTCGCCGGGCGGGCCAGGAAGAAGACGTGAAGAATGTGCCGCGGCCTGCCTTGTGATGTATTGCGGGCCATATTCACGCCTCACTCCTCGGCGACACGCGCCCCAGCAAGACGATTCAAGGGGTCAGAGGTCGGAGTGAACGTGGTCGCCGCCGGGGCGGCATTAACCCCTCATAAAGGTTAATCGATCATTTTCATCCGGTCTCAGCAGATGATGCGTATGGAGCGGGACCATTGCAGGTATGGCGTTTGTCGCGCGGCTTGAAGCGTGTGTTTGAGGGCAGGGCGGCAGCGACGCCTGCGTTCTTGGGCATCGGAATCTGGCTGGCCTTTCCGACAGCCTCAGCCTTGCAGGACATGACCAGTTTCGTCTCAGGCCTGGAGACCGGCTCGGGCCGCTGGGGCGCGGTGGTCGAGCAGGCGCAGTCCGGATCGATCCAGCAGGCCGACCTTCCCTTCGTCGATGCATCGGTGACAGGCGCCATTGCGGGAGCGGGCCTGAAGGTGCCGGGCGTCGGCGTGGTGGCGCTGCGTTCGCAGGACGGCGAAAAGAACATCCGTCCCGACGAATCGCGCATCAACCGGGCCGACAAGCAGGGCCGCATCCTCAAGATCGCGCCGGTGACGCCGCCGAAATTCTTCAATGCCGGGTCGATCCTCGAGCGCACCAGCCTGCTGCAGGACATCGAGCCCGATCATGCGATGGCCTTCGCCAAGCCGCAGATCGAGGGCAAGGAACTCGATATCGCGCTCGCCTTCCATGCCAATCAGGCGGCGCACGAGCCCCGGATACCGGCGGCGCTGGCTTCGCTGGTGACAAACGAAAAAGCCGACATCCTGGCGACGGCCTATGCGCCGTCCGAGCCAAATTATGCGACGGCCTCGCCCTTCGCGAGCCTGCTCAAAGGCGAGGATCCGGCGGGCGGCCGCTTCATTCCGCCGATGG
>CAZEEC010000091.1:0-8452 GCA_964511105.1 uncultured Mesorhizobium sp.
GCCTTGACGATCTTGTAAGGCACCATGTCCTTATCCTTCTGGGTCGTCGGATCCTGGAAGGTGCGGCCAATAAGGCGCTTGATTGCGAACATGGTGTTTTCGGGATTGGTGACCGCCTGGCGCTTAGCCGGCTGCCCGACGAGGCGCTCGCCATCGTCGGTGAAGGCGACCATGGACGGGGTTGTGCGCGCGCCTTCGGCATTCTCGATGACCTTTGCGTCCCTGCCATCCATGACGGCGACGCAGGAATTGGTCGTGCCAAGGTCGATACCGATTACTTTAGCCATTCTTCTCTCTCCGCTGAGCAGGCCGTCTGGACCCAAATCGAGGCGTTCCGGCGACAGGCCCCTGTTTATTCGAAAGCGCCGCGACGAGACATCTTGGAATGCCTGCCGCGGCTGTGCGGCGTATATAAGAAGCGGCCATTTTGGGTGCAAGGCAGACAATCGACAATCAGCCGGCGACGGTGCGCTGTTATTGCTGCTGTTGTTGCACGGCACTGATTTGGGAGCGTTCGAAGCCGATCACGACCAGGAGGGCCATGATCAACGGAATAATCAAATAGAGAAGACGGAACACGAACAGGGCAGCGAGCACGTCAACAGGGTCCATCTCCGGCAGGCCGGTGATGAAGACCAGTTCGAGGACGCCGATGCCGCCGGGCGCATGGCTGACGAGCGCGATGGAGAACGATACCAGAAATATCCCGAGCACGACCACATAGCCCGGATTGCCTGTTTGCGGCAGAGCGAAGTAGACGATCGCGGCAGCACAGGCCAGTTCCAGTGGTGCAATAATGAGCTGCCGTGACACGATCGGGAGGCGCGGATAGGCAAGCTCGAAAGAGCCGATCTTGAGGGGCCGAAGCCTGAACCAGCTCCCCAGAACGTAGATTGCGACCAGCGCCAGCAGCAACGCACCCGTCGAAGCTGAAGCTTCCACCGGCAGCACGTCGACGAAACGCTCTACGATGTCAGGCCGGATCACCAGTACGATGCCGGTGAGGAGGGTGGTGCCGAGCGCGAAGGTGAAGGAACAAAAGGCGACGAGTATTCCGATCTCGGAGGCTGTCAAACCCTTGGACGAGTATGCGCGGTAGCGCACAAGCGCACCCGAAAAAACCGACGCGCCAATATTGTGTGCCAGCGCGTAAGTGGTGAAAGAACAGACAGAGATGAAGATCCAGCCGACTTTGCGGCGCAGATGCATCAGCGCCAACTGGTCATATCCGGCTAGTGCCGCGTAGGCGCCCAATGTGGCAGCGATGGCAAAGCACCAATCGCGCCGTGAAATCGCGACGAAACTATCCCAGAACTCATCAAAGGAGGTTCCGCGAAGCTCCTTCATCAAGAGCCAAATCGAAAATGCGACGGCCGCCAGTCCGACGAAAGCCCAGATCCTGTTCTTCAGCGTTCCGCTCCTTGAAGCGCCGCCCCACGCGACTCGTTCTAGCAAAAATCGTGTCAGATTGAAATATCACGTGATGGATATACGACCTGCGCTCAACTACGAAGAGTCCCGCCTGTCGCCTTTTCAACATTCGCGACAATCCTGGCGGCCAGAGCGTCGAAATCCTCATCGGCAAGCGTGCGGTCAAGAGGTTGAATCGCCACCTCGATGGCAACCGACTTTTGACCCTCGCCGAGGGAAGCACCCTCGAAGGTATCGAAGACGCGCACCTCCGCGACGAGCTTTTTATCTGCACCTGCGGCAGCCTTGATGATTGTGGCCGCCTCGACTGCTTTATCGACAACGAAGGCAAAGTCTCGTCTCACGACCTGAAACGGCGAGATATCGAGTCGCGGCTTTGTGCGTGTCGGTTTGGCCTTCGGCTCCGGGATCCTGTCGAGATAAATTTCGAACCCGGCAATCGGCCCCGCGGCATCAAGCGCGTGCAGCGTTCTTGGATGGAACTCACCAAACATCCCCAGCACGATCTTCGGGCCCAGCTTGATTGTTCCGGCGCGTCCGGGATGATACCAATCGGGCCCGCCGGCCTCGATCTGAAGCTTGTCCACGGGCGCGCCGGCCGCCTCTAGCGCGGCGACCGCGTCGGCCTTGGCGTCGAACACACCGACCGTGCCGGCATTACCGGCCCAGTGACGACCCGGCCCGTCGAGCCTGGCGGTGCCGCGCCTGATGCCGGCAGCCACGCGGCGTTGGCCGTCTGGCGCGTCGTTCTCGTAGGCGCCGGATACTTCGAACAACGCGACGTCACCGATGCCGCGATCGGCATTGCGCTGCGCCGCGGCGATCAGCCCCGGCAGGAGCGAGGGGCGCATGTCCGACATGTCCGCTGCAATGGGATTGGCAAGCTTTAGCGCTTCGGACCCGCCGCCGAACAATTCCGCATGGGCGGCCGGAATGAACGACCAGGTGACGGCTTCCATCATGCCGCGAACGGCCAGCGCGCGCTTGGCGGCGCGTGTACGGATCTGGATCGGCGTCAGCATCTTGCCGTTGACCGCGCCGAAGGAGGGCAGCGGCTGCGGGGCGATGCGGTCGACGCCGTGAAGCCGAATCACCTCTTCGACAATATCGGCCTTGCCGTCGATATCGGGACGCCAGGCCGGCACGGAGACGTTGATCGCTGCGCCGCCATCGATCGGTGTAAAACCGAGTCGTTCAAGAATGGAAATCGATTCAGATTTGCCGACGCCGAGGCCCGTCAGACGTTCAACCTCCGTGACAGGCATGGCAACGCGCTTGGCTTCATACTCCCGGTAGCCGACGACCTCGGTTTCACTCGGCGTGCCGCCACTCAATTCGATGACCATCTGCGTCGCCAGTTCGACACCTGGCACCATGAATTCAGGGTCTACGCCGCGCTCGAAACGGTAGCGAGCATCTGTGATTATGCCGAGGTCACGGCCAGTGCGCGCGATGTTGAGCGGCGACCATAGCGCCGATTCGATCAACACATCCGTAGTCGTCTCATCGCAGCCGGAATGTTCGCCGCCCATTACCCCGGCGATCGATTCGATACCCTCGTCATCGGCGATGACGCACATTGATGGGGTGAGCTCATATTCGCGTCCGTCAAGCGCACGGACCTTCTCGCCGTCTCTAGCGGTGCGTACGACAAGATTGCCGGTGACTTTTGCTGCATCGAAAACATGCAAAGGACGCCCGCGATCAAAGGTGATGTAGTTGGTGATGTCGACCAGTGTGTTGATCGGGCGCAGTCCGATCGCGATCAGCCGCTGCTGCATCCACTTAGGGGACGGTCCGTTCTTCACGCCCTTGACCAGCCGGAGCGCGAAGCCAGAGCAAAGCTCCGGAGCATCGATTCGGACCTTGACGGAGGTCACGCCCTTGCCAGGTATCGGCTCGATCGGCCGGGACTTAAGCGTTCCCAATCCAGAAGCCGCCAGATCGCGCGCAATGCCGTAAACGCTCGTTGCATCCGGTCGGTTCGGCGTCAGATTGATCTCGATAACCGGATCGTCAAGCTTCGCATAGGTAGCGAATGGCATGCCGACAGGCGCATCGGCTGGTAGGTCGATGATGCCCTCATGCGCGTCCGAGAGCTGCAATTCGCGCTCCGAGCACATCATACCGTGGCTTTCGACGCCGCGGATCTTGCCCACGGACAGGGTGACGTCGATACCGGGCACATAAACACCTGGTGCGGCGAAGGCGCCGACCAGTCCCTCGCGTGCATTGGGGGCGCCGCACACGACCTGGATCGGATTGCCATCGCCGGTATCGACCATGAGGACGCGCAACTTGTCGGCGTCAGGATGCTGGACGGCACTCATGACCCTGGCAATGACAAAGGGCTGGAGCGCGGACTTGTCGTCGACGTTTTCGACCTCGAGGCCGATCATGGTCAGCCGCTCGCAAATCTCTTCGAGCGAGGCATCGGTCTCCAGATGGTCCTTGAGCCAGGAAAGCGTGAATTTCATGTTGACTGTTCCAGTTTTCGGTCAGCGCTCGATGGAAAAGCCCTTGAAGCGCGGAAGGTCGTCATCGATGTGAAGGAACGGCAATTGCCGCTCGATAAAGGCATGACGCGTCGGCGGATAGCTTTCCGGATCGTCCATGAAGCCGAGTGAGAGATAGATTTCGTCGCGCAGGCGTTCGTCGCGATAGCCGATCTGGCTGCCGCAATGCTCGCAGAAGGACCGCGTCACTCCGCCCGCGCGCCACGTCTTCGGCTCACCGTGCCAGGTCAGATGCTCGTCGCGGAAACCGACGAAGGCCATGACCGGCGCGCCAGTCTGCTTTCGGCAGTCGCGGCAGTGGCAATAGGAGCGGAACGTCGGCTCGGCGCTGGCGTCGAGCGCGATCAGGCCGCAGCGGCAGGAACCTGTGTGAAGCGCCATGGCACGCATCTTTCATAATTGGAGAATGTCATCCTCATGTCGACAATCCCCCGAACAGCGTCGGCAGGTCGAGCGGACGAAAGCCGTAATGCGCAAGCCAGCGCACATCGGCGTCGAAGAAGGCGCGCAGATCGGGCATCCCATATTTGAGCATCGCGATCCGGTCGATGCCCATGCCCCAAGCGAAGCCTTGATATTCATCCGGATCAAGCCCTCCGGCCCGCAGCACGTTCGGATGCACCATGCCGCAGCCCAAAATCTCCATCCAGTCATCGCCTTCCCCGAAACGAACTTCACCCGGGCGCGAGCGGTCGCACTGGATATCGACCTCCATCGACGGCTCGGTGAAGGGAAAGAAGGAGGGGCGAAAGCGCATCTTGACGGCCGGCACTTCAAAGAAGGCCTTGCAGAACTCCTCGATCACCCACTTCATGTTGGCGACGTTAGCCGTCTTGTCGACGACCAACCCCTCGACCTGATGAAACATCGGCGAATGCGTGGCATCCGAATCCTGCCGATAGGTCTTGCCCGGAATAACGATGCGGATCGGCGGACGCTGGTTCTCCATGGTCCGGATCTGCACCGGCGAGGTGTGCGTGCGCAAAAGCTTGCGCGCGCCAGTCCCATCGGGCTGGAAGAAGAACGTATCGTGCATCTCCCGCGCCGGATGACCCTCGGGAAAATTCAGAGCAGTGAAATTATAGTAGTCCGTTTCGATGTCCGGACCTTCGGCAATCGCAAAACCCATGTCTCCGAAAATCGCGGTGATCTCGTCGATCACCTGGCTGATCGGGTGGATGCGTCCGCGTTCGGCCGGCGACTGGCGGACTGGAAGGGTCACATCGACCTTTTCGGCAGCAAGGCGCGCATCGATTGCTGCATCCCGCAGTTCGGCTTTCCTCGCCTGGATCGCCTCAGTCACTCGCACCTTGAGCCCGTTGATTGCGGGTCCCATCGATTGGCGTTCGTCGGCGCTCATGCTGCCGAGCGTCTTGAGTTTCTCGGAAATCGATCCCTTCTTGCCCAAGGCTGCAACTCGAACGGCCTCAATGGCTTGCTCGTCGGCAGCCGACGCAATGTCGGACATCAGTGCGCTTTCCAAGGACTGCAGATCGCTCATCATTCCATCCTGCCAGGCAACATCTCCCGGCTTCTTGCTGTAAAGACAGAAACCCGCGCCAGAAGACCAGCGCGGGTTCCCAATTATCAAGTTCACGAGGTTTGGGAAGCGCTGGCTCAGGCGACCGCGCGTTCAAACTCGCCCGGTGTCTTGTCCTTCAGATATTCGAGCGCACCCTTGGCCTTGGCCACGAGTGCAGCGAATGCAGCCGGCTCATGAATAGCCATATCGGAAAGTACCTTGCGATCAATCTCGATCCCAGCCTTGTTCAGGCCGTCTATCAAGCGGCCGTAGCTCAGGCCATGCTCGCGCGCGGCGGCATTGATACGCTGGATCCAAAGCGCGCGGAAATTGCGCTTGCGGTTCTTGCGGTCGCGATAGGCATACTGCAGCGATTTCTCGACCGCCTGCTTGGCGATGCGGATGGTGTTCTTCCGGCGCCCGTAGAAGCCCTTGGCGGCCTTCAGGACCTTCTTGTGCTTGGCGTGAGAGGTAACGCCCCGTTTGACGCGTGCCATGTCATGATCTCCTTAAATTCTGAGGTCCCAAGGCCTTAGAGGCCACCGCCGTTCGGCAGATAGTTGCGGATCACCTTCTTCGCATCGGGCTCCGCCAGCACCATCATGCCGCGCGCGTCGCGGATGAACTTGTTGGAACGCTTGATCATGCCATGGCGTTTGCCTGCGGCAGCCGCCTTGACCTTTCCGGTAGCGGTGATTTTGAACCGCTTCTTGGCCGAAGACTTCGTCTTCATCTTGGGCATTTTGCTTCTCCAGTCTTTTGGCTCACGGTGGCTCGCCTTCGCTCGCTGCCTCCGCCGGGGCGGCCGATCATGGCCGCTGCGCGGTCGCGCTTGCCTCGCGCTGGCTCGGACAGGCGCTTTATCGTGAGCTGTTTAAGCATTACGAGCCGACACGGCATGCCCTGCCGGACGGCTCATGAACGCGCGGTCTATACAGAAAGCAGCGACGAAGCGCAACGACGATTCGTCACCGTAGAGGCTAGCGCGCAGACGGCTAGCGAGGGGCCAGCACCATCATCATCTGGCGGCCTTCGAGTTTGGGCTCCGCTTCGACCTTAGCGATCTCCCCGACCTCCTCGCGAACCCGATTGAGCAGTTTCATTCCCAGTTCCATGTGCGCCATCTCCCGCCCACGAAAGCGCAGCGTCAGCTTGACCTTGTCGCCTTCATCGAAGAAGCGCCGCACGGCCTTCATCTTGGTCTGATAATCGTGATCATCGATGTTCGGGCGCATCTTGATCTCTTTGATTTCAATAGTCTTCTGCTTCTTGCGAGCTTCGGCGGCCTTTTTCTGGTTGGCGTATTTCATCTTGCCAAGATCGGTGATTTTGCAGACGGGGGGCGTCTGGTTGGGCGAAATTTCCACGAGATCCATCCCGGCTTCTTCAGCGAGGATCAGTGCTTCGTTGATCGACACAACACCACGATTCTGGCCTTCGGCATCGATGAGTTGCACCTGTGGCACGCGAATATCGCGGTTGGAGCGAGGGCCTTCCTTGGTCGGCGCCGCGGCTTTGAAGGGTCTGCGAATTGTCGTAATCTCCTCAAATCATTAATGATGGGGCGAATGTGCCTATCGGGGAAGACCGATCGGCTATGTGACCACGCCCAGGGCGTGTCAATAGCACGATCGTGATGAAAAATCACGGGCTCTGCGAAAAAGTGGCAGCAGGCCGAACCCGTGCTAACAGATGGCGCAGATGACCGGCAGATCAAGGAGAGTGCGTTGGGGCGATCGACACCTAGCTTTCTCAACGTCGACGGCGTTAACATTGCCTATCGAAGGCGTTCGGGCTCCGCGCCCGGCATCGTCTGGCTCGGCGGCTACCGGTCGGACATGTTGGGGACTAAGGCCGAGGCACTTGACGAGTGGGCGCATCGCTCAGGGCGGGCGGCGCTACGTCACGACTATTCCGGACATGGCGAATCGGGTGGCCAGTTTATGGATGGTACGATCTCGGCCTGGCTTACACAAAGTCTTGCCGTCTTTCGTGCCAAGAGCATCGGGCCGCAAGTTCTTGTCGGCTCGTCGATGGGCGCGTGGATCGCGCTGCGGATGGTGCAGGAGTTGCAAGCGATAGGCGAGGGCGATCGTGTCGGCGCCTTGCTGTTGCTTGCTCCGGCTCCCGATTTCACGATGGAACTGATGGAGCCACAATTGACCACGGCGCAGCGGCTCGATCTGGAAACCAAAGGTTATTTGGAAGAGCATTCGGAATATTCACCTGATCCAAACGTATATACCCGAGCCTTGTTCGAGGATGGCCGACGAAATCGCATCATGGAAGGTATCATCGATACGTATTGTCCGGTGACGATCATCCAAGGTCAGGCTGATCCGGACGTGCCTTACACCCACGCGCTGAAGCTCATCGAGCACCTGCCAGCCGACGATGTAACGCTATCCCTCGTCAAGGATGGCGATCATCGCCTGTCGCGACCTGAAGACATCGCTATGATTCTGAATGCGGTTGCGAAGCTGTGCGATAAGCTCTGCGGCTGAGCGGTTTGCATCCGAATTTTTCTTGAAGTCAGCTTGCTCCCTTCCCATTTCAATTTGAAGCAGCCGGTTGGGCTGCGAGCTACCGAAAGGAACGGGTGACGATGACGAAAAACGCACTGATCCGTCCCGCGTGGACGCCTGCGACGATCGCCTTGATGGTGATCGGCTTCATGGTGTTCTGGCCGCTCGGCCTGGCTATGCTCGCCTACATCATCTGGGGCGATCGCCTGGACGGCTTCAAGACTGATGTGAACCGGGCCACGGACGGCCTGTTCGCGTCCTGCCGCAAGGCATCCTATCGCACCAGTGCTCCGCGTACGGGCAACGTCGCATTCGACGATTGGCGGGAAAAGGAATTCGCGCGGATTGAGGAAGAGCGTCGTAAACTCGACGAGATGCGCAGCGAGTTCGACGATTATCTGCGCGAACTGCGCCGTGCCAAGGACCAGGAAGAATTCGACCGCTTCATGGCCAATCGC
>CAZEEC010000092.1:0-8295 GCA_964511105.1 uncultured Mesorhizobium sp.
TCCGCGCGCAGCAGCCGCCGATCCATCGGATAGACCCGATCCGCGCCGAGCATATAGGCGACGAAATTGTCGGGGCAGAAGAGATTGGCAAAGGCGCGGTCGAGCACATTGAGCGCGCCGGTGAACGATCCGAAAGCCGGCATGATGAGGCGGTTGCCGTCAGCGGCGAAGCAGCGCCGGCGCACCGAGCGGCCGCGTTGGATGATCCGGGCTCCCGGATGAAGGTGGCCCGCGACCTCGCCGACATGGCGTCCAGCCGAGGGTTCATGGCGAAAAACGAGATCGCCGATCTCCAGTTCCTGCACCGTCACGCCCGGAAGATCGGCCGGCTGTTTAGGATCATGGTTGCCGGCGACCCATATCCAGTCGCGGCCGCGCATCAGCGCCAGGAGTTGCGACCGATAATCAGGCGGCATGCGGGCCGCACCGCCGACGTCGTCGAAACTGTCGCCAAGAGAAACCACCATTGCCGGATCGTAATCGGCAATGACGGCTGCCAGGCGCGCAAGCGTCGCGGCGGTATCGTAGGGCGGCAGCAGATAGCCGCGCCGCGCATGGCGCGAACCCTTTTCCAGATGAAGATCGGAGACGGCAAGAAGGCCGATATCAGCGAACCAGGCGGCGCCGCGCGTATCACAGACCACCAGCTTATCGGCGATCTCAGCTTCGGTGGCCGCTGAGAAGCGGCTCTGCCTGCTTGTCGTCATCTCATTCCCATTGCCTCGTCGATGAGGCTTTCGGCGGCTTCGCCCAAGAGTACATCCTCCGCATCGCCGGCAACCCGCTCCTTGCCCACTTCAAGCATGATCGGCACGGCTAGAGGCGATATTCGCTCCAGCGCCTTATGCATGATTCGCCCCTTGATGCGCGAGAGCATGTCGCCGAGCCGTCTGACATCAAGAAGCCCGGCAGCAGCATCGGCGCGAGTCGCGCGAAGCAGGATATGGTCGGGGTCGTGCGTGCGCAGCACGTCGTAGATCAAGTCGGTCGAAACCGTCACCTGACGCCCCGATTTCTCCTTCCCAGGGTGGCGGCGTTCGATCAGGCCGGCGATCACCGCGCAGGTGCGGAAGGTGCGCTTCAGGAGCCAGCTATCGGCAAGCCAGGCATCGAGATCGTCGCCCAACATGTCCTCATCGAACAGGTCAGCAAAGGTGAGTTCGCCGGTGCGGTGGAGCTCGGCAATATCACGCAGGCCCCAGACCGCAATCACATAATCGGTGGCGACGAAGCCGAGCGGCTGCGCCCCGCCCCGCTCCAGCCGCCGCGTCAAGAGCATGCCGAGCGTCTGATGCGCAAGCCGCCCTTCAAAGGGATAAGCGACCATATAAAAGCGCTTGCCGCGCGGGAAGGTCTCGATCAACAGGTCGTCCCGCCCCGGCAGGAGCGAATTTTCATTCTGGACCGCCAGCCAATCGGCAACCTGCTCGGGCAGCCGGTGCCAACGTGACGGATCGGCCAGCATGGCTCGCACTTCAGCGGCCAGATAGGTCGAGAGCGGAAACTTCCCGCCATCATATGACGGCACAAGGGCGTCAGCACCGGGCGCCGGCGTGACGAAACACTCGTTCTCACGAATGCCGATGAAGCGCACGACCTGTCCCGCAAAAATGAAGGTGTCCCCCGCCGTCAGCGTCTCCAGGAAGGATTCCTCGATCTTGCCGAGCGCGTAACCACCTGACAGCGCGCCGCGGATCTTGCCACGCACGAGCTTGATGTTGAGCATGGGTGCTTCGACGATGGTGCCGACATTCAGCCGGTATTGCTGAGCAATTGTCGGATGTGACACGCGCCAGCGACCGTCGGCCATCTGACGGATGCGCGCGAAGCGCTCATAGGTGCGCAAGGCATAGCCGCCGGTGGCCACGAAATCGACCACCCGGTCGAAGGTCGATCGATCGAGCCCTTCATAAGGCGAGGCGCTGATGATTTCTTCGAAGAGATCGCCGGCGCGGAAGGGTTCTGCGCAGGCCATACCCATCACATGCTGGGCGAGCACATCGAGCCCCCCTTCGCCGACCGGCGGCGTGTCCTGTGCACCTAGGTAGTTGGCATCAAGCGCCGCCTGGCATTCCAACACCTCGAAACGGTTCGCAGGCACCAGGATCGCTCGGCTTGGTTCGTCCATCCGATGATTGGAGCGGCCGATCCGTTGGGCAAGGCGGCTTGCCCCTTTGGGCGCGCCGACATGAACGACCAGATCAACATCCCCCCAGTCAATCCCCAGATCGAGCGTCGAGGTGGCAACGATCGCCCGCAGGCTGTTCGTTTCCATCGCCTTCTCGACGCGGCGGCGCTGGGCAACATCGAGCGAGCCGTGATGAAGCGCGATCGGCAGCGTTTCCTCGTTGACGCGCCAAAGCTCCTGGAACAAAAGCTCCGCTTGGCTGCGTGTATTGACGAACAGCAACGTCGTCTTGTGCGCCTTGATCGCCGCATAGATTTCGGGAATGGAATAGCGCGCCGAATGACCCGCCCACGGCACTCGCTCGCCGGAGTCGAGGATGGTGATTTCGGGCTTCGCGCCGCCGGCAACCGTGATCTGATCCGCCATGCCGCCGGGTGGATTCTGGCTGACCAGCCACCGGCGCAGTTGCTGCGGCTCCGCAACAGTCGCAGACAGACCGATCGTGCGCAGATCAGGCGCGAGATTGCGCAAGCGCGCGAGGCCGAGCGACAGCAACTGACCCCGCTTCGACGTAACCAATGCATGCAACTCGTCGAAGATCACATAGCGCAAGCCGGAAAAGAAACGGGCGGCGTCCTTAGAGGCGAGGATGAGCGCAAGCTGTTCGGGCGTCGTCAACAGAATGTCGGGTGGAGCCTTTTTTTGCCGCTGCCGCTTGTAAGCGGGCGTATCGCCCGTGCGCGTCTCCATCGCGATCGGCAAGGCCATTTCGGCAACCGGCCGCGCGAGGTTGCGCTCGATGTCGACCGCAAGCGCCTTCAAGGGCGAGATGTACAGCGTATGGACGCCATTTTTCGCCGTTCCGGACTTTCGCCTGCCGCGGCGGGCAAGATCGACCAGCGTCGGCATGAAGCCTGCGAGCGTCTTGCCGGCGCCGGTTGGCGCGATCAACAGGACGGAGCGTCCGGCCTCAGCGCTTGACAGAAGATCGAGTTGATGGGGGCGCGGCTGCCAGCCGCGCGAGGCGAACCAGCGCACGAAGGCATCAGGGAGATGGTTCGCGCCGTCCGGTGCGCTGTCGTCGAGTGGGCGGTTCACGCCGAAGATGTAGCGCCGGGGCCTGCTGGCGCCAACTCTTTCCTCCGCGGCAAGAAGGCATATCTGTCCATGCATGAACCCGCATCATTTGCTGATCCCTCGTGCCGAAGGTCTTTACTGCCCACCCGGCGACTTCTTCATCGATCCGGTGCGTCCGGTCGCGCGGGCGCTGATCACGCACGGCCATTCCGATCATGCACGTCCTGGCCATGCACATGTGCTGGCCACGCGGCAGACACTCGACATCATGGCGCTTCGCCTCGGCCGCAATCACGCGGGTCGAACGCAAGCCATCGAATTCGGCCATGTCGTCGATCTCAATGGCGTGCGCGTCACGTTTCATCCCGCCGGCCATGTCCTCGGATCGGCACAGGTCGCGGTCGAGAAGGACGGATTGCGGATCGTCGCGTCCGGCGACTACAAGCGCCGGCAAGACACCACGGCGCAAGCCTTCGAGCCGATCGAATGCGATGTTTTCATCACCGAGGCGACCTTCGCCCTGCCGGTCTTCCGCCATCCCAACGACAAGGCCGAGATCACGAGGTTAATGAAATCGGTCAGCCAGTTTCCCGACCGCGCCCACCTCGTCGGCGCCTATGCACTGGGCAAGGCACAGCGCGTCATCAGGCTCATCCGCGAGGCCGGCTACGTCGAGCCTATCTATATCCACGGCGCGCTCCAGAAGCTGTGCGATTATTACGAGGACGAGGGCATAGATCTTGGCGACCTTCGGCCGGCCACAATCGATCGAGGTTCCAAAGCGCAGTTCGCCGGAGCGATCGTGGTCGGCACGCCGTCGGCGTTTGCCGACCGGTGGGCACGGCGGTTTCCCGATCCCATTGCCGCCTTCGCTTCCGGATGGATGCGCATTCGTCAGCGTGTGAAGCAGCGCGGCGTGGAATTGCCGCTGATCATATCCGATCACGCAGACTGGGACGAATTGACCGACACGATCCGCGACACCAGGGCCGGCGAAGTGTGGGTGACACACGGCCGCGAAGAGGCGCTGGTACGCTGGTGCGAGTTGAATGGCATCGAGGCGCGGCCGCTCCACCTCGTGGGTTACGAGGATGAAGCCGAATAATGGATCGCTTCGCGGAACTCCTCGACCGTCTTCTCTTGACGTCTTCGCGCAATGCGAAACTGACCTTGATGCAGGATTATTTCCGCGAGGCTCCCGATCCGGACCGGGGCCTGGCGCTGGCGGCGATCACGGGGAACCTCTCCTTCAATGCCGTCAAGCCAGGCGTGTTGCGCACGCTGATGGCCGAGCGGATGGACCCTGTTCTGTTTGCCTATTCCTACGACTATGTCGGCGATCTGGCCGAAACCGTATCGCTAGTCTGGGACGTCGATGCGCCGCCGGAAGCGATTGCGGGCGGCGTACCTCTCGCCGAAGCGGTGGAAAAACTGCAAAAGGCCGGCCGCTCGGACGCGCCACAGGTCCTCGCTTCGCTTCTCGACCGCATGGAGGCCGCCTCGCGTTTTGCGGTTCTCAAACTCGTGACCGGCGGACTTCGGGTGGGCGTTTCGGCGCGTCTCGCCAAGCAGGCCCTGGCTGATTACGGCAAGGTGCATGTGCACGACATCGAGGAACTTTGGCATGGACTGGAGCCGCCCTATTTGGGCCTTTTCGCATGGCTCGACGGCAAAGGAGAAAAGCCGGTTCATGCCGCAAACGCCATGTTCCGCCCGGTCATGCTGTCGCATGCGATCGAGGATGCCGACCTTGCACGCATTGATCCGAAAGACTACGCGGCTGAGTGGAAGTGGGACGGCATTCGCGTACAGGCCGTGCAAGAGGGAGGCGTCGCGCGCCTTTACTCACGGACGGGTGACGACATCTCGGAGACGTTTCCCGATCTCATCGCGGCGATGAATTTCGAGGCAACTCTCGACGGCGAATTGCTGGTCGGGCTTCCCGGTGAACGGACGGGAACATTCTCCGACCTGCAGCAACGGCTGAATAGGAAGGTCGTGACTGCAAAGATCCAGACCCAGTATCCGGCCTTCGTCCGCTGCTACGATCTCTTGCAGCTTGGGCAGAACGACTTGCGCAAGCTGCCCTTTGTCGAACGACGCAGGCAACTCGAAGCCTTCGTCGCCACGCTCGACCCACATCGCTTCGATCTGTCGCCACTGGTTACATTCAACGGATGGGGTGAACTTGACGAGATGCGTCAAGAGCCGCCTCACCCGGTAATCGAGGGCATGATGCTGAAGCGCCTAGACTCAGAATACGTGCCCGGCCGTCCCAAAGGCCCTTGGTTCAAGTGGAAGCGCAATCCCTACACGGTCGACGCTGTCCTGATGTATGCGCAGCGCGGACATGGCCGGCGCTCGAGCTTTTACTCCGACTACACGTTCGGAGTCTGGACCGGCCCGGAAGACCAGCCGGAACTCGTGCCCGTCGGCAAAGCCTATTTCGGCTTCACCGACGAGGAACTGAAGTTGATCGACAAATACATTCGCGACAACACGATCGACCGCTTCGGGCCGGTGCGCTCGGTGCGGGCAGAGCCGGACCATGGCTTGGTCATCGAAGTGGCCTTCGAAGGGCTCGCGCGCTCAACGCGGCATAAATCGGGCATCGCGATGCGCTTTCCGCGTATCTCGCGCCTTCGGTGGGACAAGCCGGCCGGCGAGGCCGACCGCCTCGAACTTCTCCTGTCGCTGCTCGACGCCTGATTACTCCGCCGGACGCATCCGGATGCTCAGGATCTCCAGGCCGCGGCCCTCGCCCGCCAGATCGGTATTGATGGCGATGGCGCCTGAACGGCCCAGCGATGCATTGGCCAATTCAACAACCAGCAGATAATTGTCCTGAGCCGACCCGACATTGTACCGGGTGCGGCCGCAATCGCCCAGCGCACCGAAATCGCACTCGACCGACATCTGCGTCTGTTCGCCCTCGATACCGCGCGCGACGATGTTGAAGGCGACGCGCTCGCCGCTGAAACGCTCCAGAAGATTCTGGCCTATCGAAAATGCCACCGGCGCGCCGGACGGACCGGAACGTATGCGCAGGAAGGAGCCGCCCTCGTCTTCCGTCACCTCGGCCGAGGCATCCTCCGGCGGGGAGACCAGTTGAATGTCCTCCGGCCGAAAGACATTGGTCCAGCCTGCGTCGGGATCGATGCCATCGGCGGACAACGGCGGCGGCCCCGATTGCCCGCGCTGCTCGTTGAGCGCCGCCTCCAATTGCCCGATGTCGCTGCCGAGCAGATGCCCAAAATTCGCATAGGCCCACCAGAGCCCCGTTCCCAAAACCGCCAGGATAATGAGGCCCGCCACCAGCGACACGATCCTGCCGCTTCGACGGCGCTTGACCCTTGGCGAATGCGACTTCTCGAGCTTGACGGGACGCGACGGACGCGGCGGCTCATCGAGTTCGAGGCGCGGAGACGAACCGTCCGCCGGCTCATGCCGCTCCGCACGCAGTTCCGGTTCCGCAGACAACTCCCGTACGTTTCGTTGAGCGGAACGGGACACTGGCGGCTCGACTGCAACCGGCTCCGGAGGCAGCGCCGGCACATATTCGGTCTCGATCTCCTTGACCGACGCCTGCAATGCCTTGCGGCGCTTGATCGCATTTTCGACGGTCAGGTTCGGTCGTTCCTTGAGTGACTTGTCGAGCGCCGCAAAAGCAGACCGGTAGACTTTCTCGCGGAAGCTCCGGTCATCCGCATTTCCCTTGGCCAAGGCTCGTCTGATAGCTTGCTCGATCCCGTCCAAGCGGCACCTTCTTGTTTCCTTAACAGACCATTCAACACGATCGTTGCGACATCGTTAACGCTGGCCGCCATCGTTCATCGAGCGACCTTGCTGCTTGCTCACTTGCCAGTACGCCTTCGTCTGCTAGTAAAGACGTTTACGAAAACGTCAAATCCCAGCGGAGGCCTGAATGGCACTGCCTGACATCCTGAAGACGAATCTGCGGCTGCCGGTCGTTGGGGCGCCCCTGTTCATTGTCTCGCACCCGCCGCTGGTGCTGGCGCAGTGCAAGGCCGGGATCGTCGGCGCCTTTCCCGCTCTCAACGCGCGGCCCGCCTCGCAACTGGACGAGTGGCTCGCGGAGATCACCGAGGAACTGGCCGCCCATGATGCTGCCAATCCGGATGCCAAGGCAGCTCCCTTTGCCGTCAACCAGATCGTCCACAAATCCAACGCCCGGCTTGAGGAAGATCTGGCGCTGTGCGTCAAATACAAGGTCCCGGTCGTCATCTCGTCGCTGGGCGCAGTCGAAGAAGTCAATCAGGCGGTCCATTCCTATGGCGGCATCGTGCTCCACGACATCATCCACGACCGCCATGCCCGCAACGCCATCAAGCGCGGGGCCGACGGGCTGATCGCGGTTGCCGCCGGCGCCGGCGGCCATGCCGGCACGCTGTCGCCTTTCGCGCTGATCCAGGAAATCCGGCAATGGTTCGAGGGGCCGCTGCTTCTGTCGGGTGCGATTGCCAATGGCGCCGCAATACTTGCGGCCCAGGCCATGGGGGCCGACATGGCCTATATAGGTTCGCCTTTCATCGCGACCCATGAGGCGCGTGCCGTGGAGGCCTACAAGCAGATGATCGTCGAAGCCAGAGCAGCCGACATCGTCTATTCCAACTACTTCACCGGTGTTCACGGCAATTACCTGAAGGGATCCATTCGCGCGGGCGGCATGGATCCGGACCATCTGCCCGAGGCAGATCCCTCGAAGATGAATTTCGGCAGCGACAGCGCCAAGGCGTGGAAGGATATCTGGGGCTGCGGCCAGGGCATCGGCACGGTCGATGCGGTGATCGGTGCACGCGAATTGGTCGATCGGCTGGCCCGCGAATACGAAGCAGCAAGAAGAAAACTGGCGGCCTGACAAACAAGCACGGCCGGACATCCATTATCGCCCTGTTGGTGACTTTTCAGCCGTCGCCCTGATGCCCGTATGCAAATTGAGGATCGTTCCCCGACAGGATGCTTGAATTTGAACGGCGATGAAGCTATCAAGCGCTCTCTTCAATGCACCGGGTTGCCGAATGCATCGACAGGCCGCTTTAGCTCAGTTGGTAGAGCACATCATTCGTAAT
>CAZEEC010000093.1:0-8266 GCA_964511105.1 uncultured Mesorhizobium sp.
TCGACGAACTGCCGGTTCCGCGCCTCATCGTCGTGACCATCGATCCGCTGTCACCGCCCGATTTCGCCACGATGCGCACCGTCATCGCAGAACAGGTGCCGGGAGCATCACTTGACGATCATCGCTCATGGGCCGATCGTCTCGTGGCCATGGCGCGCACGACAGTGGCGATCGGTGTCGCCATTTTGGCGCTGATGCTGGTCGCGACGGTGTTGACCGTCGTTTTTGCGACGAGGGGGGCGATGAACGGCAATGGCCACATCATCGAGGTGCTGCACTTCGTCGGTGCGGAAGCGCATTTCATCGCCCGCCAGTTCAGACGCCATTTCCTGCTGACGGGACTGAAGGGTGCAGCCATCGGCGGCGCGGCGGCAATTGTTCTCTTTGCCGGGTTTTCGTTCTGGTCGTCCGCCCATCTGGCCACACCGGAAGGAAACGTAACCTCGGCTCTCTTCGGAAGCTTCGCGATCGGCACGCAGGGCTATCTGGGCGTCATGTCGATCGTGGCGGTCGTCACGATCCTGACGGGAGCAACGACCCATGTGACGGTTGCGGCCCATCTGTCGGAGTTGAATGGTAGCCAACACGATCGATGACCGGCGCCGGAATGATCGCGTACTGCCGCCCGCGCGCTCGTTTTTCGCCATGGTTGCTCGGCATCCCATGCATGCCATTGATTCTGATGCTAAAGCGGGGAATGAGTGCGCGATGAAGTGAGCGCGAGGCCAATAAAAGCGGGATATTCCCGACGATGCTGCGTCTGTTGATTATTGCCATGCTTTGCCTCGGCCTTGTTTTGGCCGGGGGCTTTCTCGTCTTCGCGACCCATGTCGGCCGCCTGACGACGCCCAACGATCCCGGTAGCGCCGACGCGATCATCGTGCTGACCGGAGGCGTGGCTCGCCTGGATGCCGCCATGCATCTCCTACAGGAAGGGCGCGGCGCGCGCTTGCTGATCTCAGGCGTCAATCCCGCCGCTCGGCCCCGGGATATTCAGCGGGCGACAGGCGCGAACGAGGATCTGTTCGCTTGCTGCGTGGATATTGACCGCCATGCGATGGATACGATCGGCAACGCCGCTGAAAGTGCCAAATGGCTCGAACGCTACGCGTTCCGAAGCGCCATCGTGGTGACGAACAACTATCATATGCCGCGAAGCCTGCTTGAAATGCACCATGCGCTCGTCGATGTCGAACTCACTCCCTATCCCGTCGTGACGAACCGGCTCGACAGCGCCCAGTGGCTGGCCAGCCGCAGCGCCCTGCGCGTCCTGTTTCCCGAATACACGAAGTATCTTGTTGCCCTCGCTCGAACGAGCCTGATGCCCAAAGGCGCCGGTCTAAGGATCGGTGTCATTGAAGCAGATGCACATAGCGGGACCCTCGAGCGCTGAAACGAAGCTTCGGCAATTGCCTTCACGGCCCCTTCGTGCAACGAGCGACAGCCCGCTTCATTCTTGAGCCCGCACGATGCTGCAAATCCGTTCCCTGGCGTTCAACATCGCCTTCTATGCCAGCCTCATCGTCCAGATGCTGTTCTGGACGCCGGTCTACTTTTTCCTGCCCAGGCATCTGGCATGGTACATCCCGCGCTGGTGGGCGCGTTCCAGCCTGTGGCTGATGAAGGTCATCGCCGGCACGCGCCAGAAGATCGAGGGGCTGGAGCACCTTCCAGAGGGCGGCTATATCCTCGCCCCCAAGCATCAATCCTTCTGGGACACGATCGCCTTTTTTCACTACATGCCGGATCCCGTCTACATCCTGAAGCGCGAACTCACATGGATCCCGTTCTTCGGCTGGTATATCGGCAAGATGCAAATGATCCCGATCCACCGCGGCAAGCGTTCTCAGGCCCTGCGCCAGGCCGTGCGCGTCGCCCGCGAGCGCATGGCGGATGGCCGGCAATTGATCATCTATCCGGAAGGCACACGCCGCGCGCCGGGCGCTGAACCGGCCTATAAATACGGGATCGCGGAAATTTATGTTTCACTTGGCGTGCCCGTCGTGCCCGTTGCCCATGTCGCTGGGCTTTACTGGCCGCGCCGCAAGTTTCTCCGCTATCCGGGAACGATCCACGCGAAATTCCTGCCGCCGATCGAGCCGGGGTTGGACAAGGAGACTTTTCTCGAACGTCTGATGCGCGAAACGGAAGCGGCTTGCGACGCGCTTTTGGTGGACGTCGCGCGCGACCCCGACGGGCCGCCGCTGCCGCCAACGGCTCTGGCCCGCCTGGAGACCCTGGGTGTCGAGCCGGCACCACGAAATCTTACCTGACCCGCTTGGCCACGCTTGCAAGCCAAGGATCACGAATGCCAAGCGCCTCCAGATGGGCGACAGTGTTCAAGACATATTCTTCATTGGGTCCGGACTGCCCGGTCGCGCCATGGACTGAGCACGCAGCCTCTTCGGCATCCATCCGGCCTGCATATTGCGGGTGCGAGCGGTCGACGACATAGGTCAATGCATCGACTGCCGGGCCGCCCTTAAGTCGCACCGGCAGCCAGCGCTCCCGATAGACATTGGTGACGAGTTCGCGTGCCCGCAGATAGGCCAGCACTTCGTCGCGCAAGGCTTCGGGAACGCGAAATGCCAATCCGACGCAGGCCCCGCCGCGATCGAGCCCCAGAACGAGACCCGGCCGCGCGGCAGTGCCACGGTGGACAAAGGAGCGCACGCAAAGCGCCCTGTGATAACCCTGCAGACGCGCCCGGTGCGTTTCAATATGCGCAAAGCCTGGTCGCCACATCAGCGAGCCATAGCCAAAGACCCAAAAATCGCTCATATGGCCGTCGAACTGTTGTGACCGGTGCGGCCGGTCGGAAGCCCGACTGGGTAACGAGGTAGACAGGATGGCGTCAAGGCGAACCGGCAAAACAGGCTATAGCCGACGCTTCATCCTGCTTGCAGCCGGCATCATCCTCGCCATCATCGGCTATACGATCGCCTGGAACTATGCCGCAGACCGGCTCGTCCGGGAGGCCAATGTCCGCATCGCGGCACTCAACGCCGACGGCAGGCGCGCCAATTGCGAGAGCCCCGACGCTCGCGGCTATCCATTTCGCATCGGGCTTTTCTGCAGTTCCGTCATGTATATCGATGCGCCGGCCGGCCTTTCGGTGCGTGCCGGCGCGTTTCGATCCGCTGCGCAGATCTATCAGCCGCAACGCGCCGTCGGTGAACTGGACGGACCGGCGATCGTCGAGTTTCCCGGCTTGAACGCTTTCGAAGTGACCTGGGAGACCTTGCGCGGCAGTTCGCGTCTCGCCTCTCCGCGCCCGGACATCGTCTCGCTGGAGGCCAGGAACGTTGCGGTCGGACCAGACTCCGCGCCGGCCGGCGAGAGACCGCTGATCGCTGCCGACCGGGCTGAATTCCATATGCGCCCGAATGGCCAGGGGTCCGATGTGGCCGGACGGTTCGAACGACTGTCGCTCGATCCAACGCTGCTGGGTGATGGGACATTGCCGCTTTTGAGCGGCGAAGCGGACATCAACTTCCCGGCCGATCCTCTGCCCGCCTTCACCGGCTCTGGCATCCGCGGTCTAGCGGCTACCATCACTTCGCTGGTCGTGCACACGGCAGGAAACGAGACCGCAGCGCGCCTGCAAGGCCCTGTCGCGATCGACGATGCTGGGCTGATCGACGCGGATCTGACGCTGGCAGTCGAAAACCCGCAGGTTCTGGCTCTAATTTTGAGCGAGATGTTCCCGGCTGCACGCGACAATATCCGGCTCGCATTCGCCGGCGTCGCGATGCTCGGCGACAATCCGACATTGCCTTTGCGGATCGAGAAAAGCCGAATGCGGATCGGCTTTCTCAACCTGGGAACGCTGCCGCCTGTTTAAGCTTGCTTGGCGGCGACAGTCTGACGGCCGAAGTCGGGAACATCGATTTCCTGGCCGGCGTCGATGATCGAGCGGCGTATTTCGCGCGTCCGGGTGAAGAGATCGAACAGCTTGTCGCCGTCGCTCCAGCGGATCGCGCGCTGCAACGATGCGAGGTCTTCGGAAAAGCGCGCCAGCATTTCGAGGATAGCGTCCTTGTTGTGCAGGCACACGTCCCGCCACATGGTCGGATCGGACGCGGCCAGTCGGGTGAAATCGCGAAAGCCCGACGCGGAATATTTGATGACTTCGCTCTTGGTCACCGCTTCGAGATCATCCGCCGTCCCAACGATGTTATAGGCGATGATGTGCGGCAGATGCGAGACAATAGCGAGAACCATGTCGTGGTGTTGCGGGTCCATCGTGTCGATATTCGAGCCGCAACCTTCCCAAAAGTCACGAATCTTCCGGAGCGCGTCGGGGTCCGTATCCGGCAGCGGCGTCAGAATGCACCAGCGATTGGTGAAGAGCTCGGCGAAACCCGCGTCAGGGCCGGACTTCTCCGTGCCCGCAAGGGGATGGCCGGGAATGAAATGGACACCCTGCGGTATATGGGGCGCCATCTGCGCGATCACCGATGCCTTGGTTGAGCCGACATCGGTGACAATCGCGCCTGGTTCGAGATGATCCCGGATCGCCAGCGCCACCGATTTCGACGCGCCGACCGGAACGGAAACGACCACCAGGTCGGCATCGCGCACCGCTTCGGCCGGATCGCTCGTGTAGGTATCGCCCAGTTCCAGTTCCTCGGCCCGAACGAGCGTCTCAGGGCTACGCGTGGAAATGACGATATGCCCGCCCAAGCCCTCGCGGCGCACCACGCGCGCCAGCGACGAGCCGATCAGGCCGATGCCGATGAAGGCGATCCGGTCGAAAAGCGGCTGCTTCACATCACACCTTCATGAATTCGGCCAGCGCTGCGACAACACCCCGATTGGCCTCTTCCGTGCCGATCGTCATGCGCAGAGCGTTGGGGAAGCCATAGCCCGTCACGCGCCGCAGGATAAAGCCGCGCCCCGTCAGATGGGCATCCGCCGCATCCGCGGAATGTGTGTCGTCAGGAAAATGGATGAGCACGAAATTGCCGACGCTCGGCGTCACGCGCAGGCCGAGTTTCGTCAGTTCGTCGGACACCCAAGGCAGCCACGCTTCATTGAAGGCGACGGCCTCTTCCACATGGTTGCGGTCGCGGATCGCGGCCGCTCCTGCCGCGATCGCAAACGCATTGACGTTGAACGGCCCGCGCACACGGTTGACCGCATCGATGATCGCCGCCGGAGCATAAAGCCAGCCGATGCGAAAGCCGGCCAAACCGTAAATCTTCGAAAATGTCCGCGTCATGACGACATTCTGGGACGAGCCGACAAGCTCGATGCCCGACTCGTAGTCGTTCCTGCGTACATATTCGGCGTAGGCCGCATCGAGCACGAGCAAGACATGCGCCGGCAGGCCGGCATGAAGGCGGCGGACTTCCTCAAATGGGAGATAGGTGCCGGTCGGATTGTTGGGGTTGGCGAGAAAGACGATCCTCGTCCGCTCCGTGACAGCATCAAGGATGGCATCGACATCGGCACGCTCGTCTCGCTCCTTGACGACGACGGGAACGCCGCCCGACGCCAGGATCTGGATCCGGTAAACGAGAAAGCCGTGCTCGGTGAAGATGCCTTCGTCGCCAGCCTGCAGATAGGTCTGGGCCAAGAGACCCAGCAATTCATCCGAGCCGTTCGAGCACAGGATGTTCTCGGCATTGAGCCCATGTGTCTCGGCGATCGCGGTGCGCAATTCGGTCGCCTGGCCATCGGGATAAAGTTCCGGGAGCGCCAGAACCTGCGCGGCAGCCTCGATTGCATGCGGCGAGGCGCCAAGTGGAGTCTCGTTCGACGACAGCTTGTGGATCTTGCCGCCGGTGGCGTCGCCGTGCTTGCCCGCCACATAGGCTGCGATTTCCATCACACCGCGACGGGGCTGGGGGCGAAGCTTCTCATTCATCGTCGACTGGTCCACTGTGGGGAAGGCGGCCCCATTTACCAAGCTTTGTGATTGACGCAAAGGGTGTGGGTGCCTAAATGCGCATGTATCCGTGGTGATTTGGCCGGTCGGCTTGCAGCCACGTTAAAGAAATTGCTAAGGGGCCGCTTGCAACAGTCCGTTTGGACCGGCCGCGAATTCGCCGCCGGTCCTTTTCGTTCTGGAGCGCACCATGCCGATCAAGATTCCCGACCAGTTGCCCGCCCGCGACGTTCTCGTGCGTGAGGGTGTGTCCATCATGGACGAGCGGACGGCGCTCAGGCAAGACATCCGCCCGCTGCAGATCGGTCTACTCAACCTGATGCCGAACAAGGTCCGCACCGAGACCCAATTCGCCCGCCTGATCGGCGCGACGCCGCTTCAGATCGAGCTGACGCTGGTGCGTATCGGCAACCACAGGGCCAAGAACACGTCTGAGGATCACCTGATCTCCTTCTATCAGACATGGGAGGAGGTGCGGGAGCGCAAGTTCGACGGGTTCATCGTCACGGGCGCACCGATCGAACTCCTCCCCTTCGAGGAGGTCGGCTACTGGGCTGAGATGACGCGCATCCTCGATTGGACGACGACCAACGTGCATTCGTCGTTTTTCATCTGCTGGGGGGCGATGGCTGCGGCTTGGCACTTTCACCAACTGCCGAAGTACCCGCTCGAAGAGAAGGCATTCGGCGTGTTTCGCCACCGCAACAACGCGCCCGCGTCGCCCTATCTGACTGGCGTCTCGGATGATTTCGCCGTTCCGGTGTCGCGCTGGACGGAGGTCCGTTCCGCCGATATAAAGCCGGAATCCGGCCTCGAACTACTGATGGAATCGGATGTGACCGGACCCTGCATGCTGGCAGAATGGGCCGGGAACCGACTCTACATGTTCAACCATATCGAATACGATTCCACCTCTCTGAAGGAGGAGTACGACCGGGACATCGCAGCCGGCGTAAAGACCAGCTTACCGCATGCCTATTATCCCGACGACGACCCCACTCTCGCACCGCTGAACCGCTGGCGTTCACACGCGCATCTTCTGTTCGGCAACTGGATCAATCAGGTCTACCAAACCACGGCGTACCAGCTCGACGACATCGGCAAGGACGCGCCCGCGAGGTAAATTCCTATAGTGTGGAGTCTTTGGGGGTCTTCAAGAGGTCACACGACCTAGTTTCCGAAGAGCGACATCAGACGGCCAAGACGCGGCGTGATCTGGCCGCGGATCGATGAAGATGGCGGCGCTGCTTCTTCGGGCGCCGGCGTCTCCTGGACGCTTGGCGCTTCAGCAGGAGCCGAGCGGACGGCCGGCTGATAGGCTGCGGCGACGACCGGCGACTCATCGCTCGGCGGCCGTGTCGAGACCATCGTCCCGGACTGCGCCAGATTTGGCGGCTCCTGCGAGACACGCTCGCCGCGCGCGCGCCGGCGCGACCAGTCGGCGACGAGGCTCGCTTCCTTGACGCCGGTGATCGACGGCGCCGGATCCCGGAAAGACCGGCTGTCGAGCGCCGTTGTGAACGCCGCTTCGAAGCTGGTCTTGTAGGTCTTATAGGCTGTTAGCAGAGCCTCGGGCTGGGTCGCCGCCGGACAGGCGCCGGTCGGCGAGAAGGAGCGTCCGTCGGCCGTATATTGATTGAACACGTAGCGGCGTTCGCACACGTCGACCTTGGGCGGAAGCCTGGTGATCTCAAAGTGGTCATAGCCTTCCTTGAGCATCGTCCAGAATTCGTAATTGGCGTCGCCCTTGTAGCGCGCCATATTGGCCGGCGTCATGCGGAACGGAAAGGCCTGCAACTGGAACGCCTGCTGGCCGCCCTTGAAGGCGTCGCGCGCAAAAGCGTAGATTTCCTCGACCTGCTCGTCCGTCATGGAGTAGCATCCCGCCGACGAGCATGCCCCATGAACCATCAGATGCTGTCCGGTACGGCCGTTGGCGCGGTCGAAATCGTTCGGAAAGCCGATGTTGAAAGCGAGGTGATAGCTCGAATTCGGGTTCATCTGATGCGACCCGATTGTGTAGAACCCTTCCGGCGCCTGGCGATCGCCCTCGGTGAACTTAGGACCCAGCTTTCCCGACCATTTGCAGATGTCGTAGGACTTTACGAGGTCGTAACGGCCATTGTCCTTCTGCTTCCAGACCTCCAGAACCGCTTCTTCCTTGAATACCCGCACCATGATCGGCGAGGTGGCGCTCATCCCCTTCGCCTTCATCGACTGCACCAGCTTGGCCGGCAACTGCCGCTCGGCCTTCGGCGCAATATCTTCGAGCGAAGCGTTGCAACCCGCGAGGAATGTGGCGGCGAGAAGAGCGACAGAGACTAGGCGAAGCTTCATGATCGTCGACGGCTCTCATTGATCCCGGCAAGACCG
>CAZEEC010000094.1:0-8179 GCA_964511105.1 uncultured Mesorhizobium sp.
GGCATCCGCGAACATGGCATGGCGGCGGCGATGAACGGCATGGCGCTGCATGGCGGCGTCATCCCCTATGGCGGAACGTTCCTTGTCTTCTCGGATTATGCACGCCCGTCGATGCGGCTGGCTTCCTTGATGGGCATCCGGTCCATCTTTGTCATGACCCATGATTCCATCGGCCTCGGCGAAGACGGCCCGACCCATCAGCCGGTCGAGCATCTGGCCGCGCTTCGTGCGATCCCTAACCACTATGTGTTCCGTCCGGCCGACGCGGTCGAGACCGCCGAATGCTGGCAGGTCGCGCTCGAGTCGGAAACGACGCCATCGACGCTTGCGTTGACGCGTCAAAACCTGCCCACCCTCCGCTCGGAACATGACGAGGACAACTTGTCCTCCTATGGCGCCTATGAATTGGCGACCGCCAGTGCCGAGGCTCAGGTCACGATCTTCGCGTCCGGCTCCGAGGTCGAGATCGCGATCAAAGCGCGCCAAACGCTTGAAGCCAGGGGGCACCCGACCCGAGTCGTTTCTGTCCCATGCTTTGAACTCTTCGGCGAGCAAAGCGAAGAATATCGCAGCGCGATCATCGGCGACGCCAAGATCAAGGTCGGGATCGAAGCCGGAATCCGGATGGGTTGGGAGCGTCTGATCGGCTCGGACGGCATCTTCATCGGCATGACCGGCTTCGGAGCTTCAGCTCCGGCTGAAGACCTCTACAAGCATTTCGGCATCACCGCGGAAGCCGCCGTCAAGGCAGCCGAGGAGCGGATCGCCCGAGACGAACGAGCGGCCGGTGAACAATTAAACGATTAAGCTGACCAGTTCGAGGAACTGGGCCTCTCCTTTATGGCGCCTGGCGCTGGATTATCAGGCGCAGCGTCGCTAAGAGACCAGCATTCCAGACTCTTGATCCCCCGGAGACGCTATCAATGACTGTCAAAGTTGCCATCAACGGATTTGGTCGCATTGGCCGCAACGTGCTGCGCGCGGTCTACGAATCGGGTCGCACCGATATTGAAGTCGTCGCGATCAATGATCTGGGTCCAGTCGAGACCAATGCGCATCTGATGCGCTATGATAGCGTGCATGGCCGCTTCCCTGGCGAAGTCACCGTCAAGGGCGATACGATCGATGCCGGCCGAGGACCGATCAAGGTTCATGCCAAGCGCGATCCGGCCGAATTGCCATGGAAGGCCGAGGGCGTCGACATCGCTCTCGAATGCACTGGCATCTTCGCTTCGAAGGAGAAGGCGTCCGCGCATCTGGATGCCGGCGCAAAGCGGGTCATCGTCTCGGCGCCCGCCGACAATGCGGACCTGACCGTTGTCTACGGCGTCAACCACGACAAGTTGTCGGCCGACCACATGATCATTTCCAACGCGTCCTGCACGACCAACTGCTTGGCACCCGTCGCGCACGTCCTTCACAATGCCATCGGCATCGAAAAGGGCTTCATGACCACGATCCATGCCTATACCGGCGACCAGCCGACGCTCGATACCATGCACAAGGACCTGTACCGGGCGCGCGCTGCGGCCATGTCGATGATCCCGACATCGACCGGCGCGGCGAAAGCCGTGGGCCTCGTCCTGCCGGAGCTCAAGGGAAAGCTGGACGGCGTGTCGATCCGCGTCCCGACCCCGAACGTCTCGGTCGTAGACCTCACCTTCATTGCCAGGCGCGAGACAAGCGTTGAGGAGATAAACGGCGCGATCCGAGCGGCGGCGGATGGTCCTTTGAAGGGCATTCTCGGCTACACCGACGAGCCGTTGGTTTCGATCGATTTCAACCACAATCCGCATTCGTCGGTCTTCCACATGGACCAGACCAAGGTGATGGAAGGCACGATGGTGCGCATCCTTACCTGGTACGACAATGAATGGGGCTTTTCCAACCGCATGTGCGACACGGCCGTCGCCTTCGGCAAGCTGATCTGAGGTCTATGGTGTTTCGCCCGCTCGCTTCCCGGACGGTCCGCTGGCGGCCGCTCGAGGGCGACGGGTTGGAGCATCTGACGCTGTTTCCAAATGATGGCCGCATCCTCGCACGAGGCGTCGTCGCCGGCGCCTTCAAGGGTGTCGGTTTTGGAGCATGCTATCAGGTGGAGTGCGGTGTGGATTGGGCCGTCAGGTCCTTTCGCGTTGAGACCACTGATGGCCGCGTCCTCGCAATGACAGGAAACGGCAGGGGCGAATGGCGCGATGCTTCGGGCTCTTCGCGGCCGGAATTCGATGGCTGCATTGATATCGATCTTTCCGTCACGCCCTTCACCAACACGCTGCCGATTCGTCGGCTGCTTTTCGGACCAGGTGACCGGCCGTCACAGCTGTCTATGATATACGTGCCGTTCGACACCCTCGAGCCTTTCGTTGACCGGCAGAATTACGCGTGCATCGGGGAAGGCCACCTCTACCGTTACGAGGCGGCCGATGGCACGTTCTCGGTTGACCTTCCCCTCGACGAAGATGGCCTCGTCCTTGGGTATCCAGGCATGTTTGCACGCGCTTGAGGCCGCCAACCGGAGATTTCCATGAGCTTCCTCACCCTCGATGACATCAACGCCAACGGCAAGCGCATCCTCGTTCGCGTTGATCTCAACGTCCCGCTCACCGGCGATGGTACCGTTTCCGACGCGACGCGGATCGAACGTGTTGCGCCGACGATCACCGAACTGGCCGCGAAGGGTGGCAAGGTCATCCTGCTTGCACATTTCGGGCGCCCGAAAGGAGCTTCCGTGCCGGAGATGTCGCTGCGCCCAATCGCGCAGGCGGTGTCGAATGTCGTCGGCCGCGAAGTCGCCTTCGCCGACGATTGCATTGGCCTCGCCGCTGAAAGCGCGATCGCCGCGATGAAGGACGGCGACGTGCTGCTCCTGGAGAACACGCGCTTTCACAAGGGCGAGGAAAAAAACAATCAAGAGTTTGCCGAGGCGCTTGCGGCGAACGGCGATCTTTACGTCAATGACGCCTTCTCCGCCGCTCACCGTGCCCACGCCTCGACGGAAGGGCTCGCACGCCTCCTGCCCGCTTATGCCGGCCGCACCATGCAGGAAGAGCTCGAAGCGCTCGAAAAGGGCCTCGGCAAGCCGCAGAAGCCGGTCGTCGCCATCGTTGGCGGCGCCAAGGTTTCGACCAAGATCGATCTCCTGCTCAATCTTGTGAAAAAGGTCGATGCCGTGGTCATCGGCGGCGGCATGGCCAACACGTTCCTGGCCGCGCGGGGCACTGATGTCGGCAAATCCCTGTGCGAGCACGATCTGGGCGACGTCGCCAAGACGATCCTGATCGAGGCGGCCCAGTCTGGCTGCGCCATCATTCTCCCGATCGACGCCGTCATTGCCCGCGAGTTTGAGGCGGGTGCCGCTTCGGAAACCGTGGCCATCGAAGATGTGCCTGCCGACGCCATGATCCTCGATGCTGGTCCGCAATCGGTCGGCCGGATCAAGGACTGGATTGCGCGGGCAAAGACACTTGTCTGGAACGGACCGCTCGGCGCCTTCGAAATCCAACCATTCGACACCGCCACGATGGCGGCGGCGCGCTTTGCAGCCGACCGCACGCGAGCCGGTGAACTGGTCTCCGTCGCCGGCGGCGGCGACACGGTCGCCGCGCTCAACCGGGCAGGAGCAGCGGACGACTTTACCTATGTATCGACGGCCGGCGGGGCGTTCCTGGAGTGGATGGAGGGCAATACCCTGCCTGGAATTGCTGCACTTGCCAAACAGCGATTGGCGTAAGCGACCACTTACACTCCGCTTTCTCCGTCCGCGGAGATGTAGGCGATGCGCAGCATGTTCGTCGCGCCCGGAGTTCTCAAGGGCACTCCGGCTGTGATGATGATCCTGTCCCCAGGCTCGCCGAAGCGCTCATGATGCGCGATCCGGCAGGCACGGTCCACAACGTCGTCGAGATCGCTCGCATCCTCGGTCACCACGCAATGCGTTCCCCAAAGCAGCGACAGGCGCCGCGCCGTATCGATCACCGGCGACAGGGCGACGATCGATACCTGGGGGCGTTCGCGCGCGACGCGCAACCCGGTCGTGCCGGAACTGGTGAAGCAGACGATAGCGGGCAACTTCAAGGTTTCGGCGATCTGGCGCGCGGCGAGTGCGATGGCATCCGGCCCGGTTGTCTCGGGTTCGGTGCGCTGCGCGTTGATGATGTCCGGATAGAGAGGGTCACGCTCGACCTGAACGGCGATGGCATCCATCATCGTCACCGCTTCGACTGGGTATTGGCCGGCTGCCGATTCCGCCGACAGCATGACGGCATCGGCACCTTCGAACACCGCAATCGATACGTCGGAAACCTCGGCGCGCGTCGGCACGGGCGCCGAGATCATCGATTCCAGCATCTGCGTGGCGATCACCACCGGCTTACCAGCCCGGCGGGCTGCCCGCGTGATCTGCTTCTGTATTCCCGGGACTGCCTCCAACGGCATCTCAACGCCCAGGTCACCGCGCGCGACCATCAGAGCATCGGACAACTCGATGATTTCGGGCAGGCGCGCCACCGCCTGCGGCTTCTCGATCTTCGACATGATCGCGGCGCGGCCGCGCGCGATCTTGCGCACTTCGGCGATATCTTCCGGCCTCTGCACAAAGGACAGGGCGACCCAATCGACGCCGGTCGCAAGCACCGCATCGAGATCGCGGCGGTCCTTTTCCGTCAGCGCGCCGACCGGGAGGTCGGTATCGGGCAAGGAAATGCCCTTGCGATCGGAGATCTTGGTGCCGGAAACGACGACGCATCGCACCTTGCTGCCCTGTGTCTCCTCGACGCGCAGCGCCAGCCGGCCGTCGTCGATCAGCAGTCGATGCCCCGGTTCCACGGAGGTCAGGATTTCGGGATGGGGCAGATGAACGCGGGTTGCATCCCCCGGTTTCGGGTCGTCATCCAGCGTGAAACTCTGGCCCACTTCCAGACTCTCGGCTCCATTCTCGAAGGAGCCGAGGCGCAGCTTCGGTCCCTGCAGATCGGCCAGGATGCCGATTGGACGCCGAACCTCCGATTCCACCTTCCGCAGGCGCTCGACCAGCGTGCGCATCAACTCGTGGCTCGAATGGCTCATATTAATTCGGAAGACGTCGGCGCCGGCATCGAAGAGCTGTCGGATTGTCGATTCGTCCGAGGATGCAGGCCCTAGAGTGGCCAGGATCTTGACTTTGCGGCTGCGTCTCATTGGGCGCTGTCCGGGACCATCCCGTTCGATGGCGATGCGCCGCCAGACATGGCGGGCAGGCCGTTTGGCACCGGCTCGCTCGTCAGTTGAACCATCCAGCTCGATTGTTCGCGTGTGTCGTATTCCTGAAAACCGGCGCGCTGGAAGCCGCGCGCAAAACAGTCACCGGGACCGGAGATTTTGAACTCGCGTTCGGCCACGCACATATTGATCTCGCCTTCCCAGCGTCCGCCGCGCTGCGCATCCTCAGCGTAAAGATAATAGTATCGCGAAGCGAGCGCCCCTTCGATCAGGGTTTTGCAGTTCGAGGCTTCGATGTGCCACCAGCCTTCGCTGACCCACCCGGCGGAAGCCCGGTAGCCGATGGCCACGCCGACCAGGTTCTGCGTAGCATTGCAGACGCGAAAATCGGCGAACGTCGGGGCGGCGCCGGCACCCAGCCAAAGCGCCGACAAGGCTACCAAAGCGGCTAGGCGGCCGCCAGACCCTCGGGCGATGGCCGGTAGTGGACGCGTGAGGCGAGAAATCGGCATGATGTGATCTTTTCCGCAATCGTTTCGGCCGTGTCAACGCACGGACCTCGGCCTTGTAAAGAATTCAATTGGTCGCAGTGCTCCATCCGAACCATGTCGCATGGATGACATTGCACCGGACTTGCGCCCATGACAGACATTGGACTGCCCTTCTGTTGCGTAGTGAGATCGCTTGCCCATGACGCGTGCCGCCCTCTTCAACCCCGTCTTACTCCTTGAAGGCGACCGGTCACACGGCCTGGTTCTTCTCGCCGACCACGCGCGCAATGTGGTGCCAGAAGAATATGGCGATCTCGGATTGCCCGAACCGGAATTCTCGCGCCACATCGCTTACGATATCGGCGTCGAAATGGTTACCCGAGGCCTGAGCGAACGCCTTCAAGCTCCCGCCGTCATGGCCGCCTATTCACGTCTTCTGATCGACCCGAATCGTGGCGAGGACGATCCCACGCTGATCCGCCAGCTCTATGACGGGACGATCGTCCCGGCGAACTATCCGATGAGCCCGCAAGAACGGGAACGGCGGCTGGAACGCTATTATCGCCCTTATCACGACGCCGTCTCGGCCGTCATCGCCTCCGTCGCCCATGCAACGGAGGCGGCTCCCTTCATAGTCTCCATCCATTCCTTCACGCCGCACATGCAGGGCCGCAGGCGACCGTGGGAGGTTGGAGTTTTGTGGGATTCGGACCCTCGCGCGGTTGAACCGCTTCTGGCCGCTCTGCGCGCCGACGGCACGCTCACCATAGGCGATAACGAGCCTTACGACGGCGCTCTGCGCGGCGACACTATGTTCAAGCACGCGATCGTCAATGGCTATGCCCATGTCCTGATCGAGATTCGGCAAGACCTGATCGCGGATGAACACGGCGCCGCGGAATGGGCGGACCGCCTCGCGCCGCTTCTTGAAGAGATCAACCGACGACCCGACATCCATAATGCGCGCCAATACGGCTCGCGCACCGGCCCTGTGAGCTAACGGAGATCGAGATGAGCGACCTGACACCGCAACAGCAGGAAGCCTATGAAGCGGCTGCCTTTCGCCGGCTGCTCAAGCATCTGCGCGAGCGCACCGACGTCCAGAATATCGACCTCATGAACCTTGCCGGCTTCTGCCGCAACTGCCTGTCCAACTGGTATCGCGACGCGGCCGAGGCCGATGGCGCGGCGCTTTCGAAGGATGAATCGCGCAAGATTATCTATGGCCTGCCCTATGACGAATGGAAGGCCAAGCACCAGACCGAGGCCTTGCCGTCACAAAAGGACGCTTTCGCGTCCACGCGCCCAAAAGGCCATTGACCCTTTCGTCCGGCTGAGGCAACCAAGCGCCAATTCTCCGGCGTCAAAAAGGCGAGCTCTTTGCAGGCCTGGCGCGCCGAAACCTTACCCCATGCCGCAGATTGCGGGCTTCAAAAATTGATGAGGACGACCCAATGGATGACGTTGCCACGCAGGATACTGTTGCCGCTGCGGAACTGCGCCAGTTGATCGAGCGCATCGAGCGTCTCGAGGAAGAAAAGGCAGCCCTCCAGGACGACATCAAGGAAGTCATGGCCGAAGCCAAGGGCCGCGGCTACGACACCAAAGCGATCCGCACGATCATCCGTCTGCGCAAGAAGGATCCCAACGAGCGCCAGGAAGAAGAAGCGTTGATCGAGCTCTACATGAACGCGCTCGGAATGGCGTGAACTCGATCGCGCCGCACCGGGATCGTCAGATGTCTTGGCCGGCGAGTTTGTCGGCAAGAGTGCCGAGTTGCTCCTGAGCCGAGCGCATCATCGGATAGACGTCGAGGACGCGCTGATAGGCTTCCAAGGCGTGCTCCTTGCGGCCGCTGCGCTCCAGGATCTGCGCCATGCCGACGAGGGCTCCGAAATGCCGTGGCTCGAGACGAAGCGTGCGGTCGATATCGGCCATCGACTTCGCGTGCTGGTCCATCATGAAGTGGACGGTCGCGCGCCGGTTCCAGCCCTCCGCATAATCCGGCGACAGTGTCACCACCTGATCGAGAAAATCGAGCGCGACATCGAATCTGCGCGACTGCATGGCGTCCGCCGCCCACTCCATCATCAGATCGATCGAGCGGCTGCCCGAATGCATCCATTCGCGCTGGATGCGCGCAGCGATCCGTGCCGCCGCCTGTTCATCCGCGCTGCGCTTCAATTCAAGGAAGAGATCGTCGACGGCGGATGGGATGGAGACTTGTTGCGCCGCCGCGGCGTCTGTCGTCCGCTCTTTTGCCTGCGCGGTGCCAAGGAAGAGGATAAGCGCAAGCGCGTATGACAAAACGTTCCGCATGGAAGCTATGGTAGGCTCCGCATGCGGAACGTCAAACTGAATTATCCGTGAGCCGCGACGGCGCTCGCCGTCGCGCGACATCAGCCCTGTCGTGCCTTGAAACGCGGGTTGGACTTGTTGATAATGTAAACGCGGCCCTTGCGGCGCACCAGCTGGTTTTCGCGGTGACGGCC
>CAZEEC010000095.1:0-8060 GCA_964511105.1 uncultured Mesorhizobium sp.
GACGGCGCAGACGCGCGATCTGAACGACCGCAAGACGATCCAGGATTTCGCCGATGTGGTGCAGTCGGTCGAGCGACTGAAGCTCCTGCTGATCGTCACCGTGTGCGACATTCGCGGCGTCGGACCGGGCGTGTGGAACGGGTGGAAGGGGCAGTTGCTGCGCACGCTCTATTACGAGACCGAACTGCTTCTAACGGGCGGTTTTCCGGAAGTCTCGCGCGCCGAGCGGGTGGAGATCGCGCGCCGACAGTTGCACGACGCGCTGGCGGACTGGGACGAGGACGAGCGGCGGCATTATGCCAAGCTTCCCTACGACAACTATCTTCTGGCCGTCGATCTCGCCGACCAGGTGCGTCATGCCGCCTTCATGCGCGAGGCCGACAAGGGGGGACGCAAGCTCGCCACGACGGTCAAGGCGCATGAATTCGAAGCGGTCACGGAACTGTCGGTGCTGGCGCCCGATCATCCCCATCTCCTGTCGGTGATCGCGGGGGCCTGCGCGGCCGCCGGCGCCAATATCGTCGACGCGCAGATCTTCACGACGACCGACGGCCGCGCGCTCGACACGATCCTGATCAGCAGGGAATTCGACCGCGACGCGGACGAACTGCGCCGGGCAAGACGCGTCGGCAGGCTGATCGAGGACGTGCTGTCGGGCCAAAGCCGGTTGCCGGAAATCCTCGACCAGCGCGTCAAGCCCAAACGCGGGTCGAAGACCTTTCGGCTGGAACCGCGCGCCGAGGTGCGCAACACATTGTCGAACCGCTTCTCGGTCATCGAAGTGGAATGTCTCGACCGGCCGGGCCTTTTGTCCGCGATCACCGGCGCGATTTCCGACCTGTCGCTCAACATCGCCTCGGCGCATATCACGACGTTCGGGGAGAAGGTGATCGACACGTTCTACGTCACCGATCTCACCGGCGCGAAGATCGAGAACCCGACGCGGCTCGAGGCGATCCGCGAGCGCCTGCTGGCGACGCTGGGCGGCGCTGTGACTGCCAAGACGGCGGCGGAGTAGGGTGTTGCTCGCATGAGCCTGATCAGGAAATTCTCCACCGTCGGCAGCGCGACGATGGCAAGCCGCGCGCTGGGCTTCGTGCGCGAGGCGCTGATCGCCGCGGCGCTCGGCGCGGGACCGGTCGCCGACGCGTTTTACGCCGCGTTCCGGTTTCCCAACCTGTTTCGCCGGCTGTTCGCCGAAGGCGCGTTCAACACCGCCTTCATTCCGCTTTTCGCCAAGGAACTGGAAGGCGGCGGGGAGGAGGCGGCCCGCCGCTTCGCCTCGGAGGTCTTGTCCTTCCTGATGGTCTTCCTGCTCGCCGTTTCGGCGCTGGCGATCATAGCCATGCCGGTTCTGGTCGCGACGATCATCGCGCCGAGCTTCGCCGAGGATCCGGCCAAGTTCGACCTGACGGTGACGCTGACGCGGATCATGTTCCCGTATTTGTTCTGCATGTCGCTGGTCGCCATGTTCTCCGGCATCCTGAACTCGATGCGGCGCTATTTCCTGGCCGCCTTCGCGCCGGTCTTGCTCAACGTAATCCTGATCGGCGTCCTAGTGCCGGCGCTGCAGGCCGGCGCAAGGCAGGAGACGGTGGGGCTGTGGCTCGCCTGGGGCGTGGTCGTGTCCGGCGTGATGCAACTCTTCTTCCTGTGGCTGGGCGTGCGCAAGGCGGGGCTCAGTTTCCGGATCGGCCGGCCGCGCCTGACGCCCGGCGTGCGCCGGCTGATGATCCTGATGGGGCCGGCGCTTTTGACCGGCGGCGTGACGCAGATCAACCTCGTGGTCGGTCAGATCATCGCCTCGGCACAGGCCGGCGCCATCGCCATCCTGAACTATGCCGACCGCATCAACCAGCTGCCGCTCGGCGTCATCGGCATCGCCGTTGGCGTCGTGCTGTTGCCGGAACTGGCTCGGGCGCTCAAGGCGGGCGACGAACGCGACGCGCAGCATCTGCAGAACCGGTCGCTCGAATTCGCGTTCGGCCTGACCCTGCCGGCGGCGGTCGGCCTGATGCTGATGCCGGGACCGATCGTGGCGCTTCTCTACGAGCGCGGCGCGTTCACGGCGCAAACGACCGCTCTGACGGCGGCGGCGCTCGCCGCGTTCGCGTCGGGCCTGCCGGCCTATGTGCTGATCAAGGTCTTTTCGCCCGCCTTTTTCGCGCGCGAGGACATGAAGACGCCGATGTGGTTCTCGATGGTCGCCGTCATTATCAATATCGTGGGCAGCCTGGCGCTGTTTCCCGCCTTCGGTCATGTCGGCATCGCGGCTGCGACCTCGGTCTCGGCCTGGATCAATTTCGCGCT
The DNA here is from genome assembly GCA_964511105.1 of uncultured Mesorhizobium sp. Classification (GTDB taxonomy): domain Bacteria; phylum Pseudomonadota; class Alphaproteobacteria; order Rhizobiales; family Rhizobiaceae; genus Aliihoeflea. The sequence goes on from CAZEEC010000095.1 coordinate 2,311, forward strand.
GCTGGCCGGCACATTATGGAGGCGCGACCATTTCCGGCCGTCGCCGACGAGCTTGCGCCGCGTTGTGTTGATCGTGCTGGCGAGCGCCGTGATGGGCGCGGTTCTGCTCGGGCTACAGGCGCTGCTGGGCGGCGCCCTGCAGGGTCCGGTCCTGGTGCGGCTGACGACCGTGGCAGCGATCATCGCAATTGCGGCGGTCGTCTATTTCGCCATCGTCATCGCGACGGGGGCGGTCGAGGCGAAGCGGCTGCTGGCCTTGGTCAGGCGGCGGCGCGGGGCGTGATCTTGTCGAGCGCATCGCCGAGCGCGCGTCGGCGCGACCGGGAGGATGAGCCACCCCGGCCGAGGCAACGGCTTTGCCTTCATCAAGGAGAGACGCGATGTGGTTCTTGCCGCTGAGTGTCAGCTTTAGAATGAGCAAAACCCGGAGGGGCTGGTCGCTGAACCTCCGGGTCAATATCATTATCTAGGGCGAAACGGAGGCCCGGTTGCAGCCGGGTCTCCACTCCAGATTGTAATATAGCTCCGATAAGACGTGCCATCAATCCCGTCGGCACAGCGGCCCTTGATTGCGGTCGGCCGGTCGTCCATAAGCCTCGCGCATTTCCAGCCCTCCACCAGCCGCGGATCCTTCGCATGAACAGCTTCCAGCCCCTGGTCTTTTCCGGCGTCCAGCCGACCGGCAATCTCCATCTCGGCAATTATCTGGGGGCGCTCCGGAAGTTCGTCGCGCTGCAGGACAGCCACGACTGCATCTATTGCGTCGTCGACCTGCATTCGATCACGGCGCAACTCGTCCATGCCGACCTGGCCGAACAGACCCGCTCGATCACGGCGGCGTTCCTGGCCTCGGGCATCGACCCCAAGAAGCACATCATCTTCAACCAGAGCCGGGTGATGCAGCATGCCGAACTTGCCTGGGTGTTCAATTGCGTGGCCCGCATCGGCTGGATGAACCGCATGACGCAGTTCAAGGACAAGGCCGGCAAGGACCGCGAGAACGCCTCGCTCGGCCTGTTGGCCTATCCGAGCCTGATGGCCGCCGACATCCTCGTCTATCGCGCCACCCATGTGCCGGTCGGCGACGACCAGAAACAGCATCTGGAACTGACGCGCGACATCGCCACCAAGTTCAACAACGATTTTTCCGCGCGCATCGCCGAGCTTGGCGTCGGCGTCGAGACGATGATGGGCGAGGCGCGCATCGACGGTTTCTTCCCGTTGACGGAACCTTTGATCGAGGGACCGGCGACGCGCGTCATGAGCCTGCGCGACGGCACCAAGAAAATGTCCAAATCCGACCCTTCCGACCTGTCGCGGATCAATCTGACCGACGATGCCGACGCGATCTCGAAAAAGATCCGCAAGGCCAAGACCGACCCCGAGCCCTTGCCGGGCGATGTCGAGGGTCTGAAGGGTCGGCCGGAAGCCGAAAATCTGGTCGGCATCTATGCGGGCCTTGCCGACATCAGCCGCGAGCAGGTGATCGCCGATTTCGGCGGCCAGCAATTTTCCGCCTTCAAGCCGGCTCTGGCGGAGCTCGCGGTGGACAAGCTGGCGCCGGTCGCCGCCGAGATGCGGCGGATTTCGGGTGATCGCGCCTATGTCGATTCGGTCCTGCGCGACGGCGGCGAGCGGGCTGGCGAGCGGGCAGAGCAAACCATGAAGGACGTGCGCCGCATCATCGGCTTTCTGGACAAATAATCCCACAGCGAACGATCGTCCTTGCCGGCCGCGAGGCCGACTGGCAAATTGCACATCGACCGGACCATGGTCAGGAGAGCAGATGGCATCAAAACGTCTCAGCCGGGAAACCGGCCACCGTCGCAAGTTCCTGGCGGTTGTCGACGACACGCCGGAATGTGAACGCGCCATCGCCTATGGCGCGCGGCGCGCGGCGACGACGGGCGGAGCGCTCGTTCTCCTGTTCGTGATCGAGCCGGGCGATATCCAGCAATGGATGGGCGTCGAAAAGATCATGCGTGAGGAGGCGCAAGCAACCGCGCGCTCGGCGCTCGAGGTCCACGCCAGCAAGGTACGTCAGGAGGTCGGCATCGAGCCGGAACTGGTGCTGCGCGAAGGCCTTGCGTCCGAGGCGATCCATGAACTGATCGAGGAAGACCAGGATATCGTGACGCTTGTTCTGGCGGCGTCGAGTTCGAAGGAGGGGCCGGGTCCGCTGGTCGCCGCGGTGGCGGGCAAGGGGGCGGCGTTTCCGATTCCGGTGACCGTGGTGCCCAGTTCCTTGAGCGATGAGGAAGTCGAGGCGATCGCGTCGTAATCCCGCTCGCGGTTGCAATCATGCCGCGGAGCCTCTATTTTTAGAACAATTCCAAATTCAACGCGCGGAGACCCAGGGTCATGTTCATTCAGACGGAAGCCACCCCCAATCCGGCGACCTTAAAATTCCTGCCCGGCAAAGTCGTGCTCGACGAGGGAACGGCTGATTTTCGCGATGCCGCTGCGGCGGCGCAAGCTTCACCGCTCGCCGGCCGCTTGTTCGAGGTTCCGGGGGTCACCGGCGTGTTCTTCGGCTACGACTTCGTCACCGTGACCAAGGACGGCGCCGACTGGCAGCATCTGAAGCCGGCGATCCTCGGCACGATCATGGAGCATTTCATGTCGGGCCAGCCGGTAATGGCGACCGGCTCGCAGGCGCAGGCCGATGAACTCGCCGAGGGCCAGGAATTTTATGACGCGGCCGACCAGGAGATCGTCGTCACGATCAAGGAACTGCTCGACACGCGCGTGCGACCGGCGGTCGCCCAGGATGGCGGCGACATCACCTTTCGCGGCTATGAGAACGGCACCGTCTTCCTGCACATGAAGGGCGCCTGCGCCGGCTGCCCGTCCTCGACGGCGACGCTGAAGCACGGCATCCAGAACCTGCTTCGCCATTTCGTGCCGGAAGTGCAGCAGGTCGAACAGATCTGATCTGATTTGACCTGAGCTTCGGACGGAAAGAAAAGATCCGGCGTGGCCATCCGGCCGCGACATACCAATGACAAGACCGACGAATTTACGGCTTGACCGCGCGCCTTGCGCGGTCTTCGCGTCAGAGTGCCGTGCGTCATTTCGGACGCACAAAGGACGCTCTAACACTTTGATTGCGCATCGGATTGCCCAAAAACCGGGCTCCACTTTTCGGGCCGATGCTCCAGGAGGCGGCGCGTGAGCGAGGCCGTCCTTTTCGCGCTGCTTCCCATCATCCTGCTGATCGCCGCAGGGCTGTTCCTGCGCTCCCGGCGTTTCCTGGATGACGGCTTTTGGCCGCAGGCCGAACGCCTGGCCTATTACGTGCTCTTGCCGAGCCTCTTCATCCACAGCCTGGCGACGGCGGATATCCAGGCGTTGCCCGTCGGCGCGCTCGCCTTGACGCTGATCCTCTCGATCCTGGTCGTCAGCTTGATCGTCGTCGCGCTGCGGCCGCTGATGGGGCTCGACGGGCCGGCCTTCACCTCCGTGTTCCAGGGCAGCGTGCGCTTCAATAATTATGTCGGCGTCACGCTGGCGGGCGGCGTCTACGGAGCGGAAGGCGTGGCGCTGGCGGCGATCTGCAACGCGGCGATCGTGCCGACCGTCAACATATTGTGCGTGATGGTATTTGCCCGCCATGGCTCGGCCAGACTGACGGCCAGGGAGATCGCAAGGCAACTCGTGACGAACCCGCTGGTGATCGGGTCGCTCGCCGGCATCTGCCTACAGCTTCTGGGCATCCGCCTGCCGCCGGGCGTCGGGCCGGCGATGGCGGCGCTCGGTGCCGCAGCGCTGCCGCTCGGTCTCTTGTGCGTCGGGGCCGCGCTCGACTTTCGCGCGGCGCGCAGTTGGATCGGCCCGGTCGCCATGTCGTCGACGGTGAAATTTCTGGCAATGCCCATCGTCACCGCCTTCGTCGCCGTCGCGGTGGGCTTGAGCGGGCAGGCGCTCGTCATCGCCTTGATGTTCCAGGCGCTGCCGACGGCATCCTCGGCCTATATCCTGTCCCGCCAGCTCGGCGGCGACGCACCGCTGATGGCCGGCATCACGGCGACGCAGACGGTGCTGGCGCTCGTCGCCGTGCCTACCGCACTGATCGGCATCACCGCCATCATCGGGGTGTGAACGCTGGCACCTTGGTTGAGCATCGGATTATCCGAAAACCGGTTTCCACTTTTCGATCCGATGTTCTGAAAACGAAAAAAGGCCGGCGCAATGCCGGCCCTTCCGCTGCGGGAACGGGATCTGCTGCCAGTACATCCGTGGTCAGCGATCTCCAGTCCCGCATGAGAGCGTCGCTGCATCCGGTTCCGGACGCGCAAGAACGCTCTGTTTGGTTTAGTTGAGCATCGGGTTTATCCGATGCTTAAATCATGCCGACTGAAGGTTCTCGGCGGAATTCTTGCCCGAACGCTTGTCCTGGACAACTTCGTAGCTGATCTTCTGGCCTTCATTGAGGCCGTTCATGCCCGAACGCTCGACGGCGGAAATGTGAACGAACACATCCGGGCCGCCCTGGTCGGGCTCGATGAAGCCGAAGCCCTTGGTTGAATTGAACCACTTTACGGTACCTGTAGCCATGACGATCTCCTAAAGAATCGCTCGCGTTGAATTCGCTCCGAAAAAGCTCGGAACTGTTTAGATCGATTATGGGAGAAGGTTCGTCGCAGGCGCCGTGGCGCAAAACAGAAATCATCTAGCAAGATCGATAGGACCAAGATGGGGCTTCATGCTCCGATTGTCAAGCCTTGGCTTTCTTGACGGTCTTTTTGGCCTTCGCCTTGGCCTTGGGCGCGGGTGCCGCGGCGGCGAGCCGGGCGGCTTCTTCCGCCTCGGCGGCTTCCCGCTCGAGCCGCAGGGCTTGCAGGCGCGCCGTCTTCTTCTCGCGCGCGGCCGCCTCGTCGTCGATAATGCCGCGGGCGACCGCCGAAGTGATCTCGGCCTTGGTCGCCGGCGACGGCTTTGCGGTCTTGAAGATGGCGCTGTTCAAATCGGACATTGACGAACCTCTCGATTGGCTGGGCCGACCGAGCGAAGCTCTGGGCCGATGAAAGAAAGCCGGGCCAAAGGCCGCAGGGATGATGTCGTCAATATAGGGATGAGCGGGGCAAAATGCAAAAAATGGGGGTGAAGGGGAACCTGCGCAGTCATTTTCCAGGAACCCCCACCCTTTCTGCTGGGGACCCCACCCATTAACCGCCGGGCGGTGTTGCGCCTTCAACTTGCCTGGGGCGGCATCGGCTTTTTCGGAGTGCCGTGGACGCGCGGATCTACTTCCGCAAGCTCGACGACGGCTTCGCCGAGCGGCTGCGGGTTCTCCAGATATTCGAACTCGCCTTTGCCGTCCGGCGCGGGCCCGCGCGCCCACCGGCCTTCCGCGCTCTCGGTGCCTTCCGAGCAGTTCCAGAACTGGTAAGCGACGTCACGGTGCTCCCTGTCGAGCGGGAAGGAGTTCGGCACCGGCGTCTCGCCGAGCCCGTCGGCCTCGAGCTCCGCGATCGCCGCCAGCCACTGGTTCTGGTGCATCGTGTCGCGCGCGATCATGAAGGCCAGCATGTCGCGCACGCCCCTGTCGTCGGTCAGCTCATAAAGGCGGGAGACCTGCAGCCGCCCCTGACTCTCGGCGGTGACGTTGTAGCGGAAATCGGCGAGCAGATTGCCCGACGCGATCGTGTAGCGCGCGTTCCACGGATAGCCGACGCTGTCGTTGGGCGCGGCGCCGAGGCCGTTGACGATCATGTGCTGCGGGTTCATGCCCGCGACGAGCACGTCTT
>CAZEEC010000096.1:0-7901 GCA_964511105.1 uncultured Mesorhizobium sp.
CTGTGCTCGACAATGGGTTGAGCCGCCAAAGGATCACGGAATGAAGGTTCGGTTCTCTCACCTTTCCCTCTCAGAACGCCGCAAGATCGAACGTTGGCGGCAGATGAAGCTGAGCCATGACGAGATGGCACGCAGGCTCGGCCGGCAGCGCGCTCGACGATCTTCCGCGAGCTGCGGCGCAATCATTTCCACGACAGCGAAGTCCCGAAGCTCAGCGGCTACTGGTGTGCCGTCACGCAAAGCTACTCGGATGGACGGCGAACGCGGCAGCGCAAGCTGGTGCGCGATCACGTCGAGCGCTGTCTGAGGTCCGGCTGGACCCTGAGCAGATCGCCGGCTAGGAGACATCACGCTTCCTAGGCGGGTATGTCTCTGGCGTCGGGCGTTCCCCCTCAGGGGGCGCAGGCGTCATCCAGCGACAGAATGATCTCGGCCGCTCTCTCGATGGCCGCATCGTCGATATGGCGGTGCGTCACGCAGCGGAGGCTGCGAGGATTGATCGGGCGAACCTTGAGGCCGGCGCGATCCAGAGCGTCCACCCATCTATCGCTCGAGCGGCCCGTCCGTGACACGTCGAGTTGAACGATATTCGTCTGCGGCTCGTTCGCGCAGACCGCGACGGCAGCCGAGTTGATTGCCTCGCTCAGCCTCAGCGCGCGGGCATTATCCTCGCTCAGCCGATGGCGCATTACGTCCAGTGCCTCGATTCCGGCCGCTGCGACGACGCCGACCTGCCGCTGGGTTCCGCCCAGGATCTTCCGCCACTGCCGCGCCTTCGCGATTGTCTCGGCAGAGCCGCACAGCACCGCACCGACTGGCGCGCTCAGGCCCTTCGACAGGCAGATGGACGCTGTGTCGAAGTTGCGGGTGATCGTTGATGGCGGCTCGTTCATCGCGGCCGAGGCGTTGAAGAGCCGCGCGCCGTCGAGGTGAACGCGCGCGCCGCTCGCATTCGCCATCTCGCGGACCGCGTGCAGGTAGGGGAGAGGCAGGATCGCGCCGCCAGACGAGTTATGCGATGTCTCCAGGCAGATGAGCGCGTTCGATGACCGGCCGCGTTCGAGCGCCAGCGTCTCTTCGAGCACCGTCAGGTCCATCATGCCGCCGGTGCCGGGCAACGTTCGCATGCAGACGCCGGTCAGCGTCGATGAGCCGCGCTCGGTGTTGTAGATATGCGCGCCGTGGTCCAGCAGGACCGGGTCGCCGCGCCCCGCCTGCGTCAGCACGGCGAGCAGGTTCGCCATCGTGCAGGTGGGCACGAACAATCCGGCCTCCATGCCCAGCACCAGCGACGCCAGTGCCTCCAGTTCTTCAGCGGTCGGATCGCCGTCCAAGCCATCATCACCGATCGGCGCCTCCAGCATCCGGCGATACATGCCCGCGGTGGGCCGGGTCACGGTATCGCTTCTGAGGTCGATGGCACCGGCCCCTCCTTCGCGTGAGCTCAAGAAGGTGTCCTCGGCGATGGAATTCTCATCCGACATGAATCTATCCGGTGAAAGGGGGCTGGCTTGAGGACGTCCGCGGGCCTGCGCTGCCTCAGTGTTGAAGTATCTTTGACAGGAATTGCTGCGCGCGCGGCGTGCGTTCCGAGATGTTACCGAAGAATTCCTCGGCCGAGCAGATTTCCTGGATCTGACCTTCGTCCATGAAGACGATGCGGTCGGCGACCTTTCGGGCGAACCCCATCTCATGCGTCACGACGATCATCGTCATGCCTTCGGTCGCTAGGCTGGTCATTACGTCCAGCACTTCGCTGACCATTTCGGGGTCAAGCGCCGATGTCGGCTCGTCAAACAGCATCGCCAGCGGGTCCATCGACAGCGCGCGGGCGATCGCCACGCGTTGCTGCTGGCCACCCGACAGCGCGCCGGGATACTTCTTACTGTGGGCGCGAAGCCCGACACGGTCCAGAAGTTGCAAAGCGCGTTCCTCAGCCTGGGCGCGAGTGCGGCCAAGCACCTTCATCTGGCCGAGGCACAGGTTGTCCAGAACCGAGAGATGCGGGAACAACTCGAAGTTCTGGAACACCATGCCGGCCATGCTGCGGATCTTCTGCCTGTTGGCCTTGGCTCCGGCGACCGGAATTCCGTTGACCACGATCTGCCCTTCGCTGATGGGTTCGAGTGCGTTGACCGTCTTGATGAGGGTCGACTTGCCCGAACCCGACGGGCCGCAGACGACGACGACTTCGCCCCGCGCGACTTCTAGCGAGCAATCGTGGAGGACCTTGAAGTCCCCATACCATTTGCCGACGTTGCTGACCGTGATCATTGGCTTTTCCGCGGAGCTGGTCATCTGATAACCCTGAGATTCGCGTCAATTCGATTGACGATTTTCGAGACTACGAAGCAAATGATGAAGTATGTCGCTGCGACGAAGATATACATTTCGGTCAGCCTACCCTGGTTGATGCCGACATTCGACGCCGCGCCCAGGAAATCGGTCAGCGATACGACGTAAACAAGGGCGGTATCCTGAAAGATGATGATAACCCGCATCAGAAGCGGTGGGATCATGTTCCGAACTGCCTGGGGCAGGATGACATACCTCATCACCTGCGTCTGGCTAAGTCCGATTGCCTGCCCCGCCTGGACCTGGCCTGCGCGGATCGACTGAATCCCCGACCGGATGATTTCGGCGAAATAGGCCGCCTCGAACAGCGTGAAGCTGACGAGCGCTGCCCGTAGCGCCCCGATCTGCAGCGGATAGGGCGATCCGACCACCCATGCGCCGACGATCGGCAGCATGAAATAGACGGCGAAGATAACCAGCAGAAGCGGGATCGACCGAAGCGTATTGATATACAGCGTCGCCGGGGCAGAGAGCCATATCTTTGGCGACATCCGCATAATCGCAAGCATTGTGCCAAGCGCGATCCCCAGGACCGACGAGACGACGGTGATGATCAGCGTGACGACCATGCCCTGGCCGAACAGATAGCCCAGCGACGGAACGATGGCAGAGAAATCTAGATTGCCCATGTTCGTTACTCCGCCGCGCTGACTTTGGCGCCGAGAAGGCCCGGCACCGCGAACCTGCGTTCGAGCGTCCGCATCCCGATCACGATGATCCAGTTGATTGTCAGGTACACCAGGCCAGCAGCGATGAACGCCTCGAAGACCTGGAACGTATATTCCTGCATCGTCTTCGATTGTGCGGTCAGTTCCCGCAGGCCGATCGTGAACGTGACCGAGGAATATTTCACCGCGCTGACGAACTCGGACGTCATCGTCGGAATGACGATGCGAAAGCTCTGCGGCAGGATCACGTGGCGGAAAGCCTGGCGCTCCGTCAGGCCGATGGCGCTCGCCGCGTAGAACTGCCCTCGCGAAAGCGACTGGATACCGGCGCGGATGACCTCGCTCATGCGGGCGGCGCCGTAGGTTCCAAGGCACAGCAGCGCGGGCACGAAGGACGACCAGGGCTGCGCCATCGACTTGATGGCATTTCCCAGACTGACCGGAACGACCTCGGGCAATACGAAATACCAGAGGAACATCTGAACGATGAGGGGGATGTTCCTCAGCAGCTCGACATAGGCGGTTGCGATTGCGCGCAGCGGGGCGTAGGGGCCGACGCGCATCAGCGCGATGACCGAGCCCAGCGTCAGCCCGATCGCGATCGCGGTCAACGCCAGCGTCAGGGTCCAGAATACGCCGATGGCGTAACTTTGCGCGTATGTATGGATGCCGTCGGGCGCGATCTCAAGGAACGCAGCCCAGTTCCATTGGTAGTTCATTGGCCGAAATACCTGCCTTGGCCTTCATCGCCGGTGTGAAGACTCAGATGCGCGTGAAATGCCTGAGGATGCCGGCCCCACCGGAAGTCCGGTGGGGCCGGCTGATTGGCTGTCAGGGACGGTAATCGTCGGGATTGCTGGAATCCGTGGGATTGGCAATCGCCTGCTTCAGCGCCTCACTCATCGGCAGGTTGAGGTTGACGCGATCCGGGCCGATCGGCTGCATGAAATACTTGTTGTAGAGTTCCTCGACTTCACCGCTCGCCATCATTTCCTTAACGGCGCCATCGACCAGTTCCTTGAAGGCCGGATCGTCCTTCGGCATCACGATCCCGTAGGGGCCGTAATTCAGCCCGGTCGTGCCGACCTTGAAATCGTCCGGCGTCTTGGAGGTCGCAACCGCGGCGTGCAGCAGACCGTTGTCGCTGGCAATGCCGACCGCGCGGCCGTTTTCCATGAGCAGGAAGGCGCGGGCGGTGTCGGGCGCGTCGGCGATGGTGATGTCGTAGCCGTTGTCGCTGTTGAGTTGGGCCAGAACCTTGTAGGTTTCCCCCCCGGACGCGGCGGCGACGGTCTGCCCCTGGAAGCTGGAAAGATCGTCCACATCGACGTCCGCGTCCTTGCGCGCACCCAGCACGACCTGCGCCACGAAGATCGACGGCGAGAAGGCGATCATCTCCCAGCGTTCCGCCTTGTTCGTGGCGTTTCCGCATTCGAGGTCGATGGTCGCGTTCTGGATCAGCGGAATACGGGTGGCCGAGGTGGTCGCCACGACACGCACATCGAGGTTGTCGATGCCGAGGTCTTCGGCAATCATCTGCGCGACGTTCTGACAGATTTCGACCGAATATCCCACCGGCTGCTGGCGCTCATCGAGGAACGCGAACGGAATCTGCGCGGTCGGCGCGCCGATGGTAATGGTCTTGGTTTCTTTGATGCGATCCACGCGGCTCGGCATCTGTGCCCAGGCAGCGGGGGCAGCCGCGACGACAACAGCGGCCGCCGCCAAAAGGTGTTTCGAAGTCATGTTTCCTCCCATACAAGGCCCAGCCAGTGTGTCTGGAGCGCCTCTCGAACCATGTTGTCCGGCCTTCCGCATTCTTTGGCAGAAGTGTTGGCTCCTGGACATGCAGCACATCGTACGCCCATGGACAGAACCCTAGCAGGGCGTGCCTGCAACCTTAAATGCAAATACTGGCCTCATTGATGCAAGACTGATATAAGAGCCGCGCAGCTGCGAAGGTCTCAGTCCATGAAGCGCAAGTTCGGTCCTCAGCATGTCGAGACGTTCCGCGCGGTCGTCATGACGGGCTCCATGACCCGCGCCGCGGACGACCTGCACACCTCGCAACCCCATGTCAGCCGATTGATCGCGCAACTCGAGCAGCTGGTCGGGTTTCCGCTGTTCGTCCGGCGCGGGACGCGGATCACCACTTCGCTTGAAGGGCTGCGCTTCTTCGAGGAGGTGGAAAAGACCTATGTCAGCCTATCGAACCTCGAAGATGCGGCGGCCAGCATCCGGTCGTTCCAGCCCGAGCATCTGCGTGTCGCCGCGATGCCCCGGCTTGCGGGCGGCCTGCTGACGCGGGCGGTCGCGAACTTCAAGACGGACCATCCGGGCACGATGGTGTCGATCCACTCGGGCAGCGCCAGCGTGGTGCATGGCTGGATCGCGTCGGGTTTCTGCGACATCGGGCTGACGATCCACTACGGCCTGCCGTCCAATGGCGTGCAGTCGTCGGCGATCATGGCGTCAGAATGCGTCTGCGTGCTTCCGGTCGGCCATCGGCTTGCCGGGTCGGAAAAGATCACGGCGAAGGACCTGACCGGCGAGAATTTCATCATGTTCACCAGCGGCAGCGCGATCCGCAGCCAGATCGACGGCTTCTTCGAGAAGGCGCACGTCAGGCCGCATGTCGTTGCTGAAGTGGATCTGGGCGCATCGGCCTGCGCGCTGGTTGCCGCGGGCCTCGGTGTCAGCGTCATCAACCCGCTTGCCGCACGCGAGGAATCGTCGAACGAACAGATCATCGTCCGCGAGATCCACCCGGTCCTGCCCGTCACGCTGGCGCTCGTCTACCCGCCCCACCGCCAAAAAAGCCGGCTGGTCAGGGTGTTCGAGGACTATGCCCGCCAACTCGCCGCGCAGGAGGTGAGCTCGCTTTCCGGTCGCCTCATCTAGCGCCCTCAATAAGTCCCGCCGCGCGCGCTCACCGGCCAGACGCTTTCGACGCGCCCTTTGCGGACGCCGACATACCAATCGAACCGATCGACGGTCGGATCGCAATGGCCGGGGATCAGCCGGAACTTCTCACCGATGGCGGGCATCCGGGCCGCCGGTCCTTCCATGCGCAGGTGCTCGTCGGAGGCGCCGGTCAGCCGCAGGTCGGGCTGCTGCCAGACCGATGGCAGGCCGCGGTCCACCGCGACGGATTTGTGGCCGGTGTCCAGCACCGCCTGGCCAGGCCGGGACGTGCTGATCACGGTCGAAAGGACGAAGAGCGCATGCTGGAACCGCGACACGTTCCGCCCAGATTCGTCCAGGTTCAGCGCATAGTCCACGTCCATGAAGCAATACGATCCGGCCTGAATCTCCGTGTAAACGCCGGAATGCGCCTCAATCTCGAAGGTTCCTGTTCCCGCGCCGGCGACGATCTCGCAGCCAAGGCCCGCGCCGCGCACTGCCTCGATCGTCCTTGCGCTGGCCTCGACAGCGGACTGCGCGGCGGCGCGGCGTTCCTCTGCGTCACGCACATGCTGCGCCCCGCCGTGATACGCCTGCAGCCCCGCAAATCGCAGGTGGCGCGATCCGGCGATCCGGCGCGCCAGCGGCACGGCCGCATCGCCCGGCGCCACGCCGCAGCGGTGGGCGCCGGCGTCGATCTCGACCAGAACCGGCATGCGGATGCCGGCCGCTTCCGCGACGGCCTCGATGGTGTCGATCTGCGTCGGATGATCCGCGCAGACGAAGATCTCGGCGATCGGCGCCAGCGCCGCAAGCCGGCGCAGCTTGCCGGCATCGACCACCTGGTTCGTGACCATGATGCTGCCGACGCCGCCCCATGCGAGCGCCTCTGCCTCGGCGACCTTCTGCACGCATTGGCCGATCGCACCGCGGCGGATCTGCTGGTGGGCGATGACGGTCGATTTGTGCGTCTTGGCGTGCGGGCGCAGCCTGGCGCCGGTCGGCTCGATCAGTGCGGCCATCAGGTCGAGATTCGCCTCGAGCGCATCGAGATCCAGCACGAGCGCGGGCGTGTCGATCTCGCCTTCCGGCATTCCGGGGCAAGCGGGCGGCAGCTGGATCATGGACGTTCCCTTGTAAATTGCTGCGGGCGCAATGCGTCAATCTATGCGTGCCGCGCAATAAAGTCGGTGAAGACCCGTGTCGACAAGGCCCTTTGGTCAATCGGCATTGAACCGTACTCCCTATCGACGTCCACTAGGGATCTCTCTGGCGGCAAGCTGCATAGTTCTGACTGGGCAGCTTGGCTGTGTTGATCTGGGCGTTTCCAGCCTAGGTTGGCCATAGCTCAGCGTTCTGCACCTCGGGTTGACCGGGTAGCGTAGCCAGCGACGCTGGACCCCCTCCAGTTCTTCAGCGGTCGGATCGCCGTCCAAGCCATCATCACCGATCGGCGCCTCCAGCATCCGGCGATACATGCCCGCGGTGGGCCGGGTCACGGTATCGCTTCTGAGGTCGATGGCACCGGCCCCTCCTTCGCGTGAGCTCAAGAAGGTGTCCTCGGCGATGGAATTCTCATCCGACATGAATCTATCCGGTGAAAGGGGGCTGGCTTGAGGACGTCCGCGGGCCTGCGCTGCCTCAGTGTTGAAGTATCTTTGACAGGAATTGCTGCGCGCGCGGCGTGCGTTCCGAGATGTTACCGAAGAATTCCTCGGCCGAGCAGATTTCCTGGATCTGACCTTCGTCCATGAAGACGATGCGGTCGGCGACCTTTCGGGCGAACCCCATCTCATGCGTCACGACGATCATCGTCATGCCTTCGGTCGCTAGGCTGGTCATTACGTCCAGCACTTCGCTGACCATTTCGGGGTCAAGCGCCGATGTCGGCTCGTCAAACAGCATCGCCAGCGGGTCCATCGACAGCGCGCGGGCGATCGCCACGCGTTGCTGCTGGCCACCCGACAGCGCGCC
>CAZEEC010000097.1:0-7850 GCA_964511105.1 uncultured Mesorhizobium sp.
AGACTAGGCGAAGCTTCATGATCGTCGACGGCTCTCATTGATCCCGGCAAGACCGTGCATCGCATGCCCAGCCTTCGAAGTCCGACGCTAGACTGGTTAACCTTGAAAAACCCTTACCACAATTAAAAAATCAGGATGCCGCTCCGGAAGCTCATTATCCAGCCAGGTTGCGGCCGATCGCCAGATATTTCTCACGGCGGTGCTCGCGATAATCCATATTGGCGCCCTGAAGCTCATCAAAGCCGCGCGCGATCTGCTCGCCGGTCGCCTCGATCACATTTTCCCGTCCCCGATGGGCGCCGCCGAGCGGCTCCGCGACGATGCCATCGATGATCTTCAACTCGAGAAGATCCTGCGCCGTGATCTTCATATTCGTTGCCGCATCCTTGGCGCGGGTCGAATCGTGCCACAGGATCGACGCCGCGCCTTCCGGGGAAATGACCGAATAGATCGAGTGCTCGAGCATATAGACCTTGTTGGCCGTGGCGATCGCGATCGCGCCGCCCGATCCACCCTCGCCGATTACCACCGATACCGTTGGCACCGTCATCGCCAGACATTGCGACGTCGAGCGCGCGATGGCCTCTGCCTGACCGCGTTCTTCCGCCCCGATGCCTGGATAGGCGCCGGCCGTATCGACGAGCGTCACCATCGGGATCTCGTAACGATCGGCCAATTCCATGATCCGGACCGCCTTGCGGTAGCCTTCCGGCCGAGCCATGCCGAAATTGTGCTTGAGCCGGGTCTTTGTATCGGATCCCTTTTCCTGGCCGAGAACCGCGACAGGCGCACCGCGAAAACGCGCCAACCCGCCGATGACGGCATTGTCTTCGCCATAGGCGCGGTCTCCGGCCAGCGGCGTGAAATCGGTGAACAGGCCGGCGATGTAATCGACGCAATGCGGACGGTCCGGATGGCGCGCGACCTGCGCCTTCTGCCAAGGCGAGAGCTGGCGATAAAGATCGCGCAGCGCCTCTCTCGATCGTTTCTCCAAACGCGCGATCTCGTCGCCGACATCGACGGCTTCGCCAGTCTCCGCCAGCTTCCTCAGTTCCAGAATTTTACCTTCGAGGTCGGCGACGGGCTTTTCGAAGTCGAGATAGTTATACATGGGCTCTCTGGTTCTGCCGGAGCGGATCGCATCGGTGGCCGCGCATCACGAGGAGGCAACACCACTATGCGGGGCTTCACATAGCGGTCATGGTGCTAATCGGCAAGCGGATGGTGTTGCGTGACCAATTCCATCAGCGTCTTGTCGAGAACATGCGTATAGATCTGCGTGGTCGAAATGTCCGCATGTCCCAGCAAGTGCTGGACGGCGCGAAGATCGGCTCCGTTCTGCAAAAGGTGGCTGGCAAAAGCATGGCGCAAGACGTGCGGAGAAAGGTCTTTCGCCTTGATGCCCGCGCGGATGCCGAGGGATTTCAGATCTCGCGCAAGGACCTGTCGCGACAGATGCCCCTCCGGCGAACGGGCCGGAAATAGATAACGGTTATCGCTCCATCGCGGATCACTCGCCCGCAATGCCGCCCAGGCGTGGAGAACCTCGCGGGCCTTGGGCGACAGGGGGACAAGCCGTTCCTTGCCTCCCTTGCCGCGGACGGCGAAGAAGCGGTCATTGCGCACGCCTATGCTGGCCGGAAGTTGCACCAGTTCCGAGACGCGCAAGCCGGTCGCGTAAAGCAATTCGACGATCGCTTGCAGGCGAACACGCACCATCCGTTCGCTCACGGCGAGATCGGGTGCACTTGCTTCGATCTCGGCATGCTCCAGAAGGCGGTCGACGACCGACTCTGTCATGACCTTCGGCAGCGCCCGCGTCTTGCGGGGATTGTCGACCGTCGCTGTCGGATCGTCGCCGCGCAAACCTTCCGCGTAGAGAAAGCGGTAGAGCTGGCGCAAGGCGGACAGGCGACGGGACTGCGAGGAGGGAGCGAAGCCCCGCTTCGCCAGAGCTTCGATGTAATCGCGTATGTCTCCCGGGCCGGCTTTCGCCAGCCCGCCGCGTGCCGCTAGAAAAGCCTGCGCATCTTCAAGGTCCCGGCGATAGGCCGCAAGCGTGTTGTCGCTCGCCCCCCGCTCCGCACTCATCATCTCAAGGAAGGATTCGATCTTCAGCGCGCTCGACATATGCCCATCCAACGTCTGCGATCATCGACGGGATTGGTTAGCGATTGATGAAGTGGAACAAACCGGAGCCTTGTCCCGTTTGTCGGCTGTGAAAGGGCCGTGGCCATGGAACACATCGCTGCCATTCTTCCGATGATCGGGTACTCGGACGATCTTGCTCAGTACGAGGAGGTCGCCCCGCCAATACTCGGTCATGAACCAATGGAAGAATGCGGTCGGAACTGCCTTCAACGCGATCCGCCGTTGAGGTCAGCTTTCGAGGACGTGTGCCAAGTGCCTCATCGTCAATCCCCTGCTCGACGAGGTCGACGCCGAGTTCGTGTGGGAGAACGAGGATGGGAAACTGGTCGCGACGCTGGAGCCCTGGGTCGAGCCGAATGCATCAACCGCAATGGCGGTTGCCGCCACGGTTACAAATCGTCAGGAAGAACAACTTGATTAATCAACCGCATGCGCTTCATTTACCCTGCCGAAGGGCATGCCCTTATCCTTATGGAGGACGTAAATGAAGAACACCCTCATGGCTCTCGCCGCGACGATGATGATTGCCACAGGTTGCACAACGGCCGAGCAGACGGCGGTGGGCGGCGCGGCCGTTGGTGCCGGTGTCGGCGCCATCGCTACGGGACGTGCGAGCGGCGCGCTCGCGGGTGCCGCGATTGGCGGCGCAGCCGGTTATTTGGTCGGCCGCTCGCAAGAACGCTCAGGATACTGCGTCTACCGCGACCGCAGCACGGGCGAACGCTATGAGGCCCGCTGCTGATCAGACGGGTCGATCACAAGGGGCGTCGCAAGGCGCCCCTTTTTTAGCCGCAGCAAGAGCGGCCTTCATCCACCACTGGC
This sequence comes from uncultured Mesorhizobium sp., assembly GCA_964511105.1. Lineage (GTDB taxonomy): Bacteria > Pseudomonadota > Alphaproteobacteria > Rhizobiales > Rhizobiaceae > Aliihoeflea. The sequence continues at coordinate 2,974 of CAZEEC010000097.1, forward strand.
GGTGGCTGACATTTCGTCGAGCTTGGGGCGATGGATCGGCAGTTGCTCGCCGGTCAGCGTATAATATGCGTTCTCCGCGATATTGGTCGCATGATCGCCGATGCGCTCGAGATTCTTGGCGCAAAAGAGGAGATGCGTGCACGCGGTGATGTTGCGTGGATCCTCCATCATGTAAGTCAGAAGTTCACGGAAAGCCGCCGTATACTGCACGTCAATTTTTTCGTCATCCGCGCGAAGGGCGACAAGCGCCTGCGGATCGCGTCCGACATAACTGTCAATGACCCCGACCAGTTGCGCGCGCACCATCTTCGACATCCTGTCGATCGAGTGGGAAAGCGTTTGCTGCATCGGCTTTTCGCCGACCGCGCCAACGCGCTTGGCGATGTTCTTGGCCAGGTCGCCGATCCGCTCCAGATCGCTCGCCATTCTGATCGCGCCGACTACGGCCCGCAGATCCTGCGCCATGGGCTGGCGCCGGGCGATCAGCAAAATTGCGCGCTCATCGAGCTCACGTTGCCTGTCATCCATGATCGCGTCGTCGGAAATGACACGCTGAGCCAAGCCCAGATCGGTATCGAGAAGCGCCTTCGTCGCCATCGAAACCATCGTCTGGGCGCGGTCGCCCATGTCCCGGATCAGCCCATCGATCTGGTCGAGCTCCTCGCCGAAGGACGTTACGAGATGTCTGCTCATGGTCCTGCCCCTTAGCTCCGTTCAGCCAAACCGGCCGGTGATATAGTCCTGCGTCCGCTTATCGGCGGGCGCGGTGAACATCTGTTCGGTCGCCCCTTCCTCGACCAGCAGGCCAAGATGGAAAAAGGCGGTGCGCTGCGAAACTCGCGCCGCCTGTTGCATTGAGTGGGTGACGATGACTATCGTGTATTTGTCGCGCAACTCGTCGATCAGTTCCTCGATCTTGGCGGTCGCGATCGGATCGAGCGCCGAACAGGGTTCGTCCATCAAAATGACTTCCGGCGACACGGCAATCGCGCGCGCAATGCACAGACGCTGTTGCTGACCGCCCGAAAGACTCGTGCCCGGTTCGTGCAGCCGATCCTTGACCTCATCGAAAAGGCTGGCCTTGCGCAGGCTCTTGACGACGATCTCCTCCAGTTCAGCCTTGTTGGCGGCCAAGCCATGGATCTTCGGGCCGTACGCGACATTTTCGAAGATCGATTTGGGAAATGGGTTCGGCTTTTGAAAAACGATGCCGACGCGCGCGCGCAGTTCCACCACGTCGATCTTGGGATCGTAGATGTCCTGACCGTCGAGCAGTATCTCGCCTTGGACACGGGCGCTCTCGATCGTGTCGTTCATGCGGTTGAGGCAGCGCAGATAGGTCGACTTGCCACAGCCGGAAGGGCCGATCAGTGCCGTCACCTGCCGGTCGCCGATATCGAGGCTGACGTCGAACAGTGCCTGCTTGTCTCCGTAGAACACGCTGACATCCCTGGTCTTGATACGCGCCCTGGATGTCTCATCGCCCAGCTCAACGGAAGGCGGGCTCTCACCACCGAAATGTTCGGAAGACATGTTCATCGTGGTCATTCCCATTTGTTGGTCGCGGTTCATCGACGACGCTCCAGTCGGGTTCGCAGGAAAACGGCGAGTGCGTTGAGGCTTATCATGAGCGACAGGAGAACGATAATTGCGGCCGAGGTGCGGGGCCCGAAGAAGTTGCGGTTTTCGTTGCCCTGCCAGAGAAAGATCTGCACGGGGAGCGCGGTTGACTGATCGAATGGCGAGTCAGGCACCGAAGCGACAAAGGCATTCATGCCGATCAGGAGCAGCGGCGCCGTCTCACCGAGCGCCTGCGCGACACCGATGATTGTGGCCGTCAAGATGCCGGGATAGGTCACCGGAAGGACGTGGTGGAAGACGGTTTGGGTCTTCGAGGCACCCAGGCCCAATGCGGCCTGCCGCAGCGACGGCGGCACGGCGCGCAGGGACGAGCGCGTGGCAATGATGATCGTCGGAAGCGTCATCAAAGTCAGCACCAGGCCGCCGACGATCGGCGCCGACAGCGGCAGCCGGAAATAGTTGATGAAGACGGCCGCACCCAAGAGACCAAACACGATCGACGGTACTGCCGCCAGATTGTTGATATTGACCTCAATGATGTCGGTCAGCCGGTTTCGGGGTGCAAATTCCTCAAGATAGATCGCGCTTGCAACGCCGATCGGCACGGCAAGCACGATGACGACGAGCATCATGTAGAGCGAGCCCATGAATGCTCCTGCCAGCCCGGAGCTCGCAGGCGCCGAGCGCGCATCGGCATTGGTGAAGATGTGCCAGGCAAAAGCCATACGGATATGGCCTTGCTCATAGAGGTGGTCCGCCAGCGCCCGCGCATCCGCCGACAATTGCTGCTGCGCATCCGGAAGATCGCGGTTGATATTGCCTTTGAGCCAATTGTCGGCATTGGCCGACCCGAGCAGCCTCATTTCGACCGTTTGCCCCAGAAGGCTGGGATCGGCGACAAAGGCGTCGCGCAATTCGTAGCGCCCGCCATTGTCGATAACCGAGTGCAGATCGCGCGTGCTGATCTCGCTCTCGGGCACCAGAGCACGCACAGCGTCCTCGACCACCCGGTTCCAGTTCAGCATCGTGACGTCGCGCTGCCAGCGCAAATGCGCGGCCTGGAAGTCAGCGTCAGACTGCCCCGCCTCCCGTACCGGTGCCGGCTCGACATCGAGAATCTCCTCGCTGAAGGTGACGGGCACAGTGAGCGTGGCCTGCCAGAAGGCCGGAAGGCCTTGCGACAAGATCATGATGAACAAAATGGCGACGAAAGCGAGCGCCGCGCCGATCGCCGCCAGCCCGTAGAAGCGGAACCGCTTTTCCCGCGCATGGCGCTTGCCGAGCCCGCTGCGGATCTTGCGCAGGCGCTCCTCGGAGTCGGTATCCCGCGCCGGTAGCTGGCTACTAATATCGGTCATGTCTACTCATACTGCTCGCGGTAGCGGCGCACGATGTAGAGCGCTGCCATGTTGAGGAAAAGCGTCATGACGAACAGCGTCAGCCCGAGCGCGAACGCAACGAGCGACTGCGGCGACGCGAAGTCCTGATCGCCGGTCAACTGATTGACGATGGTGACGGTGACCGTGGAGACCGGCTCGCCGGGGTTGAGGCGCAGATAGGGGCTGTTGCCGGCGGCAAGGACGACGATCATGGTCTCGCCGATCGCCCGGCTGACCGCCAGGAGAAAGGCCCCGACCACGCCCGGCAGGGCGGCCGGCAACACGACACGCTTGATCGTCTCGGATCGGGTGGCGCCGAGGCCGATCGAGCCTTCGATCATGGCGCGCGGAACCTGGCGAAGAACATCGTCCGAGAGCGACGAGATAAACGGGATGATCATGATTCCCATGACCACGCCCGCCGTCAGCGCCGAGGTTGCTCGAATCTGAAGGCCCAGCATGTCGCCGAGGGTTGCTAGAAAGGGTCCGACCGAGACGAGCGCGAAGAACCCATAGACGATGGTCGGAATGCCGGCCAGCACCTCGATCATCGGCTTGATGATGCCGCGCACCCGCGGGCGCGCATATTGCGACAAATAGATCGCGGTCATCAGGCCGATCGGCAGTGCGACGAACATAGCGATCGAGGCGACCATGACCGTGCCCCACAGGAGCGGCAACAGCCCGTATTCGCCGCTGCCTGCACCCGTAGACGAAAAGCGTGGGTTCCATACGGTCCCGAAGAAGAAGTCGACTGGGCTAACAAAGGAGAAAAAGCGCAGCGCCTCGAACACCAGCGACAGGACGATTCCGAGCGTCGTCAAGATGGCGACGGCCGAGCATGCCAGGAGCAGGACGCCGATTAGCCTCTCGACCTCGTTGCGGGCCCTCAGTTGCGGCGATACGCGCCGACGTGCGAAATAAAGCGAGATGCCGGCAAAGGCGGCGGCAGCAGCAAGGACCGTCGCCGACGTCAGCAACTGGAAGCGGCGCAATGCCTCTGCAGCCGCCGCTTCGAAGGGCTGGACTTCGCCCGCCACGCCGAAGCCCGAGGCCATCTGACGAACCCGTCGGATGACAGATTCCAGCGCCGGTCCGGTCTGGCTGGCGATATCGGTCGGTAGGTTGGCGATGATGAAAGCGCGCGAGGCCGAGGTGCCAAAAAGCACCCATAGCGCCAAAATCAAAAGCGCGGGAGCAACCGTCCAGATTGCGATGAGCCAACCATGATAAGCGGGCCGCGAATGGAGCCGCTTTTGGCCGCTGGCAGCACGCCGGCTCAACGACCAGCCTTGCTGATAGGCAAAACCCAAAAGCACCAGGAGAAGGAGCGCGACGGTAAGCGAATTCATTTACGCATCTCCGCTCATCATGAGCAGCTTCTATACGGCATATGAAGCTTCGACATCCTAAAGCTGGTCAGCCGTCAACGCCTCACGAGCCTCGAACCGGCGCAGAACTTCAGCCGTGTCGTCTTCAGGTGCCGGGATCAGGCCGGCCATCTCGAGCGCGCCGCCCATACCAGCCATCTGGTCGGACAGGAAGAACATGACATATTCCTCAATGCCGGGCACGATGCCGGTATGTTCGCCCTTGACGTAAAAGAACAGCGGACGCGAGACCGCATAGTCGCCAGAAGCGATCGTCTCCAGAGATGGTGTCACACCGGAGATCGTCGCGACCTTCAGCGTGTCCCGGTTCTGGTCGTAGAAGGAAAGGCCGAAGACGCCGACCGTGTCGGCGTTGGTCTGTACGCGAGACAGGGTCTCGGTGTAGTCCCCCGCGATCTCGATGACGACGTCCTGGCGCAACGAAATGCAGGCTGCCTCGGCTGCCTCCTCATCCATTTCGGGAAGTCCCGTGGCTTCGCAGCCTGCGGCCAGAACGCGCTCCTCGAACACTTCGCGCGTACCGTGA
>CAZEEC010000098.1:0-3860 GCA_964511105.1 uncultured Mesorhizobium sp.
GGCGGGCGAGTGGTATGTGGACCACTATCGTGCGGACCGCGGCTGGCCTTTGCTTCAACAGGGCAAGAAGGTCATCCTCGAGCATGACCTGGCGAGCGACGAGGAACGGCGCCAACTCGCGACCTACAACGAACTCTACCTCAGATGGGGCTATTCGGGATTCGCGGCGATCGGCTTTAAGGTCGACGGTCAGCCCTGGTGCCTGCCGATGCTGCGCAAGACCAGCCAAGGCTTTTTCACGCGCGAGGAAGCATGCCTTATGGAACGTCTCGCACCCCATCTGCGCCGCATGGTCAAGCTGACCGGCATTCACAACAAGGCGCGGGGGGTGTCCGGCCTCGAGATGCTGGACATCCTTTCAGAAGCGGCGATCCTGTTCGCGGCCGACGGCACCATCATCGAACTCAACAGCGCGGCGCAGCAGATCGTGTCCGACAATCACGATGCGCTGATGTTGAAGAACGGACGCCTGCACGCGACGCATGGTCCCAGCAACCGAGCGCTTCAGCACCTCCTGCGACACTCATTGGGTGCGCCGCTCGATTTCAAGAACGCCGCACGCGCGATTCCCATTCCGCTCCAGCGGCCACGGGGCCGCCCCATCATCGTAGAGACGGTCAACCTGCCGTCATTCCTGTTGCGTCTGAAGAGCGATGCGCGACTCTTGCTGCTCCTGCGCGATCCCGATGCCGGCACCCGCACCCGGGCGGAAACGCTGCAGTCGATCTTCGCACTGACCGAGGCCGAGGCGCGCTTCGCCGTCTTGATCGCCAATGGCGACAGCATCGACCACGCGGCCGAATTCCTCGGCATCGCGCGCGAGACCGCACGGCATCGACTGAAGTCGATCTTCGCCAAGACCGACACCCACAGGCAAGGCGAACTCGTCGCCCTCTTGCGCAATGTGATGCGGTAGCCACTCAACGAAAGCCCATTTTTGCAAATGGACGGATGCGTCACCGGCCTGACACAGAGCGCGATCTATTGTCGCCGGAATCGCGTTATGGGGAATGTGTGGACGAACAACCCAACCCATCGATCGGCGAGGTCACCCGCGTCTTCGCCAAGATCGGCATCCTGTCCTTTGGCGGCCCGGCGGGGCAAATTGCGCTGATGCATCGCGAACTGGTGGAGGAGCGCGACTGGCTCGACGAGGCGCGATTCCTGCATGCGCTCAACTATTGCATGATGCTGCCCGGGCCGGAGGCGATGCAGCTTGCCACCTATGCGGGCTGGCTTCTGAAGGGCGTCAAGGGCGGGCTGATCGCCGGCCTGCTCTTTGTGCTGCCGGGTGCCGCTTTGCTGACCTTGCTGTCGGCGGTCTATCTCCTCGTCGGCCAAGTGACCATCGTCCAGGGCTTGCTGTTCGGGCTGAAAGCGGCGGTGCTGGCGATCGTGCTCGAGGCTCTGGTCAAGGTCTCGAAGCGGGCCCTGAAGGGTCGCGAGATGGTGGCGATCGCGGCGATGGCGTTCGTCGCGATCGCGCTTTTGCAGATCCCGTTTCCGATCGTCATCGTGGCTGCAGCGGTCCTCGGCGCGCTGGGCGTGACGGCGAACGGCGCGACCCAGGCGGATCCGGCGCCGATTCGAGACCTTCCGGACTGGGCCCGGCCAAGCTGGCTGCGCTTCCTCAGAACGACCGGCACGTGGTTGGCGATCTGGCTGGTACCGCTCGTCCTTCTTTATGTGACGGCCGGCGCGGATAATGTGTTCGCGCAGCAGGCGGGCTTCTTCTCGGTGATGGCCACCGTCACCTTCGGCGGTGCCTATGCGGTGCTCGCCTATGTCGCGCAGCAGGCCGTGGAAATCTATGGCTGGCTGCGGCCGGACGAGATGCTGACCGGGCTGGGACTGGCCGAAACGACGCCCGGACCGCTCATTCTCGTGCTCGTCTTCGTCGGCTTTCTGGGCGGCGCGCGGCTCTCCGGCTTCGAGCCGCTGACGGGCGGCATCGCCGGCGCGTTGGTGACGCTGTGGTTCACATTCGTGCCGTGCTTCCTGTGGATCTTCTCCGGCGCACCCTATGTCGAGACGGTGCGCAACGTGCGGTGGCTCGCCAATGCACTTGCCGCGGTCACGGCGGCGGTCGTCGGAGTGATCGCCAATCTCGCCGTCTGGTTTGGGCTCCACGTGCTGTTCTCCACGCTGGTGGAAATCGAAGCAGGCCCGTTTCGTATCCTGCTGCCGGAGCTTTCGACGTTCGTTCCGGCCGCCGCGCTGATCGCGGTCGCCGCCGCCGTGGCGCTGCTGCGCTTTCACGCCAATCTGGTCGTCGTGCTGGCGATCGCAGCGCTGGCGGGAATGGGCTGGCTCGTGATGCTATAGTGACTCGGCGAAGGCGCGCAGCAACGGGCTTGCCTGTGCAAGGCAGTCGTCGTCGCGATGGTCGAGCGCTTCGCCGCGGCCTTCCAATGCCAGACAGGGCTTCGGGCCGGATGCTTCATAGACACGCCAAAGGTCGGCAGCGGCGGTATATTTCGGCAGATTCAGGTGGCTACGCACGAACCGGCGCCGGACAATGTCCTCGGGAACATCGTGCCCGCCTTCGACGACACGGCGGGCAATACGCTGCAATGAGATTTCAGGCTCACGAACCGAAAAATAGAGCAAGACAGGTGACAGTCCGGCCGCGCGCGCCTCTTCCATCAGCAACAGGTGCGTGTGACCCGACATCGTCGTTTCCATCGAGAACACCACGCCTTGCGCAATGAAAGCGCGGGCACGCGCGAGGGCAATTCGGGCTGCCTCACGTTCGGCAGCCCGAGGCGCAAGAGGGGAGAGGCCGCGCGCGATTTCGTCCATGTTGACGAAATTGACCGAGCCACTGATCGCGACCACATGCTTGAACGCGTAGGTGGTCTTGCCGACGCCGTTCGGCCCCGCAATCAACCAGAACCGCTTGCGAGCACCCATTGCTGATCCTAGTCTAGTCGAACAGGCTCGAGACCGACTGCTCCGATGCCGTGCGCTTGATGGCTTCGCCGATCAAGTCGGCGATCGAGACCACGCGGATGTTCTGAACCGCCTCGACGGCCGAGGTCGGCTGGATGGAATCGGTTATCACCAATTCCTTCAATTGCGAGCCGGAGATGCGCGCGACCGCGCCGCCCGACAAGACGCCATGGGTGATGTAGGCCGTGACGCTGGTCGCGCCATTGGCCAGGAGCGCGTCGGCCGCATTGCACAGTGTGCCACCGGAATCGACGATGTCGTCGATCAAAAGGCAATTCTTGCCCTCGACCGAGCCGATGATGTTCATGACTTCAGACTCGCCGGGGCTCTCGCGGCGCTTGTCGACGATGGCCAGAAGCGAGTCGATCCGCTTGGCCAAGGAGCGGGCACGGACCACACCGCCCACGTCCGGCGAGACGACCATCGTATTGGGCAGCGCATAATGCGCCTTCACGTCGCGCGCCATGACCGGCACCGCGAAGAGATTGTCGGTCGGGATGTCGAAAAAGCCCTGGATCTGGCCGGCGTGGAGATCGAGCGTCAGGATGCGGTCGACGCCGGCGCGGGTGATCATGTTGGCGACAAGCTTGGCCGAGATCGGTGTGCGGCCGGAGGCGCGACGATCCTGGCGCGCATAGCCGAAATAGGGGATGACGGCGGTGATGCGGCGGGCCGAGGAGCGGCGAAATGCGTCGATCATGATGAGCAATTCCATCAAATGATCGTTGGCCGGATAAGATGTCGATTGCAGGATGAAGACGTCCTCGCCGCGGACATTTTCCTGAATCTCGACGAAGATTTCCTGGTCGGCGAAGCGACGCACCGAGGCCTTGCCGAGCGGAATGTTCAGGTAGCGGGCGACGGATTCCGCCAGCACACGGTTCGAGTTACCCGCAAAAAGTTTCATG
>CAZEEC010000098.1:3960-7756 GCA_964511105.1 uncultured Mesorhizobium sp.
TCCTGTCCCTGGATGCGCGTCAGGCGATTGCCCTCGGCGTCGATGACGTCCCAGACATAGATCACGGCGGTTTCCCGGCCTTCCGTGATCGCCGAAAAATACCCCCGCATCGAGAGGCCGCTATCCTGCACCGCCTCGTTCAATGGAATGCCGAGATCCCGAGCGCGCGCCGCAAGACGTGCATTGAGCGGCGCAATGGCAGCATCCGGCGCGCCGACGATCCGTTCGATCGCAAGTTGCGGGTTGGAGGCTGCGAGCAAGGCCCCTTGCGCCGTTTCGGGAGAGGTGGCTGCGTCCTGTCGCGGCATGGTCAGCGCATTGGGTGTCAGCATGCCGGAGGCGGAGCAGCCGGCAAGGATCATAAGAACCACGATTGCCAATGTCCGCGCCATGATCATCGCATCCCTCCGCAACGGATCATGCCGTCACTGCACGATCAAGTCGAGGCCGTGGCGCGACAAGGCGCGCGGCGCGGCGTCGGTCGTCAGATAGGTCCGGCCGAGCGACATGGCGGTTTCGGAATCGGAATCCATGATCGTCATATGCGCGCATAGCGTCATGTCCGGCGCGATCGGTTCCGGGTTTCCGGCCGTGAACATCTGCCGCTCCATCCACGACGGCGCGAACCGCGCGCCCACCGAATAGCCGCACGCGTTGAGGCGGTGGCGCGTCAATCCCCGGGCTTCGAGCACCTTCGCCTGAGCATCGAAGACGTCGCCGAAGGTGTTGCCGGGCATCATCGCCTTTTCGACCGCCAGTAAGGCGTCGTGGGCGGCGTCATAAAGTTCCTGATGGCGCTTGGTGGCTTTGCCGACCAGCACCGTGCGCATCATCGGCGCGTGATAATGGGCGACGACGCCTGACCATTCGAGGGTCAACTGGTCGGACTTGGTCAGTTTCCTGCGGCCAGATTTATACCGACCCAAAAGTGCGTCGGCGCCCGAGCCGATGACGAACTCGTTGGCCGGGTAGTCGCCGCCGGCCTCGAAGATCGCGCCTTGCATGGCGGCCAGGATCGCGCCCTCGTCGCCGCCCTGTCTGATCAAGGGCATTGCCGCATCCAGAGCCGCGTCGGAAAGGGCCGCGGCGCGCTCGATCTTCCTGATCTCGGCCGGACTTTTGAAGAGGCGCAAGCGCGAGAGGACGTCGGATGCGTCGGCGATCTTACCAAAGGTCTTCAACTGTTCGTCCAGCAGGCGGGCATTGTAGCCGGTTAGACCGTGGGTGTCGTATTCGACGCCGATGCGCGCGCCGAGCAGATCAATCTCGTTGAGCAGATCGCGCAGGTCCGCCGTCGGATCGGCCTTGTCGCGGTCGATCCAGCTAACGACGTTCTCGATGGTCGAGGTGTGCCTGGCCTGACGGATGTCGGAGGCGCGTGTCAGAAGCACCATCGAGCCGTCCGCCTTCACGATCAGCGACTGGAAAAAACAGAAACCGAACGTGTCATAGCCGGTCAGCCAGAACATGCTCTCGGGCGCAAAAAGCACGATCGCGTCGAGCTTGCGCTCGGTCATGTCGATCAACAGGCGGTCGCGGCGGGAATCGAATTCGGTTCTGTCGAAATGCAGCGCCATCAATCAGGTCTCCAGGACGATGGCGGAGAGCTGGCGGCCGTAGTCGGGCTCCTGCCTATGCGTCGTCCGCCGATAGGAAAAGAAGTTGCCGGGCTGGCCATAGGTGCAGCGCGCGACGTGGTCAACCGTGACGCCGGCGCGCCGCAGCCGGTCCAACGTATAGGCGTTCAAGTCGAACAGGGCATGGCCGCTGGTCGGCGAGGGGATAAAATAGGCGGCGTTGGCGGCGTCAGCGTCGACGAAACGGAAGACGAATTCAGGGCCGACCTCATAGCTCTCGGCACTGATCGCCGGTCCCAAGGCGGCGCGGATATCGGCGCGCCGAGCCCCGAGTGTTTCCATCGCCGCGATCGTGTTGTCGACGATACCTGAAAGCGCCCCCTTCCAACCGGCATGGGCGGCACCGATGACCCGCGCCTTCGGGTCGGCAAACAGGATCGGTCCGCAGTCGGCCGTCAATATGCCGAGCGCGAGGCCGGCGCGATCGGTAACAAGAGCGTCCGCCTTCGCGCGTTCATCACAGGGGACCGCGCGGGTGACAATTTCGACAACGGCGGAATGGATCTGGTGCACCGTTGCGAGGTCCGCTTCGTCAGTTCCCAGCCAGCGCGCCGCGCGGCGGCGGTTTTCAATGACATTTTCCTGTCGGTCGCCGGAGCCGAGGCCGACATTCAAGCCCCGGTAAAGCCCTTCCGACACGCCGCCCGCGCGCGTGAAGAAACCATGCCTGACGCCGTTGGCGGCAAGACCGTCGAGAAGATCGGACCGCACCGGATCCGGTCGAGCGAGATCGAGCATGAAGAGCCTTTTCATCTGCCGCCGTTCCGCGTCGGGCCGCGTGCGATGGTGGTGGAGGGATTGGGTGGTGTCAATCGCGGCCGTGTCATCGAAGATACTGGGCGTCGATCGGCGCATAGGGCAGCCGGCGGCACGTTCCTTCTCAGACTTGCGGTCAATCCGTCGATTAACATTTGTGGATAGTGTCGCTCTTGCGGCGACAGCCTGCGTGCCGAAGCGGCGAATCAGTTAGCTATTCCTTATCGATTTGCTCGCATTCTGAGCAAACGGTTAGAGACGGCGGCGTGGGAACGCAGACACGCAAGACCTGACGCGGTGAGCTTGAACTCAAGGTCTTATCGGACGGTGCCGCATAAGTCCGTGGTCGGAGTAGCAACCGGCCCGTCTCGGCCTTTTTTCGGGGGTGTCTTACTGTCACAAAGGGGGCAGGCGAGACAGGTTTTTCCCGACCATCAGGACCTTGAACAACTCGCCCATCTGGTCGGGATGAGCGAGCCGCTCGACTTCGCCGCGCATGCGGTTTTGCACTGCAGCGCCGCCGCCGGCGCCGAGTCGGCCGGCGCGGTCGAGGAGCCCGAGGCCCAGCAGAAAGTCGGCCTGCGTCATCGCCCGCGTTTCAAGTCCGGCCGATTTTGCCGCTGCGGCAAGTGCCGAGAAGTCGACATGGCTGGTCAAATCCGCTTGGCCGGGTGCTGCAAGCACGTCGACATAGTCATGCGCGCGCAACGCCTGCAAGGTGTCGCCCAGACCGGGCGCCAGATGCCCATAATCGATGAACAGCCCCGCGCCTCCATCGCTTGCGATGCGTTCGGCGATCTGTTGCATCAAAGAGGTGCGGGCGGGCGCGGCCTCGAAGATCGAGCCTTCGGCGGCGCCGGGCGGCACCAGGTCCGGATCGACGGAGCCGGCGCCTGCGACGAAGGCCAAGTCACCGTGCTCGTCAATGCCGATGCAGCGCTCGCGCCAGCCATCGCGCGTGTGAGCAAATTGCCGGATCGGGATCGCATCGAACAGTTCGTTGCCGACGATGAAGAGCGGTGCGCGCGGCAGTTCGGCGATGTCGCGATGCCAGGTGACCGTGGCGTCGCCCAGGAGCGCCTTTTGGACCGCCGTCAGCCGCGGGCTGGTCTCGATCAGCGCGACGCGATGCGTCAATGCCGGCGCCAGGCGGGAAAGCGTGCGGATCATGTCGCGCGCGAGCGTGCCGCGCCCGGGGCCGATCTCCGCGACCACGGCGTCACCGGGCGCACCGGCCGCCCGCCATGCCGAACAAAGCCAGACGCCGATGAGTTCGCCGAACATCTGGCTGACTTCCGGCGCGGTCGTGAAATCGCCTTTGGCGCCGAAGGGTTCGCGCGTGGTGTAATAGCCGTGCGTCGGATCGAACAGGCAGAGCGCCATATATTGCGAGACGGAAATCG
>CAZEEC010000099.1:0-7656 GCA_964511105.1 uncultured Mesorhizobium sp.
CTTGGCATATGCGGCGAACATGGCGGCGACCCGTCCTCGATCCGCTTTTGCGAGGGGGTCGGGTTGGACTACGTCTCGTGCTCACCCTTCCGCGTGCCGATCGCAAGACTGGCCGCCGCCCAGGCGGCGGTGAAGGGGTAGGGACGGTGGGTTATCTTTCCGCTTGCGGGAGCGGTCGGTCAAACTGGGGCGCCATTCAGGCGGCCGCAGGCTCGGCTTCACGGAGCGCCGTGATCTGGAGAAACACTGAAGCGGGATCGGTCTCAGGATGATTGTCCGGCAGGAGATCGAGCGTCATCGCTGAAAACTTTGCCAAAAGCTCGTCGAGCGTGGCGGCGTCGGCGGCGGCGGGAATATCGTCGCAGTGCCCGCTCCAGACGGAAGCCTCACCGTCCCAGTCGGCGGAAATGGTAAAAATCACGGGTTTCGTCATAACGACTCCGTTGCATCTTTCCCTCTTATAGCATGGTCAGGACTTCGAGGGAGGTGCTGACGCGCTGGCGGCGCTTCGCGCCTGCTCCGTTAAGATGCTGAAATCGCTTTCTCCCCCGCAAGGGGGGAGAAAGAGGCGGTCGCCCGAAAAACCAACGGGGCCGCCTTGTGGCGGCCCCATCTTTTCAGAGCGTGTTCGACTGGAGGTGCGCTCTTGATCGACCTTTGGGTCCGATGCCTTAAGATTCCGTCAGCGCCGAGCTGCAGGCTTGCGCCAAGGCCCGGTTCGGCCGTTCCTCGCCCATCGGCGTCGCCCAGCCGGCCTTTTCCACGACGGCGCGACGGTTGAAGTTGCTTGCCGCCTTGAGTTCGGCCAGCACTTCGGCGGCTTGCGGATCGGTATCGGCTCTGGCGACGCAATGCGGTACGAGTGCTGCGACCATTCCCTCGCTCGCCGCGGCCGATGCCATGGAGGTCGCCGTACCTTGCGTAACCCAGCCGCCCCATGTGAAGCCGACGATGCCAAGGGCGATGGCGCCCGCAGCCGCGCCGCCGAGCGCCGGCTTGATCCATTCTGGCATGTTCATTGTTGTTCCCCGTTTGTCATTTGTCTACGACTCGAATCGTATCACAGTTTTCTTACAGCATGAAACAATATGCGAGAAAAAGCGGGGCTGCCTACTCCTCGTCCTCGATCACCAGCCCGGCCAGTACGTCGACCCGATGATCGAGGGCGGCAAGGAAACTGCCGATCCTGCGGGCATTTTCACCCAGATCGTGGCCGCCATAGCGTGACGTGGATCGCATATCGACCTGCGTCGAATTGCCGTTGCCGCGCAGCCGGATCGCGACGTCCGAAGGAAAGCCGAAGAGGATCGACCGGCCAATGAACTCGAGCGTGATCGCGCCGCTGGCGTCGGGAGGGCCGGCCGACAGCATCTCGAAGCCCCGCGCCTCGGCGATCTCCAGGACGGCCTGCGCGACCTCGGCCAGCGGCAGCGTGTAGCTGCGGCCGGCAAGATCCGGGTAGGCCGCCGCCATGGCGTCGGCGGCCGCGGGCGAAATGCCTGTGATCGGGTTCATGCGTGCATCGCGCGCCTCGGCCGCGACTGTGAGTGCGGGCGGCGTCACGCGATCGGTCGATATGTCCGTCAGGCGCGGCAGAGCAAGCGTGCCAAACGCGGCCAAGGCGAACGGGCCGAGCACGATCAGCGCGAGGAACAGGCCGACAAGAGCGCTGCCCGCGCCGGCATCGTCCTCGATCCAGACGCGTCTCAAGGCGAGGATCGCGAGCACAAGCGCGATCAGCGCCAGGGCGGCCACGATGGCGAGCACCCACAGGAATTCAGGCGTCGGGATTGCCTCGAAGCGGTGGCCGAGAACCGCCACCGCCATCAGCAACAGGGAAAAGAAGGCGGCGCCGCGCGCGCCGCGCGCCTGCGGCGCATATTGCCGGTAGAGATCCCGCACCATGGCGTTGGTCACCTGATCCTGATGGTGCGGGATGCGGCTGTCATGCCGCGCTTGCGAACTGGTAGTCCTTGAACTGATCGCGCAAGGTGGTTTTCTGGATCTTGCCGGTGGCCGTATGCGGAATTTCGTCGACGAAGACGACGTCGTCCGGCATCCACCATTTGGCGATCTTGCCTTCCATGAAGGCGAGGACATCCTCCTTGGAGAGGGTCTTGCCTTCCTTCTGGACGACAACCAGAAGCGGCCGTTCGTCCCATTTCGGATGGGCAATGCCGATCACCGCGGCCTCGGCCACGTCGGGATGGCCGGCCGCGAGATTCTCCAGATCGATGGTCGAGATCCACTCGCCGCCCGACTTGATCACATCCTTGGCCCGGTCCGTGATCTGCATATAGCCGTTCTCATTGATATGGGCGACGTCCCCGGTATCGAACCAGCCCTCTTCATCGAACTGCTCGTTGCCGGCGCCGCCGTAATAGGCCGCCGCGACCGCCGGTCCGCGAACCTTCAACCGGCCGAACGTCTTGCCGTCCCAGGGCCGCGCATTGTTCTCGTCATCGGTTACCTTCATCTCGACGCCGAAGGGCGCGAAACCCTGCGTCTGCTTGATGTCGAGCAAAGCGTCGCCTGTCAGTTCGACATATTCCGGCTTGAGCGTTCCGAGCGATCCGAGCGGCGACATCTCCGTCATGCCCCAGGCATGGACGACTTCGACATCGTAATTCTTCTCGAACTTCTCGGCCATGAAGCGCGGGCAGGCTGAGCCGCCGATCACCACCTTCTTCAGGTAAGGAAGCTTCAGATCGTGCTTTTCCATATGCTGGAGAAGAAGTAGCCAGACCGTCGGCACGGCAGCCGTGAACGTCACCTTCTCTGTGTCGAGCAATTCATAGATCGCCTCGCCGTCCATGCGGCCGCCCGGCATCACCATCTTGGCGCCGATCATCGGGCTCGACTGGGCCAGCCCCCATGCATTGGCGTGGAACATCGGCACCACCGGCATGACCGTGTCACGCGAGGAGATCCCCATCGCGTCCGGGAGCGCGGCCATCATGGCGTGCAATACGTTGGAGCGGTGCGAATAGACGACGCCCTTCGGATCGCCCGTGGTGCCCGACGTATAGCACATGCCCGAGGCGGCGTTCTCGTCAAGCGCCTTCCAGGTGAAGTCGTCGTCGGTGCCGGCGATCCAATCTTCATAGGCCACCACATTGGGCAGCGCCGTTTCGGGCAGATGTGCCTTGTCCGTGAAGACGATGATCTGCTTCAGCGTCTTGACCTGCGGAGCAATCTTTTCGACCAGCGGTAGGAAGCTCAGATCGACGAACAGCGCCTTGTCCTCAGCGTGGTTCATGATCCAGGCGATCTGCTGGGGAAAGAGACGCGGGTTGAGCGTGTGGTAGACGCCGCCCATGCCCATGATGCCGTACCAGGATTCCAGATGCCGCGCCGTGTTCCAAGCCAACGTGGCGATGCGATCGCCGACGCCGTATCCTTCCTCCACCAGCCGCTTGGCGACCTTCAGCGCGCTTAATCGCGCCTCTTTATAGGTCGTGCGCACTATCGGGCCTTCGACCGAGCGCGAGACGATTTCCCGGTTGGGGTGCTGGATCGCAGCGTGGTCGATGATCTTGTGGCACAAAAGCGGCCAGTCCTGCATCAATCCGAGCATATAGTCCTCCTGTTCGAACGGAGCGCTATTTTCTCCGGATCGCCGCCGCTGTCCAGTGAAACGCCGCACTTCCGAGAAAAGTTAGGTGCGGCATGCGCGCCCATTTGCTCTATCCGGATGGTCCACGCCAGTTCGGTGGACCGAGCCAGCCCGCGGGGCGGGGTTCTCCGGGCACCAAAGAACGGCTAGAGGTAAGGCAACCCCTTTTTGAGGAGAACGTCATGCTCGACCAGCCCCCGCTCAGCAATCTGCAAACCCGCGACATCGAGGCGGTGCTCCATCCCTACACGCCGCTGCACAAACTGAAGACGCAGGGGCCGCTCGTCATCGAGCGCGGCGAGGGCGTTTTCGTCTATGACACGCAGGGCCGCGACTACATCGAGGGCATGTCGGGGCTGTGGTGCGCCGGGCTTGGCTTTGGCGACGAGGAACTGGTCGAGGCGGCGACGCAGCAACTACGCACCTTGCCCTACTATCACCTGTTCGGCGCCAAGGGGATGGAGCCGGCGATCGAGCTAGCCGAGAAGCTGAAGGAAATCGCGCCCGTCCCGATTTCCAAGGTGTTCTTCACCTCGTCGGGTTCGGAGGCGAACGACACGCAGGTAAAGCTTGCCTGGTACATGAACAATGCGCTCGGCCGGCCGGAGAAGAAAAAGATCATCTCGCGCCAGAAGGCCTATCACGGCGTCACGATCATGTCGGCCTCGTTGACCGGTCTGCCCTACAACCATATCGGCTGGGACCTGCCGGTCGACCGCGTGCTCCACACCGACTGCCCGCATTTTTACCGCTTCGGCGAGGTTGGCGAAACGGAAGAGCAGTTCGTGGCAAGGCTGGTGGCTTCCCTTCGCGCGTTGATCGAGCGGGAAGGGCCGGAGACGATCGCCGCGATGATCGCCGAGCCGGTGATGGGTGCAGGCGGCGTCATCGTCCCGCCGGCGAGCTACTACGGCGAAATCCAGAAGGTGCTCGACGAGCACGACATCATGATGATCTCCGACGAGGTCATCAACGGGTTCGGTCGCACCGGCAATTGGTGGGGATCGCAGACCCTGGGCATGACGCCGAAGACGATCTCGGCGGCCAAGCAGATGACGGCCGCTTATGCGCCGCTCGGCGCCGTCATGGTGCCACAGGACGTCTATGACGCCTATGTCAGCCATTCGGAGGCGATCGGAACCTTCGGCCATGGCTTCACCTATGGCGGTCATCCGCTCGGCTGCGCGCTCGGCGTCAAGGCGATCGAGATCTACCAGCGCCGCGACATCGTCGGCATGGTGCGCAAGATCGCGCCGCTTTTTGAAGCGCGCCTGAAGAGGATAGCCGATCATCCGCTGGTCGGCGAGGTGCGCTCGGCGGGGCTCGTCGGCGGCGTGGAGGTGGTGGCCGATAAAGCCACCAAACGGTCCTTCGACCCGAAGAAGGGCGTCGGGGCCCAGATATCGAAATTCTGCGAAAACCGCCGCGTCATCCTGCGCGCCATTGGCGACACGATCGCCTTTTGCCCGCCGATGATCATCACCGAGGCGGAATTGAACGAACTCTTCGACCGCTTCGAACTGGCGCTCGCCGACGCCGAGGCCTGGGTCGGGAAGGAGGGTTTGCGATCGATGTAGCGCGAATCCGCTTGACGTATCATATCATGATACAGTACCTAAGAGAAGGCTGATGATCCGCTCCTATCGCGACAAGCGAACCGAAGCCGTCGCGAGGGGAGGCAAGGCGCCGAAGGGCTTTCCGGCGGACCTGATGAAGCGGTCTGTCGTGAAGCTGACGGTTCTGGACAATGCGACGTCTCTGGATGACCTGCGATCGCCACCAGGTAACCGTCTGGAGGAACTGCACGGAGACCGCAAAGGCCAGCATTCGATCAGGATCAATGATCAATGGCGCATCTGCTTCATATGGACCGCCATCGGTCCGGAGCAGGTAGAGATCGTCGACTACCACGGCTAAGCACGGCACAAGGAGGACATCATGGCAAAGAGCATTCTTCCCCCCGTCCACCCCGGCGAGGTGCTGAAGATGATGTATCTCGATGAGCTCGGCTGGAGCGCCGGAACGCTTGCCAGAAAACTTGCCGTTCCACGGACGAGAATTGAGCGTCTGGTGAAGGAAGAGACAGCGATGACTCCCGACACCGCCTTGAGGCTTGCGAAGTTCTTCCGCACGTCACCGGAATTTTGGATGAATATGCAACTCGGCTACGATCTCAAAATGGCCGAGCGTGAACTGGGATCCGAACTCGATAGGATTATGGAATACACGCCTGATCCGATTGCGGCCTGACGAACGATCGCCCAGGCAGCCCTATCCCCGCCTTGCGTGCCGCTTGCGGCCGTAAAGCTCCAGCCGGTGATGGACGATGTCGTAGCCGAGCTCGCGCGCGATCTCCTGCTGCAGTTCCTCGATCCGCGGCGAGTGGAACTCGATAACGTCGCCGGTGTCGAGATCGATTAGATGATCGTGATGGGCCTCGCTGGCCGGCTCGAAGCGCGAGGGTCCGCCCTCGAAGGCATGGCGGTGGATGGCGCCGACGTTCTCCAGCAGTTTCATCGTCCGGTAGACAGTGGACAGCGAGATCGCCGCGTCGACCGTCGCCGCGCGCCGGAACAATTCGAGCGCGTCGGGATGATCGTCGGCCTCCTGCATCACCGACAGGATCACCTTGCGCGGCCGCGTGATTCGCACGCCCGCCTTGCGCAGCGCGCCCTCGTAGTCGGGTCGTACCGGTGTCATCTCGCTCATGGCCCGACTATGGGGCAGTTGCGAATGCGATGCAAAGTCGGTTCGCACAGTTGCAAACGATTTGCAATTGCATTGACGTTCGCCATGACCGGCGCTACCTATGGCGCATCGAAACCGTCGGAGCCCCTGATGTTCGTCCTTCGCCGCCTCGTCCTCGTAATAGGTCTGATGGCCGCAGCCGTTCCCGCGCAGGCCGAGAAAGACGTGTTCAAGGTCGTGACGACCTTCACGGTGATCGCCGACATGGCGCGCAACGTCGCGGGCGAGGCGGCGACGGTCGAAGCGATCACCCGGCCCGGTGCCGAGATCCATGAATATCAGCCGACGCCGCGCGATCTCGTTCGTGCGCAGGACGCCGACCTGATCCTGTGGAACGGGCTCAATCTGGAACTGTGGTTCGAACGCTTTTTCGCCAATCTGGCCAAGGTGCCGAGCGTCGTTGTCTCGCAAGGCGTGGAGCCGATGGGGATCGGCGAGGGAACTTACCAAAGCCAGCCCAATCCCCATGCCTGGATGTCGCCCTCCGACGCGTTGATCTATGTCGACAATATCGCCGCCGCGCTTTCCGCGCATGATCCCGACAACGCCGCGACCTATCTGGCCAATGCCGGGGCGTATAAGGCGCAGATTGAGGCCACGATCGCGCCGCTGCGCGAACGGCTTGCGTCGATCCCGCAGGACCGGCGCTGGCTGGTGACGAGCGAAGGAGCCTTTTCCTATCTGGCGCGCGACCTTGGCCTGAACGAGCTTTACCTGTGGCCGGTCAACGCCGATGCTCAAGGCACGCCGCAGCAGATCCGCGCGGTCATCGACAGGATGCGCCAACACGCGATTCCGGCGATCTTTTCCGAAAGCACCGTTTCCTCGGCCCCGGCCGAGCAGGTCGCACGCGAAACGGGTGCTGCCTATGGCGGCGTGCTTTATGTCGATTCGCTGTCCGAACCGGACGGGCCGGTGCCGACCTATCTCGATCTGCTGCGCGTGACGATCGAGACGATCGTCGAAGGCCTTGGCCAATGAACGTCGAGGGCTGGCAAACGAGCACGGGCGCGGCACAAGGTTTGTGCGTTGAGGACGTGACGGTCATCTACCGCAACGGCCAGACGGCCTTGCGCGATGTTTCCTTTGCCATTCCGCAAGGCACGATCACCGCGCTGGTCGGCGTCAACGGATCGGGCAAGTCGACGCTTTTCAAGGCGATCATGGGCTTCGTGCCGTTGGCCGCCGGCACGGTGTCGATCATGGGAGAGCCTGCCGGGCGCGCGCTGAAGCGCAACGTGGTCGCCTATGTGCCGCAGGCCGAGGAAGTCGACTGGAACTTCCCGATCCTG
>CAZEEC010000100.1:0-7628 GCA_964511105.1 uncultured Mesorhizobium sp.
ATAGAGCTTGCTTTCAACGTTCGCTAACGAAGGTCCAATGGTTGTGGGCATTCATATCCGACGGGCTCGCTGCTAGTTCAGGTTGCGATAAGGCACGGGCGTGCCCCGAGGCCAACCTTAAGCGGCAGGTCCTACTCAATTTGTGCGCATAGTCACCGCCAGAGCTGATCAACGCGATCATATGCATCTTTTCTCAGATCATCCTGGGCGGCCACGAGCTTGTGCTTCGCGATCTTTTCGGAAGGCGTGCGTGGGAAATCGCCGTCCATGAACGCGACATAGCGTGGAACCTTGAATGCAGCCAGCCGCGCCGTGCAATGCGCGAATAGTCCATCAAGCGGAAGCGCGTCCCGGCCCAATCCTTCCTTAAGCTTTATGTATGCCTTGACCTCTTCCTTCCGCAGTGGATCGGGCACAGGAACGATAGCGGCCTCCTCGATCTCGGGTAGTTCGGCCAGGATGGCTTCCACCTCCCGTGCCGAAATGTTCTCGCCCGAGCGTCTGACCATGTCTTTGATTCTGCCGACGATGCGGAAGTAGCCATCCTCATCTTTGATGAAGAGATCGCCCGTCCGGAACCAGTCACCGTCAAAGCTCTCGGCGTTGGCATCAGGCCGCTTGTAGTAGCCTGAGAGGATACTACGACCACGCATTTGGAGTTCGCCGATCTCTCCCGGCGCGCACTCTTTACCATTGTCGTCGATGATCCGGGCCTCCCGATACGGCGCAGGAATGCCAACCGAGGAGCTTTCGAGCTTATGGGTGGCCGCGGCCGGCATCATGATCCCGGCACCAACCTCTGTCATCCCGAACGTGTCACGGGCGATCACCCCGAAACGCTGCTCCGCTTCCTTGATTGAGTTTGGGCTCCAGCCGAAAGCATTGATGTATTTCAGTGATAGCTCGGCATCAAAACCGCTCGGAGGGAGCGCCTTGAGAACTGGCTCGGGGAAATAGGTGTAGTTGATGTCATAGTCGCGAACCCAGCCAAAGAAGCGGGAGAGGCTCATCCGTTTGGCTACGTACGCCGTGCCGCCCAGCTTCATGGACATCATGAACTGCCATTGGGGGTCCATGTAGAAGAAGGGGGCCCACAGCAGGGAGCGCGATACTCCGAGGTCCTCGGAGCCAACCGCGGCCGTATGCGACAGCAGCAGCCAGTAGTCGTGGCTCAGCATACATCCCTTCGGAAAGCCGGTCGTACCTGATGTGTACTGAAGACTGGCCAGATCGGTGGAAGCAATCTCCCAAGGTGCAGCAAAATCCCCCTCATAGGTCATTAATGTTTCGAGCGAGCCGTAGCCGTCACGGGCGTCACCCAAGACGAAAACCCGTTGGTCCTCGATGACCTTCGGGCGCATCTGCATTGCTTCCAGCGCCGGGAGATATTGGGCATGAATGATGACGGCTTGGGCGTCAGACTGGTTCAAAAGGAAGTCAAGTTCACTGCCGGTGTAGGCGGTATTGACCGGCACCAGTACGGCACCGACTTTCGCAAGAGCGAGCCAGGAGATGACGAACTCCGGTACGTTGGGCATCATCATCGCGACATGGGCACCCTTTCTGATGCCCTGTCGCAAAAGCGCTGCCGCCAGCTTGTCCGAGCGCCGGTGGAGTTCGTTGTAGGTGACGGTGACATCATCTTCGAACCACACGCCGGCGACCTGATCACCTAACGTCTGCGCTCGTTCCTTGACGAACGCGCCGATCGACGATGGAAACTTCATCGCTTCAAGGCGGGTCACAGCGTCATTCCGTTCAGCAAATCCGGGATCGATGCTCATGACTGCTTCTCCGTGGCGAGGGGTGGGGTCTTGTCCATCGTTGCGCGGATCAACTGATACAAGTGACCGCTGAAGGCCAATGCATCGTCTCGACCCAGATCCAGCGAACGATAGAAGCCTTCGAGTTCGGCGCGCACAGCCATAGGAGGATGCGCTGAGATCTTCTTCGCTATCGCGTGAGCCCGCTGCAATAGCAGGTCTGGTTCAACGATCTCGTTGACCAGGAAGCATCTGCGCGCCTCCTCAGCGTCCATAGCCTCACCGGTCAGCGCGAGCCACATTGCAGCGGTCTGTGGGATCTGTCTTCCAAGCCGCGTCGCGGCACTTCCGCCCGGCATGCCATATGCGATTTCTGGCAGGCCAAATCGCGCGTTGCTGGTTGCGATCCGCAAGTCTGATAGCAATAGCAGGTATATCATCCCCTGCCCCATGCAGGGCCCGTTGACCGCGGCGATAATCGGCTTCGTGCGTTGAAGCCTGAGAATTTCGTTTTCCCAACCCGGATATTCAGGCTTGTCATCGTCCCGACGAACAGAAAGATGTCGCTCGACAATTTCAGCGGTGGAACGCTCGCGTCGTTCAGTTTTGATATCGTCACCAGCGCAAAACGCCCGGGTTCCTGCAGCAGTCCAAACGCCGCAGCGAACCTCAGGGTCCGAATAAAACTCCTTCAAGATGCCATAGAGCTGCCTGTGGAGCTCCGGCGTCAAAACGTTCACTGGCGGATTGTCGAGAGTGATGACGGCAACGCCATCTGCCTTCTCATATCTGAATGTCATTAGTCTTCCTGTCGTTTAAGGGCGCGCTGGCGCAGGATCTCGGCCGCGCCCATGGCGACGGCCGTAAAGGTGACGAAAATCGTAGAAATTGCCGCAATGGTTGGATTGATCTCGAACCGAAGATCGTTCCAAATCCGCACTGGAAGCGTCTCTGCGCCTCCCATCACGAACATCGCAATGACGAGTTCGTCGAAGGAAATGAAGAAGGCGAAGATCGCGGCCGAAAGGATACCGGGAATGAGCGGGGGGAGTGTCCCGGTCCAGAACGCCCGGATAGGCCCGGCACCGAACACCCTTGCGGCTTTCTCAAGCATTGGATCAGTCTGGCGATAGGAAGCGCCGACGAGCATCACCACGAAGGGCAACCCGATCGCAGCGTGGGCGAAGATCAAAGCAATCTCGCTATCGGTTCCGCCCGTTCGCAGTGCAAGCATGAATACACCAAGCGCAACGATGACATTCGGTACGATTGCGGGTGCGAGAAACAGGCCCGTCAGACCTGTGCGCCACTTCGCTTGCATCCTGGCCAGACCGACCACGGCCATAGTCCCGGCTACGGTCGCAACAGTGCTAGACATCAGTGCGATACGAAGCGAACGCCATGTTGCCGCAAGCCATACAGGATCGCTGAAATAAGCACGATACCAGGTGAGCCCCCAACTTGATGGCGGAAAGCCAAGGAATCGGTCCGCGCTGAATGACATCGGCGCGACAATCAACACCGGGAAGAACAGGAAAAGAACCCCAAGGGAAAAGGCGAGAGCGGCAAGATACTTCATGCTGCAGCCTCCCGAGGTGAGTAAATAAAGCGGCTAGCTAAAAAGCGGAGAAGACCGAGCAGCACCGTGGTGGCGACCAGAAGAACAATGGCCATGACGGCAGCAAAGCTCCAGTTGGCCTGTCCGACCTGATTTACGATCATGTTTCCGAGAAGGGTGTCGCGCCTGCCGCCGATCAGAGCCGGCACAATGAAGAAACCCATCGACAGAATGAATATGACCGACCATCCTGTGACAGCACCTTCCAGGCTGAGGGGCAGGAAAACGTGCCGGAACGCACGCCACGGTCCAGCACCCATTACGCGAGCCGCACGGACCAGTGAGAGGTCGATTTCAGCCATCGCCGAATAGCAGGTCACCACCATAATCGGCAGCAAAATCTGGACCATGGCCAGGTAGACGGCGGTCGTATTGAACAACAATGTGATGGGTTCTGAGGACAGGCCGAGTAGCTGAATCGTCTGGTTGACAATGCCTTCCCGCCCCAAGACGGCCATCCATGCATAGGTCCGAACCAGGATGCTCATCCACATTGGCGTTAACACCAGGAAGAGCAGTAGCGGCCTGCGCTTCTGCGGCTGATGCGCAATGAAGAGCGCCATCGGGTACCCAATCAAGAGGCAGAAGGATGCTACTACCGCAGAGACCAAGAGGGTCTTCTCAAGCACCCCCAAATAGACGCTGCGGGAGAAGAAGCGTTCGAAATGTTCAAGAGTGAAGGCTGGATCGAAAAAGGCTTGCTGGAGAACCAATGCCACCGGAATAGCGAACATCGCCACCGCAAGAAGCAGAGCTGGCGTAATCGTCAAGCGGTGGCCGAAGAACATGGATCGAGCTCACATGTAGTAGTAGCTGGAGAGGTGCGTGGCGCTGGCCGCGCCACGCCCGGCAAGCTGCAGCTATTGCAGCATCCATTCTTCCCAACGCTCTTGAAGCTCATCCTTCCTTTCACGCCAGAAAAGGGCATCCACTACGAACTGGTTGCTGACGTTGTCGGGATGGGTAGGCATCGTACGGCCCTCATCCTCAGGGAGGTGATCGTAGAGATCCTTGGCCATGCCGGGATAGGCGACGAGACTCGCAAACTGGGCTGCACGTGCAGGATCGGTCAGGAGGAACGTGAGGTACTGTTGCGCCTCTTCCTTGTGTTCGGTTCCCTTCATGATCGCGAAATAGGAAGGCTTCAGAGCGCCGCCGTCCCACAACGCCTTCACCGGCACCCCTTCCTGCTGCAGCTGTGTGATGCGACCGTTCCATGCCGTAGTAAAAGCAACTTCACCATCCGACAGCATTTGAACTGGCTGAGCTCCCGCAGTCCACCAGGCCACGACGTGCGGCTTGATCTCGTCGAGCTTCGCGAATGCCCGCTCAATCCCCTCTTCGGTCGCCAGTACCTCATATACATCCTGAGGTGATACGCCATCGGCTATCAGAGCAAATTCGAGGTTTTCCTCCACCGCATCCTGCAAAGCCCGTGGACCAGGGAAAGCCTCCACGTTCCAGAAATCAGCCCATGTCGTCATCTCGCGTTCGGCAGGCAGCATGTCAGTCCGTTGCGCGATGATCGTGGAGTAGGTCGCTGCGATCGCGGCGTCGGGCAGCTTTGCTTCATCGAGAAGCGCATTATCAGGATCAACAACAGCCCAATCGATCGGTTCAAGCCAGCCTTCCACTGAGGCGTTCGCGTAATCGATGGAGGTCAGCTCGGCCAAATCCCAAATGGGATTGCCCGCCTGCATCATTGCCCGCAAGGATGAGGTTCGGTCCGTGGTGGCCAGAGCTTTCACCCGTACGCCCGTCTCTGCCTCGAACGGCTTATCGAACAACATGTCCATGACCTGGGCCAGTCCACCGCCTGATCCCGCGATTACAAGTTCGACATCCTGCGCAACGGCAGGACTTGCGAACAGGAGGGGGGCGACCAGTGCCGACCCCAGAATAGTTCTCTTAGTGAAATCAATCATCGTGTATCCTCCGGTTGTTATTCATACAGATGGACTATGTCGTGGGGGGCGTAGGCCAATACGATCGTTTCGCCGGGCCGCGGGGGCGACGTTGAGCTGGAACGTTGCTCCGATAGCCGCAAACTCAATCCACCGTCGGTGCGTAACCTGCTCTCGATGCTCGCACCCAGAAACGCGACATCTTCGATGCGGGCTTTGAAAGTCCGGTCGCCCTCCCGAGGAACGCGCCTCAACTTCTCGGCCCTCAGGCTGACTGCCCGCACGGCAGGGTCTAACGGTCCAAGGTTGATATCGGCGAAGGCCTGCAAATTGGGATCGGACGGTTCGATCAGATTGGTCCGGCCGAGGAAATCAGCTACAAAGCGACTGGTGGGCCGGTCATAGAGAGCATCAGGCGTATCGAATTGACATATGCGCCCTTCGTTCATCACCGCAACTCGATCGGAAAGAGCAAGCGCCTCGGTCTGATCATGAGTCACGAACACGACTGTCGTAGCCAGCTCCCTGTGAAGCCTGCGGATTTCTTGTTGAAGCTCTTCCCGCAATTTAAGATCGAGAGCAGACAGACACTCATCCATCAGGAGGACAGGAGGCTGCGCCACAATGGCTCGAGC
This sequence comes from uncultured Mesorhizobium sp., assembly GCA_964511105.1. Taxonomy (GTDB): domain Bacteria; phylum Pseudomonadota; class Alphaproteobacteria; order Rhizobiales; family Rhizobiaceae; genus Aliihoeflea. Next base: position 5,921 of record CAZEEC010000100.1, read on the forward strand.
CAGTGCAACGCGCTGTCGTTGGCCACCTGAAAGCGCTGCTGGCCGTCGCTGCGCGAGCGATCCCAATTGAACCATCGCAAGAGCCTCTTCGACCCTGCTGGCCCTTTGCATCTTGTTCACTCCGCGCATACGGAGCGGAAAAGCCACGTTCTCAAAGACGTTCATATGAGGAAACAGGGCGAAGCTTTGGAAGACCATCCCTACGTTCCGCTTCTCCGGCGGCAGACTACCAACCGAGCGCTCACCGATAAAAACTTCCCCCTCACTTGCGTGGTCGAAACCAGCAAGGATGTTGAGAGCAGTCGTCTTCCCCGAGCCGCTGGGTCCGAGCAATGTCACGAACTCACCTGCCTTAATGTCGAGGCTGAACCGGTCGAGTGCGAGCACGCTCCCGAACCGACGGGTCACGTTGCTGAAGCGAACAGGAGCTTTCGTCACGGGCATCCATCATCATTAATGACGTAGTCGTCATTTCTGACATTGACGTCATAAACGGAGGGAGTCAATATCGGCGGATGAAAACTCAAGCCGAAAAGACAATAGCGGCGACCGAGCCGTTCGACTTCGTGACGCTTCTGGCAGGCCGGTCCGAGAGGCTTCGCAAACGGTCGAAACGCATTCGCACGCGGGCGCGCATCCTCGCGGCAGTCGCAAGCGAAATTGCGGAAAAGGGTTATGATGGGCTGACGGTTGACGGCGTATGCGAAATCGCGGGAATAGCCCGGGGCACGTTCTATTTGTACTATCGGCATCGAGCTGCTGCCGCAGTCGCGGCCTATAGGACCTTTTGGCTGTTGATGCACCGATCAAGGCCGCGCGTGCGGGGCGACCTCAGCGAGAGGATCCGCGTCACCAATCTCCACTATCTGACCATCTATGCGCGCAACGCGTCCTTCCTGTCCGGTCAGGCGGCGCTCGCGCGTGAACAGCCGGACTACGCGTTGGCGCTGGACAGCATGAACCACCGATGGTCCCTTCTGATTGCGTCGAACATGGCCGGGAACATCCCGCAGGACATCAAGATCTTGCGGTCACGAGCGCTGGTCGCGATGGCCGACGAGTTGCTCAACAACATTTTCACCAGAAAAACGCCTACCCTGCGGCATTGGGCAGAAGATCCGGTCAGGCTCGCTGAATGCCTTTCGGATCTTTGGGGCAGCGTCGCGATTGGACCACAGCCTCCGGGCATCAAGGAGCTTGTTTGATGAACTACGCTACGCAACAGCAAGAGCCCGACCACATCCCGGAATTCGTCTGGGCTGCCTTCCCGATTGGACTGGAGAGCGTTTCGGAATGGCACGTCATTTCCCAGGAGCAGGTTGCTGACTATGCGGGCATATCCGGCGACGGGAGAAATGAATGGGTACACCTGGATCCCCAGAAGGCGGCGGCCGAGCTACCTTACGGCGGCACGATCGTGCAGGGCTTCTTGCAGGTTGCCCACCTGACCTCGCTCTATGAAGAGGCGATGCAAGGTCAGCCGGGCGTCAATAGCAATCACGCACTCAACTACGGCTTTGACCGCCTCCGTTTCGTGAATCCGCTACCGGTTGGGGGTCGATTCCGCGCCCGTATCAAAGTGGGGGATGTCCGCCGTCGGCAGGCAGGGGGCTATTTCGTCAAACAGGACGTGGTGCTTGAACTGGACAACGGTGCACCCACGCTCGTGGCAGAATGGCTATTCCACGTCTCCGACAGGGCTTTTCAG
>CAZEEC010000101.1:0-7595 GCA_964511105.1 uncultured Mesorhizobium sp.
TCTTTCTGGCCGCATTGCCGACGTCCGTGACCGACCCGCTGCTTCTTTTCATCGGATGCTATCAGATCCCGATGTATCTGACGCCGATCTTGCTCGGCCGATTCTACCAGCCACGGAACGCTGTGGAACCTCGTCAGCCCTGAGCAGCGACCACGATGATCTCGACCTTGTATTTCGGCGTCGCAAGCTTGGATTCGCCAGCCGCGCGCGCCGGCGGGTTGGCCTTGTCCACCCATGCGTCCCAAACCTCGTTCATTTCCGCAAAATCAGCCATGTCGGCAAGCCAGATTTGTGCGGACAGGATGCGCGACTTGGACGACCCGCAAAGGGCAAGCAGGCGGTCGATCTCGTTCAAGATGGATTCGGTTTGCGCCTTCACGGTGTCGCCTTGCCCGACTTGGCCCGCGAGATAGACGACGCCATTATGGATATTGGCCTGGCTCATTCGCGGGCCGCTCTCATGGCGGGTGATGGTCATCAAGTCCTCCTTCAACGGTTACACCTGGTTAGACATACTAGGGGTGTGACTTCGGCGATCTCGCCGGCCAAGTCCACCTCTTTCTGACGCAGCAACCGTCAGGAGAAAAGCTCCCGGTCCTTCTCGACAGCGTTAGAAATGAAGGCGGCAACCTCCTGAATCCGCCGCACCGGCCGCACCGATTCATGATAGAGCAACCAATAGGCGCGCATGATCGGCGCAATGGCTTCGATCGCGACCAGATCGGCGTGTCTGCGCGCAATATAGGAATGCAGGATGCCGATGCCCGCGCCTGCTCGCACCGCCTCGACTTGACCGAGGGCCGATGACACGGAGAAGCGTGCTTCCCATTGCGGGTGGAACTGCCGCGCATAGTCGAGCGACGGGCTGACGATAAGATCCGGCACATATCCGACCAGTCGATGGGCCACCAGATCCTGGGGCGATCGCGGCAACCCGTGCAATTCGGCGTAGGTGCGCGAGGCATAAAGGGTAAGCGTGTAGTCAACCAGTTTGGCTGCGACGAGTCGGCCTTCCCTCGGCCGGTCGACGGTGATTGCGATATCGGCCTCGTGGCGCGAGAGTGAGAATGACCGCGGCACCGGAACCAGTTGCAGATCGAGATCAGGATGAAGCTCGGAAAATTTCGGCAATCGGCTCGCGAGATATGCAACGCCAAATCCGTCAGGGGCCCCGATCCGCACGGTACCGGCCAGCGCCGCTCCCTCACCTGAAATCTCGGAGCGAGCGGCGATCATGTCGGCTTCCATGCGTTCGGCCACCCGAAGAAATCGCTCCCCCTCAAGCGTCAGCTCGCAGCCGGTGGTCAGCCGACTGAGAAGCTTGGCCCCGATTGCCGTCTCGAGCGCGACCATGCGACGGGACACCGTGGCATGGTTGAGCCCGAGCCTCTTTGCGGCGCCCAGAATCTGGCCCGAACGCGCGACCGCGAGAAACACCCTTATATCGTCCCAGTTCATCAAAAGCCCTTCATCATTTCGCATGCCGCGTTGCGTCATATATCGCGCCATCTTCCATGAGCTTCGCTTTCTGCACAACGGCTTGCATCTGCCTGACGTTGCAATGCGCTGGCGATGGGCGGATGATGCCGCCAAAATCAGCAACAGGGAGACATGCTCATGATCGAAGTTGGACATTTCATCGGCGGCAAGCGCGTCGCCGGCAAGAGCGGACGCACGCAGGACATCATGCAGCCAATGGATGGCTCGGTGCGCGGCAAGGTTGCCCTCGCCTCACGCGAGGAACTGCGCGAAGCGGTCGAGAATGCCAAGCAGGCACAGATCGGTTGGGCGGCGACAAACCCGCAGCGGCGCGTTCGCGTTCTCATGAAGTTTCTGGAGCTTGCGCAGCGCGAGCACGATGAACTGGCCGAGATGCTCGCCCGCGAACACGGCAAGACCATTCCCGACGCCAAGGGCGACATTCAGCGGGGCCTGGAAGTCATCGAGGTTTGCATTGGTGCGCCGCATCTCTTGAAAGGCGAGTACACGGATGGCGCCGGTACCGGCATTGATGTGTATTCGCTGCGCCAGCCCCTCGGCGTCGTCGCCGGCATTACACCGTTCAACTTTCCGGCCATGATTCCGCTCTGGAAGATCGGACCGGCGATCGCTTCAGGCAATGCCTTCATCCTGAAGCCTTCGGAACGCGATCCATCCGTACCGATGCGCATCGCTGAGCTCTTCGTCGAGGCGGGGCTTCCAGCCGGCATTCTCAACGTCGTCAATGGCGACAAGGACGTGGTCGACGGCATTCTAGACGATCCCGACATCAAGGCGATCGGCTTCGTCGGCTCCACGCCGATTGCGCAGTACATCTACGCTCGCGCGGCCGCCAATGGCAAACGAGCCCAGTGTTTCGGGGGCGCCAAGAACCATATGATCATCATGCCGGATGCCGACATGGACCAGACCGTCGACGCCTTGATCGGCGCCGGCTATGGCTCCGCCGGTGAGCGTTGCATGGCGATCTCGGTTGCCGTTCCGGTCGGCAAGGAGACTGCAGACCGCCTGGTCGAACGGCTCGCTCCTCGCGTCGAAGCCCTCAAGATCGGATCCTCGCTCGACGCGTCCGCTGATTTCGGACCGGTCGTCACGGCCGACGCGCTCAATCGCATCAAGAATTACGTCGATACGGGCGTGAAGGAAGGTGCGAAGCTCGTCGTCGACGGCCGCGACTTCAAGATGCAGGGCTATGAGAACGGCTACTACATGGCCGGCTGCCTGTTCGACAACGTCACGCCGGACATGAAGATCTACAAGGAAGAGATTTTCGGGCCGGTGCTCTCGATCGTCCGCGCCAACACCTATGAAGACGCGCTCAAGCTGCCGAACGAGCACGAATACGGCAATGGCGTTGCGATCTACACGCGCGATGGCGATGCGGCCCGTGATTTCGCATCGCGGGTCCAAGTCGGCATGGTCGGGATCAACGTGCCAATTCCGGTTCCGATCGCCTATTATACTTTCGGCGGCTGGAAAGCGTCGGGCTTCGGCGATCTAAACCAGCACGGTCCCGACGCTTTCCGCTTCTACACCAAAACCAAGACCGTGACGTCGCGCTGGCCGTCAGGCATCAAGGACGGCGCGGAATTCGTCATCCCGACCATGAACTAGCCGGACGCATATCTGCGACAAAAGCGACGGGCGCCGCGATGGCGCCCGTTTTGCTGTCAGGCGTCTCATTACGCTGCGTCACAGAGACGTGATGGAACGGATACGCCTTTTAAACCCTTGTTCCGGCGAGCCACACGAGGTGGCGCAACGAATTCACCCAAGGTCAGCCGGGCAAGTGACTGAAGTATCCAACCGCTGACCAAACGCTGAGGAGGTGCCATCATGGCACGCACAGCTTTTATCGTGTCGGCGGCGGCGGCGACGATGGTCATGGCAGCATTGCCGTTTGCTTCGGCGACGAGCCCCGATGCCGACATGGCATCCGTGCCGCCTCAGGCGGTTGCCGAAATCCCCGCGCTCAATGCCAATATGCTGGCGATGAACATGTGCAGCGAGCGCTCCAACATCGTGACCGAGCTCGAACAGAATTTCAACGAGAGCGTGACGGCTGTAGGGATGGTCGATCAGAGCGCCGTCGTGGAAATCTTCGTTTCGGAAAGCGGCTCGTGGACGATTTTGGCAACCGGAACGGACGGCAAGAGCTGCATTATTTCTGCCGGCGAGGGCTGGGAATCGACCGGGATGGTTCGGGGCGCAGACGCCTGATCAGGCATCCTCCTTTAGCTGCAGATACGAAACAAGCCGGGATTTCCCGGCTTGTTCGCGTTTCATTCGCAAGGCCTCAACCTTCCTTGGGCGTCAACACCTGGCGTCCGCGATACATGCCCGTCTTCAGGTCGATGTGGTGCGGGCGGCGCATTTCGCCGGAATTCTTGTCCTCGACGAAAGTGGGGGTCTTCAACGCATCGGCCGAGCGACGCATGCCGCGCCTCGACGGCGAGGTTTTCCTTTTAGGTACAGCCATTGATTCTGCTCCGGTGTTCGGTCAAGGCCAACCACGCCCTTTGGACAAGGGCCCGCAACTGGCCAAATTCTGCGAAGGTTGGCGTGCCTATACACGCTGAAGGAGAATTTGGCCAGCATGCGCGCGAAGATTTTTCGCCGATATCACCTCAGACAACCCACATAACCGCCTGCCTGATCGGCCCGACGTTCGATGGCAGCGGCAAGTCGGTTCAGCCCTTGGCTCGGACTGGCAGGGTTGCGAACGCGCGGGTTGGGAAGCGTCACGGCAAGGAGGGCCGCTTGACGTGGGCTGAGATCGCGTGCCGCCAGGCCGAAATGATGCTGTGCCGCAGCTTCCACGCCATAGATGTTCGGACCCCATTCAGCGATGTTCATGTAGATTTCCATAATCCGCCGCTTAGGCAAGACCGCGTCGACATAAAGCGCCAGCGGGACCTCGATGCCTTTGCGAATGAAGGAGCGTCCGTGCCAGAGATAAAGGTTCTTCACGGTCTGCATGGTGATGGTCGACGCCCCGCGCGTGCGCTCGCCGGACATCGCATCCTCGATCACCGCGGTGAGCGCCGGCCAGTCGATACCATCATGCGCGCAAAACTGTCCGTCCTCCGACATCATGACGGAATGCACGACGCGCGTGCCCATGTCTTCGAGCGGCACCCAGCGCCGGTCGTAGCCTTGTAGCGTGACCGCATCGCGGATCATCTGGGTAGACGGCGCGGGGACGGCCGGCAGACGATAAAGCAAGGTCAACACAATCGGCAGCAGCGCCAGTACAAGCACAACGACGCCGCCCGCGCCAACCAGCCGGCGCAGCCACGAACGGCGCTTGCGGCGCGGCTTCAGCAAAGCCAGGCCTTCCGGCTTTGGTGTGCGGCGCGGCTCAACTTCAATTGCAGGTTCGTCCACCTGTCCCGTCCATCTCTCGCCAGCGCCACCGTCTAGTGCGAGTTGAACCGCGGTGCAACGCACGAACCGATATTGCTTGACCCGAAAGCCGATTGCGCCGATTGCCTGCCCCATGCACGACACGATCCAGACCGACTTCCAGATATTGCTCGAGCGCGCCGCTGACCGCGTTGAAGGAATGCTTGACACCCTCCTGTCGCCCGGCGTCGCCGATGGCGAGCTTGCCCGGCCTCAGCGGCTTTTCGACGCCATCCGTCATGGTGTCCTCAATGGTGGCAAGCGCCTGCGCCCCTTCCTCCTTCTTGAGAGCGCTGCCCTTTTCGGCGCGCGCAGCGAGGCGATCCTGCGCGTTGCCGCCGCCCTTGAATGCGTCCACTGCTATTCGCTGATTCACGACGATCTGCCCGCCATGGATAATGATGATTTTCGTCGTGGACAGCCGACCGTACACAAAGCGTTTGACGAAGCCGTGGCGATTCTGGCTGGCGATGCGCTTTTGACGCTGGCGTTCGACATCATTGCCGATTCCGACACCGAAATCGACTCCGACACCCGCATCACGCTCGTTCGAAAACTCGCGCGCGCCGCTGGCTCCGGTGGGATGGTCGGTGGTCAGGTCCTCGACCTGCAGGCTGAACGCGACCGGCCGGACGAGGCTGGGATCATCCGCCTCCAGGCCATGAAGACCGGAGCACTGCTGCGCTTTGCCTGCGAGGCCGGGGCGATCGCGGCCGGTGCACCCCGTTCGGACATCGAACGTCTGGCCGAATTCGGCTCCGCGATCGGGCTGGCGTTTCAACTGGCCGACGATCTGCTCGACCAGACGGCGACACCGGAAGCAATGGGCAAGGCGACCGGCAAAGATGCGGCGGCGGGCAAGGCAACGCTCGTTGCTCTGCATGGAGAAGCCTGGGCGCAACACCAGCTCGACGGTCTCGTGGCCCAAGCAACCGATCTGCTGGCCCCTTATGGCGAACGGGCCGCCATCCTGATCGCTGCTGCGCGGTTTATCGCGACCCGCAACCACTGATCAACGGTTTTTGATCACGATGCAGGCACCGCCTGCCCCGCGCAGGTCCGAGCAAATCTGATCCGCTTCCGAACGCGTCTCAGCTCCGATCCGCACGGCATAGATGCCGACCCGTCCGCGACCGGAGCGAACCCGACTGATCACCGGCTCATGGCCCGACAGAACCCGCGCATGGCTCTGGCGCAGACGCTGCCATTGCCGCATCGCCACATCGCGGCGAAAATTGCCCGCCACCTGGATGCCCCAGGGCAGCACCGGCACCGTCGCCATTGCGACCATGGAGGCCCCGGACACCGGCAATTCGCGGCATGCGGCTCCAAACGGCTTCTCGTCATTGAGCGGCTGGACCTGCACCGCCTCGCGCACGCCGATGAACGCATCCGCGGGTGCGCCCATGATATCGAGCACGTAGTTCTCGGTCTCCAGTGGCAGGAACCCGCCCGAGGCGAGCCAGCGCGAGACGCGTCCTTCGCCGGAATTATAGGCCGCAGCGGCCAGACCGAGATTTCCATACTTCGCTTGCAACTCGGCCAGATACTCCGCCGAGGCGGCAAGCGCCCGGTGGATGTCGAAGGAATCGGCAAGTCCTCTCAGTGCTGCCGTTCCGGGCATGAATTGGGCGATGCCTTCAGCCCCGACCGGACTGACCGCATTCGGATTGAAACGGCTTTCCTTCCAGATCAACCGCGCGAAATAGTCGACGGAAAGATCGTTCCGCGTCGCATGCTCTTCAATCAGATCGCAGACGAGGCCGATCGTCGGTGCAGCCTTCTCTGCGGCAATCGCCGGCGACGCAAAAAGTGCAAAGGCGAGGGCAGCAAGACCGGCCCGCGCCCGCATCGTTCAGCTCCCCGCCCCGCGCCCGAAGCGGTTCTCGATATAGTCGGCGACCATGGCCTGGAAATCTTGCGCTATGGCAGTTCCGCGCAAGGTCGCAGCCTTTGCACCATCGATAAAGACGGGTGCGGCCGGAGATTCGCCGGTGCCGGGCAGCGATATCCCGATATCGGCGTGCTTCGATTCGCCCGGGCCGTTAACGATGCAGCCCATCACCGCGACCTTCAGATTTTCGACGCCCGGATATTTTTCCCGCCAGACCGGCATGTTGCGGCGAAGATCACCTTCGATCGTCTGGGCGAGTTCCTGGAACACCGTCGACGTCGTGCGCCCGCAGCCCGGACAAGCGGCGACCACCGGCACGAACTGGCGGAATCCCATGGTTTGCAGCAGTTCCTGCGCCACCTGGACTTCGCGCGTCCGGTCGCCGTTCGGCTCCGGCGTCAGCGAGATGCGGATCGTGTCGCCGATGCCCTGCTGGAGCAGGATACCCATCGCCGCCGACGAGGCGACGATACCCTTTGTGCCCATGCCGGCCTCGGTCAGCCCCAGATGCAGAGCATGGTTGGAACGACGCGCAAGCTCGGCATAGACGGCGATCAGGTCCTGCACCTGGCTGACCTTTGCCGACAGGATGATGCGCTCGCGCGGCAAGCCTATCTCTTCGGCGAGTTCGGCCGACAAGATGGCCGATTGCACGATCGCCTCGCGCATCACTTCCTGCGCGGTCATCGGCGAGCCGTTCGCCTGGTTGTCGTTCATCAGCCGGGTCAGGAGTTCCTGGTCGAGCGAGCCCCAGTTGACGCCGATCCGCACCGGCTTGTCGTGGCGGATTGCCGTT
>CAZEEC010000102.1:0-7593 GCA_964511105.1 uncultured Mesorhizobium sp.
TGTTGGAATTGCCATCTTCACGCAGAAGGCTCATCACGATGCGCTGGCCGTCGGGTGAAAAGCGCGGCGCGAAGGTCATGCCGGGAAAATTGCCGACAAGTTCGCGCTGCCCCGTCTCGATCTGCAGGAGATAGACCTGCGGCGTTCCGCCCTCATAGGACATATAGGTGACTTCCTGCCGGGTCGGTGAGAAGCGCGGGGTCAGCACGATCGAACTGCCATCGGTCAGCATCCGTTGATTGGCGCCGTCCTGATCCATGATCGCCAGCCGCTTGACGCGCTGGTTCTTGGGCCCCGATTCGTCGACATAGACGATGCGGGTATCGAAATAGCCGGTCTCACCCGTCAGGTTCTGGTAGATCGAATCGGAAATGATGTGCGCGATGCGGCGCCAGTTCTGCGGATTGGCGAAATATTGCTCGCCGACCACCTGCTGGCCGGAGAATGTGTCCCACAGGCGGAACTCGGCCCGCAGGCGACCGTCGGCTTCCTGGGTCACGCGTCCAGTTACCAGCGCTTGGGCGTTGATGACAGTCCAGTCAGAAAAACGCGGCGCGACATCGGGATTGGATATGCGCTCGATGAACGCAGTCCGCGCAATGGGCGCAAACAAGCCGGACCGACGCAGATTGGCCTCGATGACTTGGGTGATCTCGGAACCGACATTGTCGCTCGACAGGAAGTCGGTCACCGCGATCGGCATCGGCTCGATAACGCCCTGGGTAACGTCGATCTGAAGCTGGGCGCGCGCGGGGTTCGTGACGAGGAGCGCCGAACCGAGCGCTAATGCGCCAATCGTCATGCAGATCTTAAAAAGTCTCATCATCTGTTTCGCCTCATTTCCGGTCTTCAAGCCGGGCAAGATCAGAACATGTCCCTGGGATCGAAGTTGAACTGGATGTCAGCCCATGCTTCGTGACGGTCCGCAGGTGCATTGTACGGCGCGCATCTGACGACCGCTCTTTGGGCAGCCATTTCGGCGGCACGCTTGGTCGCCCCATCACCGGAGCTTGCAACCACTTGGGGAGAACCATCAATCTCGCCAGATGAAAGCAATTGAAACCGGATGGACACGACCAGGGACTCTGCACCAGAAGCTCCGACAGGTGGATTCCAACAACGTTGCACTTGGCTGCGCAGCGAATCGATCTCGCTTTGCGACAGAACCGCGCCGGTTGTCTCGCGGCCGCCGAGTGACGCTTGCTGATTGGAACGCTGCGCGCCGCCTCCGCGCGCTTCTTCCTGCGTAAGAAGGGCGGCAATTTCGTCGGCGTTGAAGTCGCTTTCCTGTGCAGGCTGTTGCACGGTCTCCTGCACAGGACGCTGCGTCTCCGACCGCGCCGGTTGTGTCTGGGGCTGCGGACGCACTTGCGGGCGCGGCGCGTTCGAGGGCAGTTGCACCACATCGCGCGGCTGTTCCTCGGCGATGGCCGGCTCCTCAGCGGGTTCCGGCGCCGCTTCCTCGACGGGGACGGGTTCGGGATCCGGATCAGGTTCGATCGCTGCGGTCTCCACTGGCTCCGCGGGGACAGGTTCAGGGTCGGGCTCCACGACCGGCTGCTCGAGAGGCTGCGGCGCCGGCGGCTCTTCGGCAGGCGGCGGCGCGGAAGCCGCCTCAACGGGTCGATTTCCTGGGACACTCGCTGAAGTGGGCAGATCAACCTGATTGTTGCCGATGTTCTGCGCGCTATCGATCGGTTCTTCCTCGGTCGTCGGCTCAGGTGCGGGGGTTGGTGAAACAGGCGCCTCACGCTCGCCCCGAACACTGGTCGACAGTTCGGCCAGCGGCACCATCTCGACCGGGAACGATTCGAAATTGGAACTGTCGAGGGGACGGGGCGCCGACAGGCTGAACAGCCCGGCGCCGATCAGCAGGACATGCATGGCCACCGAGGATGTGAGGCCGATCTTCATCGTGCGCGCTCAGCTATCCTCGGGGAGGGTGACGAGTCCGACATTTCGATAGCCCGCGCCGTTGATGCGGCCAAGCACGCGCATCACCATGGCGTAATTGGCGGCGCCGTCGGCGCGCACGTAGATGCGTTCGTCATAGCCGGTAGTCGCAATGGCTTCGAGAGTCGGCACGATCTCGTCGACGCCGATCTCGCTTTCCTGCAAATAGACCTGGCCGTCGGCATTGACCGAAATTGTAATTGGCGTCGTTTCGGAGTTGAGCGCGCCGGCCCGCGACTGAGGCAGGTCGATCGGCACGCCGACCGTGAGCAAGGGTGCGGCGACCATGAAAATGATCAGGAGGACCAGCATCACATCGACGAAGGGAGTGACGTTGATCTCGGAGACGAGTTGATGTCGTCTGCCCCTGCGTCTGTGGCGTCCGCCGCCTTGCTGTCCAACTGCCATTGCCATGATCAGGCTCCTTTAGCGCCAGGTCAGGCCGCCGCCGCGCGAGGTCCGGCCCGTTCATCAATCTGGCGTGAGAGTATGGCCGAGAACTCGTCCGAGAAGCCTTCCATGCGTCCGGCTAGCTTGCCAGCGTCGGCGGACAGCTTGTTGTAGGCGATGACGGCGGGAATGGCGGCCAAAAGACCAAGCGCGGTTGCAAGAAGGGCTTCTGCAATGCCGGGTGCGACGACTGCGAGATTTGTCGACTGGGACCCCGCGATCGCCTGGAACGAGGTCATGATGCCGACAACGGTGCCGAAGAGCCCGATGAAGGGCGCTGCCGAACCGATGGATGCGAGATAGCCGAGCCGTCCTTCCAGCCCCTCCATTTCGCGTGTGATGGCGAGGTCCATCGCCTTGTCGATGCGCGTCTGCAGGCCAATGGGCGATTTGGCGCCCTTCTCAAAGCTCTTCTTCCATTCCCGCATGGCGGCGACAAAAACCGCGCCCATGCCCGTGGTGCGGCGATCGGCCAAAGTGCGGTAAAGTTCCTCGAGCGACTGACCGGACCAGAAGACCTGCTCGAAGCGGTTCAGGCCGGCGTCCATGCGCTTATAGGCGATGACCTTGTCGATGATGATCGCCCACGTCCAGATCGAGGCAGCGATCAGGCCGAGCATCACGAGCTTGACGACCCATCCGGCCTGCCAGAACAGGCTCCAGATCGAATGATCGCCGCCGGGTGCGGCCAAAGTCACGGTTTCCATGTTCCAACGTCCTTATCGCGAGCGAGCCCAGCAAAAGCCGACCTTCCTCCAAGTGCGCTTGACCAATGTCGTCGAATACGTGCCGCCTCGACCCCTCGGCACCATGATCGGCCTTGTTCAAGCCAAATTTGGTAAAAGGAAGGCGCATGGCAGCGGCGATGGTTATCATCGCTCTGTTCATGCGCCGTTAGGGTTAAGGAAGCGTTGAGAAACGGCTTCTAGGTTCGCGCCTTTGGCATGAAGGCCGAGAGCCATTCCTTGGGAAAGCGGCGTGGCTTGCCAGATTGCGAAATAATGGCCGCCTCGACCAGGGCAGTCACCAAAAGTTCGTCGCCGCGCTTGAGTTCCTGCTCCATCTCAATGCGGGCGCCGGAAATCCTTACCGTTCTGGTGTCGATCATCAGCAGGTCGTCGATTCTGGCTGGAGCGCGAAAGTCGATCGTCATGCGCTTCACGATCCAAGCAAGCTTCTCACCATGCTTGCCGTCGGCAAGCTCCGTGTGGTGGACGCCGGCCAGACGCAGGAAGTCCGAACGCCCACGCTCAAAGAATTCAAGGTAGCGTGCGTGATAGACGACGCCCGAAAAATCAGTGTCCGCGAAATAGACCCGAGCATATCCGCGATGTCCGAAGGCGGTGAGTTCGCCGGAAATGGCAGAGGGATCACTCATTCCTCTTCCTCGAACAGCGTCGTCTGGCGCTCGGCAAGGTCGCGGGGAGCTTCCAGTCCCAGATGGCGCCATGCATTAGCGGTCAACACGCGACCACGCGGCGTGCGCTGAACGAAGCCTTGTTGGATCAGATAAGGCTCAATGATGTCTTCAATCGCGTCGCGCGGCTCGGAAAGTCCGGCCGCGATGGTCTCGATACCAACCGGACCGCCGCCGAAGTTGTGCGCGATCATGTCCAGATAGCGCCGATCGAGGCTGTCGAGGCCAAGGGCGTCGACCTCGAGCCGGGTGAGAGCTGCGTCAGCGACTTGGCGGTTGACGATTTCCGCGCCGGCCACCGTCGCGAAGTCGCGCACGCGGCGCAGCAGACGGCCGGCTATGCGCGGCGTGCCGCGTGCCCGGCGCGCGATCTCGGTCGCGCCGTCGTCGCTCATCGGCAGCGATACGATACGCGCCCCCCGGCGCACGATTAGCTCTAGTTCCTCGACCGTATAAAAGTTCAGCCGGGTCGGGATCCCGAAACGATCGCGCAGCGGATTGGTCAGCAGGCCGAGCCGGGTGGTTGCGGCCACGAGCGTAAAGCGGGCGAGGTCGATCTTGACCGATCGGGCCGCCGGTCCTTCGCCGATAATAAGATCGAGCTGGAAATCCTCCATTGCCGGGTAGAGGATTTCCTCCACGGCCGGATTGAGGCGGTGGATCTCGTCGATGAACAGGACATCCCGGTCTTCCAGATTGGTGAGAAGCGCCGCCAGATCTCCGGCCTTGGCGATGACCGGACCGGAAGTCGAGCGGAAATTCACGCCGAGTTCACGCGCCATGATCTGGGCCAACGTCGTCTTGCCGAGCCCAGGCGGCCCGACAAAGAGCACGTGGTCGAGCGCCTCGCAGCGGTTCTTTGCGGCCTCGATGAAGATTTTCAAGTTGGCCCGCGCGGCGGCCTGGCCGACGAAGTCATCCAGCGACTGCGGGCGCAGGGTGGTGTCAACATCCTCGCCGCGTTTTTCCGGCGTGATCAGGCGGGGGGCTGTGTTCACGAAAGAAGTTCCATGGACGGGATGAGACGCGCGGGCCGGCGATCGAACGTGACTGTCTGTGAACAGCCAGCTCGTTCGGCGGACCAGGCGATCAAATAATCCGATATCTCGGCCTTTCGCGCTTGGCTGTCGCCAAGCAGAAAGCCAAGCTCGTTGCCATACTCTATCGACACGGCGTCGCTTGCCAGAAGATCGCGGAGCATGTTGCAGACGATATCGACGGAGTAGCCGAGCGTTCTCGTTAGCACCCATACCGTTTCGGCTATCGTGACCGCGCTGGTGAAGACTGGATCGCGCGCGGTGCGGACCGAGAGCAATCCCCTCGCCTTTTTGTTCTGAGCGGGATCGTCGTCAATGAGGAAACGCAGCAGGACCTTGGTATCGACGCCGATCACTTGCGGCCCTCGTTCCACTCACGAACGATGCGCCGATCGTCCTCCGCAACCGCTTCCGCGATGGCATCGTCCATTTCCTCGATGGTCAACGATCTGCCGTTGGGTGGCCGCCCCAGAAGGCCGGCCAGATCTGCAAGTTTCCTGTTCTTCGGCACGGCAACCACCTGCCCGTTATGAACCGTCACGAAAAAAGGGTTCCGGGCTCGATGCCCAGTTGATCGCGAACGTCCTTTGGGATGGTCAACTGGCCTTTGGAGGTCATCGTCGAAAATCCACCCATGACTTACTCCAGAAGACTTTTTCTTACCGCACCAAGGATAGTAAGAAAGCGATGCAGACGCAACGATCACCTCGCCAATTCCTTCAACCCCAGCCGGATCAGCTTCGATGCATCGGGGCCTTCCCCGGCTGTCTTGAGCGCGGCCGAGACGGCGTTGGCCGCCATGTCGCGCGAATAGCCGAGATTGACGAGGGCGGAAACGGCATCGGCGACGGGCGCGGGCGCGACTCCCTCGCCGAGTTCCTGCTTCAATCCCATTGTTCCCAACGCATCGGCGGCATAGGCTGGGGCCTTGGTCTTCAATTCGGTCACGATGCGCTCGGCGACCTTCTTGCCGACGCCAGGAGCACGCGCGACCATTGCGACATCGCGCAGCGCGATCGCGTTAGCGAGTTCGGACGGGGACAGCGTGGACAGGACGCCGAGCGCGACTTTGGCGCCCACGCCCGGGACGTTGTTTTGCAGAAGCCGGAACCATTCCCGTTCAAGATGGGTCTTGAAACCATAGAGACGGATCATGTCCTCGCGGACATAGGTTTCGATGAACAGCAGGACGCCTTCGCCGACGCCGCCCAGCGCAGATAAAGTGCGGGCCGAACAGAAGGCGACATAACCGACGCCGTGGACGTCGACGATGCAATGATCTTCGGCAATTTCCTCGATCGTGCCCTTCAATTTGCCGATCATCGCGCTGCGCCCTCCGGGTCCGGCATGCTCATCGGGCCATCGCGACGGCGGCCGCGAGCCTGCCGGTTACGCTTTGGCGATGATGGGCGTGGCAAATCGCGATCGCGATGGCATCAGCCGCATCGTCCGTGTCGAAAGTCGCGCGCGGCATCAGCACACGCACCATCATATGGATCTGCTTCTTGTCGCCATGACCAACGCCTATCACCGATTTTTTTACTGCATTGGGCGCGTATTCGGCGACCGGCAGTCCCCCGCGGGCCGGCACGAGCATGGCTATGCCGCGCGCCTGCCCAAGTTTCAGGGTAGCAGTTGCATCCTTGTTGACGAAGGTCTGCTCGACCGCCGCTTCATCCGGCACATGGTGATGAATGATGGCTTCTAATCCATCATGGAGTTGGCACAGGCGCGTCGCCAGATCAGTCTTTTCATCCGACCGAATCGTACCCGATTCCACGAAGCGCAATGCGTTGCCTATGGCGTCGATAACGGCCCAGCCGGTTCGGCGTAGGCCGGGATCGATACCGATGATGCGAATCGTCTCTGTCATGCCCGGTCCCGTCATTCCCGCCCGATATGGCACGAATGCGTGAACAAAACAGCAACAAAATCTTGTTAGCGTCCGAAAGCGGTCCTGAGCAGCGTGATCTGATCAGAGACCGGGTTGACGGCATTGCGTCCGAAGCTGGCATCCGCGCCGTATACTTCGCCATCGACGCGGCGCACAAGCGCCTGAAGGCGCAAGGAACGGTCGACGAGTTCGCGGAAGGCCGCCGGCAACTCGCCCCATAATTGATCGGTCTCGAAGGCAGAAGCGGTATCGAGGCGCACCTTCGATTTTTCCGCTGCAACCTGATCGCGCGTCATCTCGCCGGAATTGGCGGCGCGCTGGAGCAGGAGCCAGGATGCGACCTGCATCAGGCGCGTGGTCAGCCGCATCGATTCGGCGGCATAAAGAGTGGCCGTCATGCGAGAAAGTGTTTTCGCATCGGTGCGACCCTGATCGTCAAGATACTCGGCGGCCTCTTCGACGAGTTGCATGCCGTCCCCATAGAGCCTCTTGAAGGAACCGGAAAAGACGCGGTGTTCCGCCAGATTGATTGCCGCGGCGTTGTCGCTGCCCGCTTCCATTCTCATCGTCGCCCCAAATTCCAGATTGCGCACGTCCGAACCGACAACGGAGACGCGGAAACTGAGTTCCACGAATTGCCGCCGCTCACAAGGACAAGCATGCGCTCTGTCCACCGCGGGGGCAACAAGATGTTTAACAAAGGGTTAACGCGATCGGGGTGCTTCAAATGCTTTGAGACACCGGGGATGATATTTCCTCGCTCAAGCAGGGTTGAGAATGCGCCTTTTCAGGATTGCGGGAACGGCAAGACCCGCCCAAACGCCTGCGCTGCAGGCGAACAG